>NZ_JBKGGT010000004.1:0-327634 GCF_052041995.1 Pseudomonas sp. SMV7 | reverse complement strand
GGGCGCCAAGAATGCCAAGGCAGTCGCCTCACGAACCCACAGCACTGCCCAGCCGTATTACCCTTCCCTCATTTCATCTGATTTGTAGCAAGATTTTTCATGAAATCCGCCCAGCACCCTTGAGCGAAGCAAAGTGGAAGTGAACAATGTTCTCTTTCGCATTCCCACCGAGACTGGCCATGAAAACCCGTTCCCGTCTGCTCGCCTGGTTGCCGGCTTTCCTGCTAGGCCCGGTGCTGGCGCTGTGCAGCACCCTGGCGCAGGCCGAAGCGCCCGCTGAAGCCGCCAAGGCCCTGCATTTGCTGGACTACATTGGTGCCGACTACCCGCCGACCGTGGCAAGCGGCAAGGTCATCGACGACGGCGAATACCGCGAACAGCAGGAATTCAGCACGGTGCTGGCCGACCTGGTCAAAGGCCTGCCTGCACACGCCGAGCAAGCGGCCCTGGAACAGGGCGTGCAGGCGCTGCGCCAAGCCATCGATCAACGCCAGGATGGTACAGCGGTAGCCAGGCAGGCCCGTCAGTTGGGCGCACGTCTGGCGGTGGCCTACGAGGTCAGCCAGGCCCCGGTGATTACCCCGGACCCAGCCCGTGGCGCGGCGCTGTACGCGCAAAATTGCTCGATCTGCCACGGTGACACTGGCGCTGGCGACGGCCCGGCTGGCGTGGGCCTGGAGCCGGCGCCCGCCAACCTGCGCGATGTCGCGCGCCTCGACCAGTTGAGCCTGTTCGACCTCTATAACACCCTGGCCCTGGGTATCGACGGCACCGAGATGCCATCGTTCGCCGACCAGCTGGATGATCGCCAGCGCTGGGACGTGGCCGCCTATATCGCCAGCTTCACCGCCAAGCCGGAAGCCGGCCAAGGCGACAAGACCTGGAACATTGCCGACCTGGCCCGCCAGACCCCGGCCGAAGTTGCCGCCAACGAAGGCAATGCCGCTGTCGAAGCGTTCCGCGCCCAGCGCGCGCAGCCACCCCAGGTCAAGCGAGGCCCGGCGCAATTGCTCGCGTACACCGCCAGTACCCTCGACAAGAGCCTGGCTGCCTACCGTGCAGGTGACCACGACCAGGCCTATGACCTGTCGGTGGCCGCCTACCTGGAAGGCTTCGAGCTGGTGGAAAGCTCACTGGACAACATCGATACCCAGGCGCGCAAGGACACCGAAAAATCCCTGATGGCCTACCGCCAGGCATTGCAGGACGGCTCGCCTGTCGCCCAGGCCGAACTACGCTTGGGCGAAGCCAAGGCCAAGCTCGAACAGGCGGCCAAGCTGCTGGGCAGCGATGGCTTGAGCTGGTCGTTGAGCTTCGTCTCCGGGTTGTTGATTTTGCTGCGCGAAGGCCTGGAGGCGATCCTGGTCCTGGCGGCGATCCTGGCCTTCCTGCGCAACACCGGCCAGCAGTCGGCGGTGCGCAGCGTCAACATGGGCTGGGGCCTGGCGCTGGTGGCCGGCTTCGCCACCTGGGCCTTGGCCGCCTATGTGATCGACGTCGGCGGCGCCCAGCGTGAGCTGCTGGAAGGCTGCACGGCGCTGTTCGCTGCGGTGATGGTGCTGTGGCTTGGCGTGTGGATGCACGATCGCCGCCACGCCGCCGCCTGGCAGGACTACATCAAGAGCAGCCTGGTCAGTGGCGGCGGGCGCTTCGGTTTTGCCGTGCTGGCTTTCTTCTCGGTGTACCGCGAACTGTTCGAAGTGATCCTGTTCTACGAGACCCTGTGGCTGCAGGCAGGCCCCGGCGGGCACCAGGCGGTGCTGGCGGGTGGCGCCACGGCGCTGGTGTTGCTGGTGGGCCTGGCCTGGGTGATCCTGCGGGGTTCGGCCAAGCTGCCGTTGTCGCTGTTCTTCAGCATCAACGCCGGGCTGCTGTGTGCCCTGTCGGTGGTATTTGCCGGGCATGGCGTGAAGGCGCTGCAGGAAGCCGGGGTGCTGGGTACCCGGCCAGTGGCGTTCTTCGAGTTCGATTGGCTGGGGATCCACGCCGATGCCTACTCGCTGTCGGCGCAGGCCGTGGCCTTGCTGGCCGTTGTGTTCCTGTACAGGCGCTCACGCCTGGCCGAAAAGCGCAGGGCGGTGGCTAACTGATTGGGGCCGCAGCGCGGCCCCGTGCAATCCTGGCTCAGGCCGGCTGTGGCGCCTTGAGGATGTTCTGCAACAGTTGCACACTTTCAACGGCGTCATGACCCAGGCTGGTCAGGTAGCCGCCATCAGGTTGATCGGTCAGCCCCTTTTCATACAGGCGTTGCGCAGCGGCAACCAGGGCAGGCGAGGCGTTCTTGTGAATCTTGATGCCTTCCTGGCTGCTGTCATGCTTGAACAGCGCGAGCACTTCCAGTTCGGCGATCAGATCGGGGGTGAAGGACATGGCGACTCCTGACTTCCAGACAAGGATGGCGGCACCGTTGACGGTGCCTGATCCTGGAGTGTAGACGGGTTATTCGTCGTCGCCTTGATCCATCTCAGGCGGCAACTCCGGCAGTGCCCGCAACGCGCTTTCATACCACTCGCTGTCGAACGCCCGGTCTTCCACCAGCATGTTGTCGATCTCGAAGGCCAGCACATGGGCCATCAGGTTGAGAATGTCTTCGCGCGCATAGCCGACCAGGGTCAGCTTGTTGAAGGTGGCCTTGGCCGCAGGCGGCTCGCCGCTTTCGATCTGGTTTTCGATGGCCTGGGTCAGCGTCGCCTCGGCGAAGGCTTCGTCGTCGTCATTGTCGATGTCGGTGGGCTCGCTCATGGCGGTACTCCTGTGATGGGAGGCACAGTGTGCCACGCCTGTGACGGCAATGCCCGGGCATTGACGGGGCGCATGACACTGGTCAAGGGGCTGGAGATCGGTCTATAAAAGCCAGGCCAACCCCTTACGGCCTGGAGGCTGTTACCTCATGCTCAAGCTTCATGGATTCGCGGTCAGCAACTACTACAACATGGTCAAGCTGGCCCTGCTGGAAAAAGGCCTGCCCTTCGAGGAGGTCACCTTCTATGGCGGCCAGGCGCCGCAGGCGCTGGAAGTGAGCCCACGGGGCAAGGTGCCGGTGTTGCAGACCGAACATGGCTTCCTCAGCGAAACCAATGTGATCCTCGACTATATCGAGCAGACCCAGGGCGGCAAGGCGCTGCTGCCGGCCGACCCGTTCGGGCAGGCCAAGGTGCGCGAGCTGCTCAAGGAAATCGAGCTGTACATCGAGCTGCCGGCGCGTACCTGCTACGCCGAATCGTTCTTTGGCATGTCGGTGGAGCCGCTGATCAAGGAAAGGGCGCGTGCCGACCTGCTGGCCGGGTTTGCCACGCTCAAGCGCAACGGCCGCTTTGCACCCTATGTGGCGGGCGAGCAACTGACGCTGGCAGACCTGATGTTCTGCTTCTCGGTGGACCTGGCCTGCGCGGTGGGCAAGAAAGTGCTGAACATCGACTTCCTGGAAGACTTCCCACATGCCAGGGCGTTGCTGCAGCTGATGGGCGACAACCCGCACATGGCGCGGATCGTGGCGGACAAGGAGGCGGCGATGCCGGCCTTCATGGAGATGATTCGCAGCGGCAAGCGCTAGAAGCCAGATGCTGCTTCACAGCCCATGGCAACACCAGGCCGCTCCTGCAGAGGGTACACGAACCCCTGCAGGAGCGGCCTGGTGTCGCAATGGGCCGCACAGCGGCCCCAAGTCCAGGCTTAACGCGAAGCCAGCAGCGCCTTGCCGCGAGCCACTGCCGCACGCACCTGCGCCGGTGCGGTGCCACCAATGTGGTTACGGGCGTTCACCGAGCCTTCCAGGGTCAGTACGGCAAACACGTCCTGCTCGATCTGGTCGCTGAACTGGCGCAGTTCGTCCAGGCTCATCTCGGCCAGGTCCTTGCCGGTGTCCACGCCATATTTCACTGCATGGCCAACGATCTCGTGGCAATCACGGAACGGCAGGCCACGGCGTACCAGGTAGTCGGCCAGGTCGGTGGCGGTGGAGAAACCGCGCAGGGCCGCTTCACGCATGATGGCGTGCTTGGGCTTGATCGCCGGGATCATGTCGGCAAAGGCACGCAGCGAGTCGCGCAGGGTGTCGGCGGCGTCGAACAGTGGCTCCTTGTCTTCCTGGTTGTCCTTGTTGTAGGCCAGCGGCTGGCCTTTCATCAGGGTCAGCAGGCCGGTCAGGGCGCCGAACACACGGCCGCTCTTGCCGCGTACCAGTTCCGGCACGTCGGGGTTCTTTTTCTGCGGCATGATCGAGCTGCCGGTGCAGAAGCGGTCCGGCAGGTCGATGAACTGGAATTGCGCACTGGTCCACAGCACCAGCTCTTCGGAGAAGCGCGACAGGTGCATCATCGCCACGCTGGCAGCTGCACAGAATTCGATGGCGAAGTCCCGGTCCGAGACGCCGTCCAGCGAGTTGCCGGCCACGGCTTCGAAGCCCAGCAGCTTGCAGGTCAGTTCACGGTCGATTGGGTAGGTGGTGCCAGCCAGCGCGGCGCTGCCCAGCGGCATGCGGTTGGCACGCTTGCGGCAGTCGACCAGGCGCTCGTAGTCGCGGCTGAGCATTTCGAACCAGGCCAGCAGGTGATGGCCGAAGGTTACCGGTTGTGCCGTCTGCAGGTGGGTGAACCCGGGCATGATGGTTTCGGCTTCACGCTCGGCCTGTTCCAGCAGACCCTTCTGCAGGCGGGTGATCTCGGCGAGGATCAGGTCGATCTCGTCACGCAGCCACAGGCGGATGTCGGTGGCCACCTGGTCGTTGCGGCTACGGCCGGTGTGCAGCTTCTTGCCGGTGATGCCGATGCGGTCGGTCAGGCGTGCCTCGATGTTCATGTGCACGTCTTCGAGGTCGACGCGCCAGTCGAAGGTGCCGGCTTCGATCTCACCCTGGATGGTCTTCAGGCCATCGATGATGGTGTCGCGCTCGGCATCGCTGAGCACGCCGACCTGCGCCAGCATGGTGGCATGGGCGATCGAACCCATGATGTCGTGGCGGTACAGGCGCTTGTCGAAATCGACCGAGGCGGTGAAACGGGCGACGAAGGCGTCGACGGGCTCACTGAAGCGGCCGCCCCAGGACTGATTGGTCTTGTCGGTGCTCATGGATTCACTCATTGCAGGCGTGAACGAAGGAAGTGGCGCGGATGATAGCAGGGTTGTGCCGGGCGCCGCAGGGCGCTGGTCGTGAGAAATGCCGGAAAACTGCGGACAACGATTTCATGGAATGAACGGCAGTGTTCCACGGACCGTCTACAGTTGGACAGAGGACTGGCAGTGAATCTGCCTGCCGAATGAATCTTTGGCCATCGCACCGGTCTAGAGCCTGACCGCAGTGTCGCTCGAACCACACCTGTCTACGCTATACCTGTGCGAGACTCATTCAGGAATCCAGCGCAATTATGAATGTCCTGATCGTTGATGACGAACCCCAAGGCCGTGAACGCCTCAGCCGGCTGCTCGGCGAACTGGAGGGATACACCGTGCTGGAGCCTAGCGCCACCAACGGCGAGGAGGCCCTGGCGCTGATCGACAGCCTCAAGCCCGACGTGGTCTTGCTGGACATCGGCATGCCAGGCCTGGACGGCCTGCAGGTCGCTGCTCGCTTGTGCGAACGCGAGGCGCCGCCGGCGGTGGTGTTTTGCACCGGGGACGATGAATACGGTGCCGAGGCATTCAAGGACAGCGCCCTCAGCCATGTGACCAAGCCTTTCCAGGCCCAGGCGCTGCGTGACGCCTTGCGCAAGGCCGAAAAACCCAATCGCGCCCAGTTGGCCGCGCTCACCCGGCCGGGCCATGAAGGTGGCGGGCCGCGCAGCCACATCAGTGCCCGCACCCGTAAAGGCATCGAGCTGATCCCGTTGCCCCAGGTGATCTATTTCATTGCCGACCACAAGTACGTGACGTTGCGCCATGAAGCTGGGGAAGTGCTGCTCGACGAGCCGCTCAAGGCCCTGGAGGACGAATTTGGTGAACGCTTCGTGCGTATCCACCGCAACGCGCTGGTCGCCCGCGAACGTATCGAACGCCTGCAGCGCACCCCGCTGGGGCATTTCCAGCTGTACCTGAAGGGCCTGGACGGCGATGCCCTGACCGTCAGCCGGCGCCATGTGGCCGGCGTGCGCAAGATGATGCAGACCCTCTGAATACCACACCCGCGTGGCCCTGGCCGCGCCCTTGTTCGCGGCTGCAGCCGCTACCACAGGTTCTGCATTGCCCTGTCGTGCGGCACTGTACCCTGTGGGGGCGGCATCAGCCGCGAACAGGCCCTGGACTGATCCACATCTGCTAGCGATAGCGGCGATGCTGTTATCATCGGCAGCATTTCTCTGGATCGGGGCGTTTCATGTCCACTCGCGAAATCCGCATCGCCACCCGTAAAAGTGCCTTGGCCCTGTGGCAGGCCGAATACGTCAAAGCCCGCCTCGAGCAGGCTCACCCCGGTCTGCTGGTGACCCTGGTGCCCATGGTCAGCCGCGGTGACAAGCTGCTCGATGCGCCGCTGGCGAAGATCGGCGGCAAGGGGCTGTTCGTCAAGGAACTGGAAACCGCCCTGCTGGACAACGAAGCCGACATCGCCGTGCATTCGATGAAGGACGTGCCCATGGACTTCCCCGAAGGCCTGGGCCTGTACTGCATCTGCGAACGCGAAGACCCGCGCGATGCCTTCGTCTCCAACCGCTTCGCCAGCCTCGAGGCACTGCCGGCCGGCAGCATCGTCGGCACTTCCAGCCTGCGCCGCCAGGCGCAGTTGCTGGCGCGCCGCCCCGACTTGCAGATCCGTTTCCTGCGCGGCAACGTCAACACCCGCCTGGCCAAGCTGGATGCCGGCGAGTACGACGCGATCATCCTCGCCGCTGCCGGCCTGATCCGCCTGGGCTTCGAAGACCGCATCACCTCCACCATCAGCGTCGAGGACAGCCTGCCGGCGGGGGGCCAGGGTGCAGTGGGCATCGAATGCCGCAGCGCCGACCACGAAATCCACGCGCTGCTGGCTCCGCTGCACCACCTTGACACTGCCGACCGGGTGGTGGCCGAACGCGCCCTGAACAAACGTCTCAATGGCGGCTGCCAGGTGCCGATCGCCTGCTATGCGGTGCTGGAAGGTGACCAGTTATGGCTGCGCGGCCTGGTCGGCCAGCCCAGCGGCGGCACCCTGCTGGTGGCTGAATCCCGCGCCCCCCGTGGCAGCGCCGAGACGCTGGGCGTGCAGGTCGCCGAAGACCTGCTGGGGCAGGGCGCCGAGGCCATCCTCAAGGAAGTCTACGGCGAGGCCGGCCACCCGTGAGCCCCTGGCGCCTGTTGCTGACCCGGCCAGCCGAGGATTGCGCAGCGCTGGCGCAAAGCCTGGCAGCGGCGGGGGTGGGCAGTAGCTGCCTGCCGTTGCTGGCGATCGAGCCCGTTGCTGTGGATAACCGGCAGCGCCAGGTGCTGGCGGGCCTGTCGGGCTTCCAGGCCATCATCGTGGTCAGCAAGCCGGCTGCCAGGCTGTTGCTCGAACAACTGGCCCAGGCCGGCCTGCAACCGCCTCGGCAAGGCTGGTTCAGCGTGGGCGAGGCCACCGCGGCGGTGCTGCAGGCGGCGGGCCTGGCAGTGAGTGTCCCGCCGAGTGGCGACGACAGTGAAGCCTTGCTGGCCCTGCCAGCCCTGCGCCAGGCGGTAGCCGTGCCGGCGCCGCGCATCTTGATCGTGCGTGGGGTTGGAGGTCGCGAACTGCTGGCAGAGCGTCTTGCAGAGCAAGGTGCTAGTGTCGATTATCTGGAACTGTATCGTCGTTGCCTGCCGGATTACCCGCCAGGCACCTTGATGCGCCGCATCGAAGCGGAACGCCTCAATGGCCTGGTGGTCAGCAGTGGGCAGGGTCTTGAACACTTGCAGCAGATGGCCGGTGCCGACTGGCCACGGCTGGCGCACCTGCCGCTGTTCGTGCCCAGCCCGCGGGTCGCCGAACAGGCCAGGGCCGCCGGGGCCCAACAGGTTGTGGATTGCCGTGGCGCCAGTGCCACGGCCTTGCTGGCAGCCGTGCAGCGCAGCGCTGCACCTGCCTCCTAAGGCGCTAAGCTGAACGCGGTGCGCCCCCATGCAAAGGATGGATACGTGAGCGAGACTGTCTTGTCCAAAAACGATCAGCCGTCGGCACAGGCGCCGGCGGAACCCGTCACTACCCCACCTGCCAAGCGCTCCGGCAGTGGTCTGGCAACGCTGGCCCTGCTGCTGGGGGCGGCCGGGGTCGCGGTAGGTGGCTGGGGTGTCTGGCAGGTGCGTCAACTGCAAGGCAGCGAATTCAACCAGGGCCAGCACATCGAGGCGCTGAACCAACGCGCCGAGGCCCTGCAGCAGCGCGAGCAGCAGATCAGCGCGCAGCTGGCCAGCCTGCCGGCTGCCAGCGAACTGGAAGACCGCCGCCGCCTGGTGGCGCAGTTGCAAGGCGACCAGCAACGCCTCAGCCAACGCCTGGAAACCGTGCTGGGTGAAAGCCGCAAGGAATGGCGCCTGGCCGAGGCCGAGCACTTGCTGCGCCTGGCCACCCTGCGCCTGTCGGCGCTGCAGGACATCACCAGCGCCAAGGCCCTGGTCGAAGGTGCCGACGAAATTCTGCGTGAACAGAGCGACCCGGGGGCTTTCGCCGCCCGCGAGCAGCTGGCGCGTAGCCTGGCCACGCTCAACAGTACGCAGCAACCGGACCGCACCGGGCTGTTCCTGAAGCTGGCTGCGCAGCGCGAACTGGTGCAGCAGCTCAGCGCCCAGTCGCCTGAGTTCGCCAGCAATGCCGATGCGCTTGGCGCATTGACCTCCGACGGTGACGGCGCCAGCCGCCTGTCGCAATGGTGGGCCGAGATCTCCAAGTACTTCCAGATCGACTTCAACGCCGATGACAACGTGCGCCCACTGTTGGCCGGCCAGCAGCTGAACCAGCTGCGTCTGGCCCTGAGCCTGACCATCGAGCAGGCGCAGTGGGCGGCGCTGAACGGCGAGGCCAAGGTCTACACCCAGGCCCTGGATGATGCCCGCAGCGTGCTGCTGGCCAACTTCAACGCCGACAACCCGCAAAGCAAGGCCATGCTCGACAGTCTCAACGCCCTGGCAGAGCAACCGGTCTCGGTGGTTACCCCCGACCTGAGCGCAAGCCTGGCTGCAGTGCAGGCCTATATCCAGCGCCGCCACCTGCCGGCCGAGCCTGAAGGGGGCAAGCCATGAAGCGTGTCTACCTGCTGGCCGTGCTGGCGATCGTGATCGCTGCTGCGCTGGGTATCGCAGTCGCCAAGCACAGCGGTTATGTGTTGATCTCGTATGGCAGTTTCCGCTACCAGTCCGGGCTGTGGGCAGCCCTGGCCGGCTTGCTGGCGGTGATCGTGCTGCTGTGGCTGTTGCGCTACCTGGTCGGCCTGGTGCTGACCTCCAGCGGTGTGGTCAACCCATGGTCGCGGCGCAACCGCAGCCGGCGCATCCGGCTGTCCATCGAACAGGGCCAGCTGGACCTTGCCGAGGGCCGCTGGGCCAGCGCCCAGCGCCATCTGCACCGTGCCGCCGAGGCCGAGCGCCAGCCGCTGCTGTTCTACCTCGGTGCGGCGCGCGCCGCCAACGAACAGGGTCGCAGCGAAGACAGCGACAACCTGCTGGAACGTGCCCTGGAACGCCAGCCGCAAGCGGAACTGGCCATTGCCCTGACCCATGCGCAGTTGCAGATGGACCGTGGCGAAAGCGATGGCGCCCTGGAAACCTTGCTGGCCATGCAGGAACGCCACCCGCACAACAACCAGGTGTTGCGCCTGCTGCAGCGTCTGTATCAAGAGCGCGGGGACTGGTCGGCCCTGATCCGCCTGCTGCCAGACCTGCGTAAGGGCAGGGTGTTGCCGGCCGCCGAGCTGACCGCCCTGGAGCAGCGCGCATGGGGGCAGAACCTGAGCCTGGCCTCGACCCGGGGCGAGGACGCACAAAGCGCACGTCAGGCCCTGGAGCGTGCCTGGCAGCAACTGACCGCGGCCCAGCGCCAGGAACCACAGCTGGTGCTGGCCTACGCCGAACAGTTGCGCCAGGTGGGTGCCCAGAGCGAAGCCGAGCAAGTGCTGCGCACCGCCCTCAAGCGTGAATACGAAAGCCACCTGGCTCGCCTGTATGGCCTTGTGCGCGGCGATGACCCGGCGCGCCAGCTGCAAACCGCCGAAGGCTGGCTCAAAGCCCACCCGCAGGACGCCAGCCTGCTGCTGACCCTGGGGCGCCTGAGCTTGCAGAACCGCTTGTGGGGCAAGGCGCGCGACTACCTGGAAAGCAGCCTGCGCATGGAGCGCAACCCGGAGGCCTGCGCCGAGCTGGCCCGGTTGCTGGCCAGCCTCGGTGAGACCGAGCGCAGCAACCAACTGTTCCAGGAGGGCCTCGGCCTGCTGGATGAACGTCTGCTGGCGTTGCCATTGCCAGAAGGCGTGCGCACCTGACCTACCCATGGCCCGCGCCAAGGTGCGGGCCATGGGGCCGGGTAACTTGTCCATTGACGCAGGTTGGATCTGCAGTCTCTATCTTCAGACGTTTCCTACCACCTTGCTGGAAATTTCCTTCGCGATTCAGCGAGTTGTCGTTGTTGTCGTGCCTTGAAACAAAGCGTGTCTTTCCTCTACCGTTTCAAGCCACTTCATCACCCCGGACCTTCAACGCCCATGCTGCCGGCCCGTTTGCGCACCTTTTTCCTACCCGCCTGCCTGGCCGCACTGGCGGTGCTGGTTGCGTCCTTTCAGCTGGAAAACGCCCCAGGGCTGGTGCCGTGTCCACTGTGTTTCAGCCAACGGCTGTTGCTTGGCCTGTACGCACTGTTGTGCCTCGCGGCCACTGTGCAGGCGCCGGGTTCGCGGGGCGTGCGCTGTTATGCGTGGGCGACGCTGGGCTGTTCGCTGGCCGGGGCGTTGCTGGCCGCGAGGCAAGTCTGGTTGCAGGGGGCGGACGGTGCCTTTGCGCTCTGTCCGGTGCCGATCGGGCGGGTATTCGAGCAATCCTGGAGCGAAGCGGCGCGGCAACTGTTACTCGGTGGCCCTGAATGCAACGCGCTGACCTGGAGTTTTCTCGACCTGACGCTGCCCGAGTGGAGCCTGTTGGCCTTCCTGCTGCTGGCGGTGCCGCCCGCGAGCTGCCTGCTGGCGTATCGTTTCCGCACCCTGGCTGTTAATTGACCTGGCGCAAGGCTTGGTCGGTAGTGCGACCAATGGCGGTGTAACAGGGTATTAAACGCTTGTATGAACTTTGTCTGCTGCGTACCTTGATGGGCAGCACGCGCGGGAATAATCTCGCAGCACGCATACCGAAAACACAACTGCTCGATGCCGTCCTGCTGATGTCACCTTTGTGCTGCACGGTCGTAGTGCGAGGTGCAGCGGCATCTACCCAGAAGGGAAGAGATCGCCATGCTCGATAGTTGTCAGAACGCTCAGGAACGCTGGGGTGGGGTTCACAAGCTGATCGACCGCTGGCTGGAGGAGCGCCAGGAACTGGTGCAGGCTTTCCGCGCCTTGCGCGATGTGAAGCCGACCTTTGCCGACAAGGAAAAAAACCGTGATTTCTGCGCGGTTCTGGTCGACTACGTTTCGGCGTGGCATTTCGAAGTCTGCGAGCAGCTGGTCAGCGAGGCCAAGGCTTTTGACGACGAGAAGGCGCTGAAACTGGCCGAAGAGATCAACCCGCGGATCAACGACATCACCCAGATCGCGCTGGCTTTCAATGACCACTGCGAAAAGGGTGAATGCAAGGACAGCGAACGCTTCGCCGAAAAGCTGACCAAGCTGGGAGCCCTGCTGCACGAGCGCTTCGAACTCGAAGACTGCCTGATCGAGGTGCTGCACAACGCGCACAAGGAAGAGGGCGCGGTGGAGGCCTGACGGCGGAGGTCAATCACCAACCGCCAGCAGTTCGATCTCGAACACCAGAGGGGTGTAGGGTGCGATCAGGTCACCCGCACCCTCGGCACCATAGGCCTGCGCCGACGGAATCACCAGGCGCCATTTGGCGCCGGCGCGCATCTGCGGCAGCGCCGCCTGCCATCCTTCGATCACCGAATCCAGGCTGAACCACTGGGGTGTCTGGTTCTGGTCGAATACCGAGCCATCGGGCAGCCTGCCCACATAACGCACCTGCACCTTGCCGCCGGCTTTGGGCTGCGCGCCCGTACCTGCCTGCAGCTCGCTGTAGAGCAGGCCGCCTGGTAGTTCGTGCACCCCATAACGACCGCGCTCGGTGGCCATGAAGCGTGTCTCGGCAGCCTGCTGCTTCTGCTCGGCGGCATCGCCTTCCTGCGCTTCATGCTGCTGCAGCACGGCCTGCATGCGTGCCTTGTCGAGCTTCAGCGGTTGCCCTTGGTAAGACGCACGCAGGCCTTCGACCAGTGCATCCAGTTGCAGGCCCGGCATCTCCTGGCGCAATCGCTCGCCCAGGCTGGCGCCAAGGCTGTAGGCCAGGTCGTGTTCGTCGCTGTTGGCCAGGGCGAGAGGGGCCAGCAGGCATAAACCTAAAACCAGATATCGAGGCATGATCAGTTCCTGCGCCAATGAGCGGGGAATTATGCCAGTGTTCAGTTTTGTATTGTGCGTGCTTGCAGGCCTTTGTCGAAGCGGCCTTGTGTCGCGATGGGCTGCTCCTGCAAAGGCACCGCGCAGTTCAGATAGTTGCCGAATATCTGCAATCATTTATTCAGCAACTACACTTGCTCGGAGCTGCAAGATAACAACTTTGCCCAGGCATGCAACGCGGCGTAAACAATACTGTCAACATGCCCTAGCGGCGGTAGCAGCAGAAGCATAGTATGAGCCGCAATCTCATCAGCCAGGAGGTAAACCATGTCGGCCAAGAAGAAGCCAGTAAGTACGCCGTTACACCTGCTCCAGCAACTTTCGGGCAGCCTGCTCGAACACTTGGAGGATGCCTGCTCGCAAGCGCTGGCTGATGCGGAGAAATTGCTGGCCAAGTTGGAAAAGCAGCGTGTCAAGGCTCAGGAAAAACTGCACGGCGGTCGCCAGAAACTGCAAGACGCGGCCAAGGCAGGTAAAGCCAAGGCACAGACCAAGGCGCATAAAGCCATTGGTGAACTTGAAGAACTGCTCGATTCGCTGAAGGAACGTCAAACCCAGACCCGTTCTTATATCCAGCAACTCAAACGCGATGCACAGGACAGCCTCAAGCTGGCTCAAGGTGTAGGCAAGGTTCGCGAAGCCGCAGCCAAGGCCCTCGACCAGCGCGCTGCTGCCAAGCCAGCGGCCAAGGCCACCGCAGCCAAGCCAGCAGCCAAGGCCACCGCAGCCAAGCCAGCAGCCAAGGCCACCGCAGCCAAGCCAGCAGCCAAAACTGCTGCTGCCAAACCAGCGGCCAAGCCAGCCGCCAAAACCACTGCCACGGCCAAACCGGCAGCCAAGCCAGCAGCCAAAACTGCTGCAGCCAAACCGGCAGCCAAGCCCGCCGCCAAAGCTGCTGCTGCGGCCAAACCGGCAGCCAAGCCCGCCGCCAAAGCCGCTGCTGCGGCCAAACCGGCAGCCAAGCCCGCCGCCAAAGCTGCTGCTGCGGCCAAACCGGCAGCCAAGCCCGCCGCCAAAGCCGCTGCTGCAGCCAAACCGGCAGCCAAGCCCGCCGCCAAAGCCGCTGCTGCGGCCAAACCGGCAGCCAAGCCCGCCGCCAAAGCCGCTGTTGCGGCCAAACCGGCAGCCAAGCCCGCCGCCAAAACCGCTGCTGCGGCCAAACCGGCAGCCAAGCCAGCGGCCAAGACCACCGCCGCTACCAAGCCAGCACCAGCCAGAGCCACCGCTACCAAGCCCGCCGCAAAACCCGCAGCTGCAAAAGCACCAGCCCGTACCGCGGCCAAGCCAGCAGCGGCCAAACCTGCCGCCAGCAAGCCAGCCGAAACCAAGCCGGCCACGCCTGCCGCCAGCAGCCCGGTCGGCGCGACCAACTCGGCCACTCCTGCCGCGTCGGTAGCACCTTCGGCACCCGCCAGTACCTCGGCTCAGGCGCCGTCTTCGGCATCCTGAAGCGCGGTCGCCGCGACGCGCAGCTGGTCCAGCGCGTCGTGGCGGCGGGCCAGGTCCGGTGCCAGCCGGGCCAGCCAGTCGTCCGCGGGCACATCGGCGTCCGCGGGCCACTGTCGTGCACACGCTTGCAAGCGTTCCAGCAAGGCCTTCTCGGCCTGCAGCTCCAGCTGCTTCACCTGATCCCGCAACGCCGCCAACTGCGCATCACCCTGCGCTGCAGCACGCCACTGTTGCCGCAGGTAGCGTAACGGCGCGACCACGTCGCGCTGCCAAGGCTCGGCAATCTCGCGCAGCCGCTGCGCGCGTTCGTCCAGCACCGCCACGCCATGCGCTTGCAGCCAGGCTGCGCAGAGCAACAGGCAGACATTGCCACCCTGCGCCTGCAAGGCGAGGCAGGCCGCTTCCACGCCGGGCCTGGCGTACAGCGCCAGGGCGTAATTCCACAGGTCGGTGTGCATGGTTCCACTCGCGCTATGGGCCGAGGAAGCTGGTAGACTCCGCGACCATCATGATCAGACTATCCAACCTCACTTTACAGCGTGGTCCGCAGCGCTTGCTAGAAGGCGCCGAGATGACCCTGCACGCCGGTCACAAGGCCGGCCTGATCGGCGCCAATGGCGCCGGAAAATCCAGCCTGTTCGCCTTGCTGCGCGGTGAGCTGTCGCCCGATGCCGGCGATTGCCAACTGCCCGGCGATTGGCGCATCGCCCACATGCGCCAGGAGGTCGACACGCTCGACCGCCTGGCTGTGGACTATGTGCTTGACGGTGATGCGCGCCTGCGCAAGGTGCAGGCCGAGCTGGCTGCGGCAGAGCAGGCCCACGATGGCACCGCCCTGGCACGCCTGCACAGTGAGCTGGAAAGCGCCGACGGCTATACCGCCGATGCACGTGCCCGCAAGTTGCTGGCCGGCCTGGGCTTCACCAACGAGCAGATGGACCGCCGCGTCGGCGACTTCTCCGGGGGCTGGCGGATGCGCCTGAACCTGGCCCAGGCACTGATGTGCCCGTCCGACCTGCTGTTGCTCGACGAGCCCACCAACCACCTCGACCTGGACGCGATCCTGTGGCTCGAGGACTGGCTCAAGGGCTACCCCGGCACGCTGTTGCTGATATCCCACGACCGTGACTTCCTCGATGCCGTGGTCGACCATGTGCTGCACGTCGAGCAGCGCAAGTTGAACCTGTACAAGGGCGGCTACACCGCCTTCGAGCGCACTCGTGCCGAGCGCCTGGCGCAGCAGCAACAGGCCTACGAGAAGCAACAGGCGCAGCGCGCGCACATGGAAAAGTACATCGCCCGCTTCAAGGCCCAGGCCACCAAGGCCCGCCAGGCCCAGAGCCGGATCAAGGCCCTGGAGCGCATGGAAGAGCTGTCGGCGGCGCACGTCGATTCGCCGTTCGACTTTGTGTTCCGCGAGTCGCAAAAGATTTCCAGCCCGCTGCTGAGCCTGTCCGAAGGCCGCCTGGGCTACGGTGACAAGGCCATTCTCGACAAGGTCAAGCTGCAGCTCACTCCAGGGGCACGCATTGGCCTGCTCGGCCCCAACGGTGCCGGCAAGTCGACCTTGATCAAGAACCTCGCAGGCGAGCTCGAGCCGCTGTCCGGCCGCCTGGTACGGGGCGAAAACCTTGCTGTAGGTTACTTCGCCCAGCATCAGCTGGACTCGCTGGACGACAAGGCCAGCCCGCTGCTGCACCTGCAGCGCATCGCCCCTGCCGAACGCGAACAGACCCTGCGCGATTTCCTTGGCGGTTTCGACTTCCATGGCGACCGTGTCGACGAGCCGGTGGTGAATTTCTCTGGTGGCGAAAAGGCCCGCCTGGCGCTGGCGCTGATCGCCTGGGAGCGGCCAAACCTGCTGCTGCTTGACGAACCGACCAACCACCTCGACTTGGAAATGCGCCTGGCGCTGACCATGGCCCTGCAGGAGTTCGCCGGTGCTGTGGTGGTGGTGTCCCACGACCGTCACCTGCTCAAGAGCACCACCGACGACTTCCTGCTGGTGGCCGACGGCAAGGTTGAAACCTTCGACGGCGACCTCGACGACTACAGCCGCTGGCTGGTCGAATTCCGCCAGCGCAGCGCGCCGGCCAGCAATGCCCCGGTCAACCCGGACAAGACCGACAAGAAAGCCCAGCGTCAGGCCGCCGCCGCACTGCGTCAGCAACTGGCCCCGCACAAGAAGGCCGCCGACAAGCTCGAGACCGAGCTCAACCAGGTGCACGCGCAACTGGCCGAGATCGAAACCGCGCTGGGTGATGGTGGCCTCTACGACGCCGCGCGCAAGGATGAGCTGCGCGACCTGCTGGCGCGCCAGACCAGGCTCAAGCAGCGCGAAGGCGAACTGGAAGAGGCCTGGATGGAAGCGCTGGAAACCCTTGAAAGCATGCAGGCCGAGCTCGAGGCACTGTCCTGATGGAAGAACTGCGTTCGCTGCTGCCAGGGCAATGGATGGACACCTTCTGGCTGGGCCTGCAGATTCTGTTGATCCTGGTGGCGGCGTTCGTCCTGCAACGCATCATTGCCCGCGGGCTGAGCCGCCTGGGCCAGCGTTATCCATTGCCGCCGGAGTTGCTGGTGCCGGTGCGCGGCGGCCTGCGCTGGCTGATCATGGGCAGCGCGCTGCTGTTCGTGCTGGAGCGGTTGGGCGTATCGGCGACCGTGCTGTGGACGGCATTGTCCGGCTTCGTCGCGGTGGCGGCGGTGGCCTTCTTCGCCATCTGGAGCGTACTGTCCAACCTGCTGTGCGCGGTGCTGATCTTCACGGTCGGGCCGTTTCGCATCGGCGACGTGGTCGAACTGGTCGACACCCTGGACAAACCGGGGGTAAAGGGCCGGGTTATTGCCATCAACCTGCTGTTCACCACCCTGCTGGAAATGCCCGAGGCGGGTGGGGCGCTGGTGCAGGTACCGAACAGCCAGTTTTTCCAGAAGTCGGTGCGGCGCTGGCGCGGGACTGAGGTGCAGTCGACGCCTCAAGGGACGTCGGCCGAGGCTGACTGAACCTGTACCGGCCGCTTTGCGGGTGAACCCGCGATGACGCCGGTACAGGCAAATCCTGCAAAATCTGCTGGTTATTTTTTCATCAACACCTTAGCTTAACGTTTTGCAACATATGTTCGAGCGAGGTGTGTGATGTCGATGGAAGTGTGGTTGGGCTTCTTTGCCGCCTGTTGGGTGATCAGCCTTTCACCCGGCGCCGGGGCAATTGCCTCGATGTCCAGCGGCCTGCAGTACGGTTTCTGGCGTGGTTACTGGAACGCCCTGGGCCTGCAGCTGGGCCTGATTGTGCAAATCGCCATCATTGCCGCCGGCGTCGGTGCCATCCTGGCCGCTTCGGCCACGGCCTTCCACATCATCAAATGGTTTGGGGTCGGCTACCTGGTGTACCTGGCCTACAAGCAATGGCGCGCCCTGCCGATGGACATGAGCGATGAGTCCGGCGTGCGCCCGATCGGCAAGCCACTGAGCCTGGTGTTCCGCGGTTTCCTGGTCAACGTCAGCAACCCCAAGGCGCTGGTGTTCATGCTGGCGGTGCTGCCACAGTTCATCAACCCGCATGCCCCGCTGCTGCCGCAGTATGTGGCAATCACTGTGACTATGGTCGCTGTCGACATGCTGGTAATGGCCGGCTACACCGGCCTGGCTGCGCGGGTGCTGCGTCTGCTGCGTACGCCCAGGCAGCAGAAGCGCCTGAACCGGACCTTTGCCGGGTTGTTCCTGGGTGCGGCAACCTTCCTGGCGACCCTGCGCCGCGCACCAGTCTGATCGAACCAGGGGGCTCCTGCAGGCGTTGAACGAGCCTTGCAGGAGCTGCCTTGCGTCGCGAAAGGGGCGCAACGCGCCCCCAGCTATTGCTGCTTGTCCACCAGCCCCTTGAGCAGATCCACCGGCAGCGGAAAGACGATGGTCGAGCTCTTGTCCCCGGCGATCGCCCCCAACGTCTGCATATAGCGCAACTGCATCGCGCCTGGCTCCTTGCTCAGCATCTGCGCCGCCTGCATCAGCTTCTCCGATGCCTGCAACTCGCCTTCTGCATGGATCACCTTGGCCCGCCGTTCGCGCTCGGCCTCGGCTTGACGGGCAATGGCGCGCACCATCGATTCGTTGAGGTCGACGTGCTTGATCTCGACGTTGGCCACCTTGATGCCCCAGGCGTCGGTCTGGGCGTCCAGCACCTGGCGGATGTCCGCGTTCAGCTGTTCACGTTCGGCCAGCAACTCGTCCAGTTCGTGCTTGCCCAGTACGGCGCGCAACGTGGTCTGGGCCAGCTGGCTGGTTGCCACGAGGAAATCCTCGACCTGGATGATCGCCTTCTGCGGGTCGAGCACGCGGAAGTAGACCACGGCGTTGACCTTGACCGAGACGTTGTCGCGGGTGATCACGTCCTGCGGCGGCACATCCAGCACCACCGTGCGCAGGTCGACCCGTACCATCTGCTGCACCACCGGAATCAACAGGATCAGCCCCGGCCCCTTCACCTGCCAGAAGCGGCCCAGCTGGAACACCACCGCGCGCTCGTATTCGCGCAGGATGCGGAACGCCGACAGCAACAGCATGAGCAGTACGACCAGTACCGCGCCGAAACCCAGTTGCATGAACATGGTCACTCTCCTTGCGCCGCAGGTGCGGCGGCGCTCACTTCCAGCATGACGCCTTGGCGGGCTGTCACCCGCACGCGCTGGCCTGGTTGCAATGGCGTTGCACATTGCACCTGCCATTGCTCGCCCTGGGCCAGGACGAAACCGCAGTGCGGGTTGCCGGCCGTTACCCCGGTGACCGTGGCCAGGCTGCCGACCAGGCCGGCATCGCCGCTGACCAGCGCTCGTCGACGGGCCTTGAGGGCCATGCCCATCACACCGCCGATCAGCAATGCCGAGAGCATTGCCAGGGTGCCGATCAAGGCTAATGGAATGCCGAAGCCGGGGGCGTCGGTGTCGATCAGGATCAGCGCGCCGACCACGAAAGCGACGATGCCGCCAAAGCCGACCACGCCGAAACTGGGCAGGAAGGCCTCGCCGACCATGAAGGCGAGGCCGAGCAATATCAGGGCCACGCCGGCGAAGCTCACCGGTAGCAGCTGCAGCGCATACAGCGCCAGCAGCAAGCAGATGCCGCCAACCACGCCACCGACTGTCGAGCCAGGGTTCATGAACTCGAACAGCAGGCCGTACACCCCGACCATGATCAAGATCAGCGCCACGCTCGGGTTGGTGATTACCGCCAGTACCTGTGTACGCCAGTCCGGCAAGTGCTCGACCAGGCTGGCGCCGGTGGTCTGCAGCTGACGCGACTGGCCCGCGACAGTGAGCGTTTGGCCATCGAGCTTGCGCAGCAGCCCGGGCAGGTCATCGGCCAGCTGGTCGATCACGTTCAGCCGCAAGGCCTCGCTGGCGGGCAGGCTTACCGCCTCGCGCACGGCTTTCTCCGCCCAGTCGGCATTGCGCCCGCGCAGCTGCGCCAGGCCACGTATGTAGGCCGCGGCATCATTGACCTGCTTGCGGGTGAGGGTTTCGTCAGCGCTGCCTTTGGCCTTGTCCGCTTTGGCAGCACCGGGCGGGCCACCGATCTGTACCGGTGTGGCGGCACCGAGGTTGGTCCCGGGTGCCATGGCTGCGATGTGGCTGGCGTAGAGAATATAAGTGCCGGCGCTGGCGGCGCGAGCCCCGCTTGGGGCCACGAAGGTGGCGACCGGTACCGGGCTGGCGAGAATCGCCTTGATCATCTGGCGCCTGGCGCTGTCCAGCCCACCCGGGGTATCCAGACGGATGACTACCAGTTGCGCGCCCTGCGCCTGGGCCTGGTCGAGGCTGCGCACCAGGTAGTCGGCGCTGGCCGGGCCGATGGCATCATCGATGCCCAGCACCCACACCGCGCCGGGCGCTGCCTGGCCGCCCGGCGCGATGCCAAGCAGCAACAGCAGCAACAGCCAGCGCCAGCAGCGGGCAATCACCTGTCGTCACCTCGAGTGTTCTATTGCACAAGTTTAGCCCTGCGGCTCGGTAGCCGACCTAGAATTGGACAGTGGGGGACGAAACCGGAGGTGCATCATGCGTATGGCAAAGACCCTGCAGGATCGCCTGAACAAGGCCAACTGCGACTACGACATCATTCCCCATCCCCATTCGGCCACCAGCCTGGAGTCGGCCCGCACGGCCGGGGTGCCCGCCGAGCGGGTCGCCAAGTCGGTGGTGCTCGATGACCGCCATGGCAACTACATCATGGCCGTGTTGCCGGCCAATCGGCACCTGGACATGACCAAGGTGCGCATGTCCGGGGCCTGGCAACTGACCCGCGAGAGCGGCCTGCCGAGCCTGTTCGGCGACTGCGAGCGCGGTGCCGTGCCGGCGCTTGGCGATGCCTACCAGATAAAGATGCTGCTTGATTCGAGTCTTACCCGCCAGGGCGATGTCTATCTGGAGGCGGGTGACCACGATCACCTGATCCACATGAGCATGGAGCAATATCTCAAGCTGGTGCCACGCGCCGAAGTGCGCGAGCTCAGCTGATGCTCTCAACCCATGCCGGGCCGGCATCGTCGACGACCGGCCCGGCGCCGAGGAGGAACCATGGACAAGCCGATTCATCCGTTGTCTGAGATTTTCAAACAGCTGGGGCTGTCTGACGACCCGGTCGACATCGACCGTTTCATCACCACCCATTCGCCGCTGGATGACGATGTAAAGCTGGTTGACGCCCCTTTCTGGAGCGACTCACAGCGTGCGTTCCTGAAAGAAAAGTACATCGCCGATGACGACTGGATCCCGATGATCGACCAGTTGAACGAGGCGCTGCACCCGCGCAAGAAATAAAGCGCCGAGTGGTGCCTGACGAGTGATTGGCCGTTGCTATGCTCAGGAAAACAACAAGGGGATAGCGCGATGAAAGATCCCTACGCACCAGGTTTCTGGTGCTCCGTGACGATCCTGGGCACCCTGACGGCCAGTTACTTCTATGGCATCAGGCAGACGCAACAGATGAACCAGGCTGTGCATTTCCTGTACGCCGCTGCTGCGGTTACCGTGGCGGTGGCCCTGGTGGCGCTGACCTGGATCGCCTGGCAGCAACTGCACCTGAACAAGCGCGAAGTGGTGCAGGGGCGAACGTTGCTGACCATCTGGAACACCAAAGTCGCACTGCGCCGCGTCGAAACGGTGTTCGATCGCTATTTCTGGGGCAGCTACTGGCATTCCGGGCGCACCTTCGAAGAAGTCATGGGCGAGCTGAAAGGCACACCGCTGGAGCAGAGCCTGGATGCGCTGAAAAACCAATGTCGGGTGCTGGACCGCGAAATTCATGACCACCACCACCACTGGCTGGCCAATGCCCGCGACCTGTCCAGCGTTGCCCAGGCGATGGCCCGTGAGCGCTACCAGCTGGACCTGGGCGAGCCCACCCACAGCGGCCATGGCAACACCGCCGTGCTCAACCGTGACCTGGAAGTGCTGGTGTACACCTGGTCGGCACGCCTGCGCAGCTTCGACCATCAACTGGACGAGCTGGAGCGTGCCTACCATTGAGGGCGTTTATTCGCCGCGGATGTACTGTTCCAGCTGCAGGATCAGGCGGGCCTGTTCGGCGATGGTTTCCTTGACCAGGTCACCGATCGACAGCAGGCCGAGCAGTTCGCCATTGCTGACCACCGGCAGGTGGCGCAGGTGGCGGTTGGTCATCAGGTTCATGCAGTACTCGAGGTTCTGCTTCGGCTCAACGGTGACCACCGGCGCGCTCATGATCTCGCGCACCGGCGTGGCAGCGGAAGAGCGGCCCTTGAGCACCAGTTTGCGCGCATAGTCCCGTTCACTGACGATACCCACCACCTGGTTGCCCTCGACCACGGGCAGCGCACCGACGTTTTTCTCCGCCAGCATTTTCAGGGCGTCGAGTACCGAGTCATCCGGGCCGATGGTGTAAACGGTCTGGTGCTGGGACTTGGTCTTGAGGATTTGTTCGACGGTCTTCATACGAGCCTCTGCGGGTGGAAAAGCCATGTCTCGGAGTAAATAAAGCATCCGGTACGGCGCTCTGCACGGCAATGCAGGAAACGGCATGGAGTCGATTGAAAAACGTCATGAGTGGTCGCCTGTGCTGGCCTCTTCGCGGGCACGCCCGCTCCCACTGGTATCGCACCGACTTCGATAGTTGCGCAATTCCTGTAGGAGCGGGCGTGCCCGCGAAGAGACCGGTACAGTCAATCAGAGCTTCGGCATCTGCCCGATCCGCGCCACCATCTCGCTCACCACCTGCAGGTCCAGCATGAACTGTTCCACGGTCTTGAACTCGTTGTCGTTGTGCCCGGTGTATTTCACATCCGGCATGGCCAGGCCGAACTGCACGCCGTTGGGCAGGTCGTGCACCGAGGTTGCCCCTGCCGAGGTACCGAACTCGTGCTTCATGCCCAGGTTCTCGGTGGCGACATCAAGCAGGGCCTTGACCCATTCGCCCTCGGGGTTGCGGTACATCGGCTCGTCCAGGCTGTAGTCGAAGGCCACCGAGGTGTGGCTTTGCCGGGTCCACTTGCCCAGTTTGTCGGCCAGTTCGTCCTTGATCGTGGCGATTGGCTTGCCTTTGGGGATGCGCAGGTTCACGGCCAGTTTCAGGCCTTTGTCATCAACCCCGACAAAGGTCAGCGATGCCGTCAGCGGGCCCATGAACGCGTCCTTGAAGGCCACGCCAAGCTTGTTGCCCAGGTAGTCCAGGCCCCAGTTGTCGGCGGCGTAGCGGGCGGCATCGGTGAAGTGGTTGTGCTTGATCGGCACCTGCGGACCGAGGCCATTGATGAAATCAAGCATGCGCGCCACCGGGTTCACCCCGGATTCCGGCTCGGAAGAGTGGGCGGAAACGCCGGTCACCGTCAGCAGCACGTTGTTGCCATCGGGCTTGGCATCGATGCTGAAATCGCCGCCATGCTGCTTCACGTACTTGGCGCCGGCCTGCTGCAGATGCTTGGCAAGCTGTGCCGGGTTTTCGGAGACCAGTGTCGCCACGGAGGTAGTCGGAATCTGGTTGGTGGCCAGGCCGCCGGTCAGGTTGACGATTTCCGCACCCTTGCCAGTGCCCGGGCGTTTGCTGAAGCTGGCCATGATCGTGCCGTAGCCTTTCTCGGCGATGACCACCGGGTAGCCGCCGTCGAGCGCCAGGTTGTAGTCCGGCGTGGGGTTGCGTTCGAAATAGTACGGGATGGCATCGCCGCTGGTTTCTTCGGTGGTATCGATCAGCAGCTTGAACTGCCGGGCCAGGGGCAGGTTCTCGTCCTTGGCCACTTTCAGTGCGTACATCGCCACGACAATGCCGTTCTTGTCGTCTTCGGTGCCGCGCCCATACATGCGGTCGCCAACCAAGGTCACCTTGAACGGGTCCAGGCGCGTGCCATCGGCCAGCTTCCAGTTTTCCGGGTTGACCGGCACCACGTCGGCGTGGGCGTGGATGCCGACCACTTCCTTGCCGCTGCCCAGGGAAATCTCGTACACCCGGTTGTCGATGTTGCGGAAGGCCAGGCCGAAGCGCTCGGCAAGGGCCTTGATCTTGTCGGCGATCTTGAGGAACTCGGGGTTCTCGTGCTGCGGCGTACCTTCGACATTGAAGGTCGGGATGGCCACCAGTTCACGCAGGGTTTCGCTGGCGGCCTTGCCGTACTTGATGCGGGTGTACAGGCCGAGCAGGCGGTTGATCTCGTTCTGTTGCTCGGCTGCCAGTGGCTTGCCAGCCAGGTAGGCATCGAGCGTTGCCTTGAGGTTGTCGGCCTTGGCCAGGTCGTTGCCCTTGAGCTTGCCGAGGAACTGCTTGAAGTCGCTTGGGTCGCTGCCGTCGAAGGCTTTGACGATGGCAGCGGACTGCTGCTGGGTAAGGTTGGCCTGGGCCGGGAGGGTGAAAAGACCGATGCTGGCCAGCAGCAGGGTGGTGGCGGTAAGTTTTTTCAGGTGCATGGTTGTGCGCATTCCTTCGCCAATCATTGTGTGGGTTACCCGTCGGGAACGGGAAGACGCCCACGCTAACACCAATGACCCTTGGCACGGGAGTGCCAGAAACGCGACATGTCGCACAAACGAAAAAGCCCCTGGCAGGTTGCCGGGTCCTGTTCAGTGCTTCTGTCCCGTTTCGAACAGGGTTTACACCACACCGCCCGGGGCGTAGGGCAGCGCGCGGGATTCGCGTGTACCCTGTGCCTGCGCTTTTTCAGAAGTGACCCTGTGAGAATGGAAGCAGACAATAATATCAAGTCCCACTACACCTACCAGGCCGTATACCGGTACCTGCTCGACTGGATCGAAGCCTCCCCGTCGGATGTTGAACAGCGCCTGCCGTCGTTGCGCCAGCTGGCCCAGCGCCTGAACGTGTCGGTGTCATCAACCAAGTACGCCTATTCGCTGCTCGAGGACGAGGGCCGGGTATACGCGAGGCCCAGGTACGGTTACTTCACCCGGGCCAGCAAGGCACCGCTGCACGGCGAATGTTCACCCAGCCTGCTCGACACGGTGTTCTCCAGCGCCCGCCAACCCGGCATGCAGGCCCTGAGCAGCGATGCACCGGCCATGCTTCTGTCGCTGGAAAAACCGCTGCTGATGATCGAGCGTGAACTGGCGCGCCAGTACCCACGCTCCCATGCGCCGCTGTACCAGCCGTTCGGCGAGCCGGAGCTGCGCGGTGTGCTGGCCGACCGCTACACGCGCTCGCCACAGCGCTACTGGCACGCCGAGCATGTGTTCATCGGCTCGGACCTGCGCAGCATCCTCGAACTGTCGCTGCGTGCCCTTAGCCTGGAAGGCCAGGTAGCGCTGGTCGAGTCGCCTTGTTCCTGGGCGGTGCTGCGCCAGTTGCTGGCCGCGCGCATGACCATCGTCGAGGTGCCTTTGCGCGCTGACGGCCGTTTCGACCTGGAGCAGTTCCGCCAGTTGCTGCATGCCAAGCCCGTGCGTCTGGCGGTGTTGTCCTCGGCCACCAACGTGCCCCAGGGCGGGCTGATGCCGGCCACGGACAAGCAGCAGATCTGTCGCTGGCTGGCCGAGCGGGATGTGTGGCTGTTCGAGAACGATGGCTATGGCGAGTTCTGCTTCGAGCCATCGCCGGCCCGCTATCGCGACTTCGCCGACCCCAACCGTTTGCTGGTGTTTTCCACCCTCGATAAGGTCATCGGTTCCGAGGCGCCCTATGGCTACCTGCTGTGCCGGCGCCATATCGAGCAGTTGCAGCAACTGTTTCTGGAGCGCGCCTTCCGCCTGTCGCCAATACGCCAGAAGGCCATCGCCAAGCTGTACGCCTCACGCCGTGTCGACCAGCACTTGCAGTTGCTGCGCGCCATGCTGCGCGAGCGCATGCAGCACATGCAGGGCCTGCTGGAGCTCCACGGCCAGGGATACCTGCGCTGGGGCGAGCCCCAAGGTGGGGCGAGCCTGTGGCTGGAAGCGACCCGGCCGGTAGAAATGCGCCGGGTCTTCCAGCGCCTGTTGAACCAGCGCATCGTCATCGCGCCCGGGGAAATCTTCAGTCAGCAAGGCCTGTGGCGTAGCCACCTGAGGCTGTGTTACACGCTGGACTGGAGCAAGGACATCCCCCAGGCGCTGCAGCGCCTGGTCAAGGCGATCCAGGACGAGGCTCAGACCCCATAGCAGTGGCCAAGCGTCGGGAAGGTGCCGTCACGCACCTCGTCGCCGAAGCGTGCGCAGGCCTCGCGAATCACCCCGGCAACATCGGCGTACTGCTTGACGAACCGTGGCACGTGCTCGCCCCCCAGGCCCAGCAGGTCCTCGGTGACCAGCACCTGGCCATCGCACGCCGGGGAAGCGCCGATACCGATGGTCGGCTTGTCGCTGGCCTCGGTGATGGCCCTGGCCACCGGCTCGGCGACGCCTTCGAGCAACAGGGCGAAAGCGCCGGCGTGCAGGTTGGCGCGGGCGTCGGCCAATAGTGCCGCGCCGCCTTCCGAGCTCAGGCCCTGGGCCTTGTAGCCGCCCATCACGTTGACGAACTGCGGCATCAGGCCAATGTGCGCCATCACCGGTACGCCGCGCTCAACCAGAAATGCCACGGTGCTGGCCAGCACCTGGTTGACTTCCAGTTTCACTGCGGCGCAGCCGGTGCGGGCCAGCACCTCGGCACAGTTGCGAAATGCCTGCTCAGGGCTTTCCTGGTAGCTGCCGAACGGCATGTCGGCGATCACGCAGGCCAGGCGCGTGCTGTCGACCACGGCGCGGGTATGGGCGATGGTCTCGTCCAGGCGCATGCCCAGGGTGGAACTGCGGCCGTAGCCGACCATCGCAGTGGAGTCACCGACCAGGATGAAGTCGACCAGAGGGTCGATTACCTGGGCAATCGCGCTGGAGTATGCCGTCAGTGAGACGATCTTCTGGCGACCCTTCATGGCCACCAGTTGCGGGACAGTCATGCGTCCGTTACGGATTTGCGTGCTCATCAGTGTCTCCTTAGTGGTGAAACGGCCCCGGTAGGTGGGGCTCCCGGTTACAGCCAGTCTTGCTCCCACGTCCGCCAGGCAAGTTGGTCCTGGCGGATGCGGTCAGGTTGCGGATGGACCATGAACACGGCCCCCGGCGAACTGTTGAGGTCGACGGTCGGCGCCAGGACGCGGCCGTCGCTGAAACGCCAGCGGGCGCTGTGGTACGAGGCCAGCTGGTCGAGGTGCGAGGTTACCCGGCCCAGGTCGAAGCGACCCTGGCCACGGGCGATCAGGTTGAGGGTGCAAGCCGCCTGCAACTGGCGATAACGCCGTGGGCGCTGCAGCAGGCGCGCAGGTGTCAGGCAGGCCTCGACGGTCAGGCTGACCTGGTCGGCGCCGGTGGCAGCCTGCAGGGCGGGCGGGTTGGCCAGGCCGGACAGGCGTGCGCCGGTTTCCAGCAGGCGTGGCCCGGCGGCGGTGAGGATGACCTCGGTGTGCGCCGGGCCCTCGGCGATGGCCAGGGCGTCGAGCACCCCCTCGACATAGTCGACCAAGGTCTCCAGGCACGGGTCGTCGGGAGCCAGCAGGTATTCGCTGTCGTAGATCTTGCGCCCATCCTCGCTCAGGGTCTTGGTGCAGCGCCAGGCATCGCTGAGCCAGTGCTGGCCATGGTGGCTGACGGTATTGATCACGTATTCGTCGCCTTCGAGGTACTCCTGCACCAAGACTTCATGGTTGTCGCGCATCATCAGGTTGGTGCCGCCGAGGATGGCATTGGCGGCATCGCGGACCTGGCTGGCGTCGCGGCAGATGAACACCTGGTCGGAGCCGGCGCTGTCCAGCGGCTTGACCACCACCGGCCGTGCGCCCTGGGCCTGGAACCAGGCGCAGGCCTGTTCGGCACTGCCGGTGCGCAACTGCGCTGCCACCGGCAAGCCGGTAGCGGCGACTTGCTCGGCCATCAGCGCCTTGTCGCGGCGCGCTACCGACAGCGCCGGGTCGTTGCCCGGCAGGCCAAGGGCGGCGGCCAGGCGGTCGGCCAGCTCAACGCCGAACTCGCTGCCAGTCAGCACGGCCTCGGGGTGCTGGGCCGCCAGTACCTGGCACAGCGGCTCGAAGCCGACCTCGTGCAGTTGGTAGTGCTGGGCGAACAGGGCCTGCGGGCAGCTGGCGGCGAAGGCCGCCGGCATGTCGCGTCGCGAGCTTACATGCAGCAGCGGGCGGTGCTCGGCCAGGGCGCGAGCGAGAAAGGCGCCGGTGGAGAAGGCGTCTACCAGCACCAGCGGGCGCTGGCCGGGTTCAATGCAAGGGTTGGTCATAACGGTTCACCATGTAGTGCAGCATCTGGAACAGTTGGTCAGCGCGCACGCCGTGATCGGCGTTGCCTGCCGCGTGGCTACGCGCCAGCGGCAGGCCGCCGAGGCTGGCCCAGCGCAGCGCCCCGTGGTCGTCGATCAAGGTGGTGGCGCGGCCGGGGTTGTCCGAATGCAGGCAGTAGGGGATATCCAGCAAGCCCCGGGCAAAGGCCTGCAGCAGCGCGGTGCCCAGGTCAGCGTGCAGCTCGAGCACGGCGTCGACCAGTTGCCGGGTTTCCATCAGGATCTCTTCGTAATAGCCCTGGCTGGCTGGGTCGAGCGCCGCCGGCGCCTGCGCCGCGCTGCTGCTGGCCATGTCCAGCGCCTGGAGGTTGTCGCGCACCGAGGGGATCTGCCGGGCCTCGGCCACGGTCTTGACGATCAGCCGTTCGCAACCGGTGGCCTGGGCCAGGCGGGCGCTGTCGACGATCAACCGGCGGGCGCCATGCTCGGTGCTGGGGAACACGCCCATGTAGGTGTACACCACCACGTGCCAGTGGATATCGCTCAGGTAGTGCGCCGCCAGCTCGCGCAAGGCGCGCAGTGCGCCCTGGTCCTGGGCCATGCTGGTGCCCTGGGCGTAGCTCAGCGACACGCTGCGGATGCCGTACTGGCGGAAGAACATGGCTTCGAGCAGGCCCACCGCAAGCAGCATCGAGGGTGGACATAACTGGCCCAGCAGGCAGCCGCCGAAGCTCTCGATGTGGCCATGTGCGGTGCCCTCGGCCAGCGCCCGGCAGCTTTGCCCCCAGGCATCCACCGCGTGCAGCAGCGGCAGGCGGCTGTACGGCATGCAGTAGGACACTGGGCCGCCTTCGGTGGCGTCCAGGCCGACTGCGGCCATGCGCTTGAAGATGTTCTGTGGCTGGGCCGTGCCATGGCGTACCTGGATCGGGAAGTCCGCGCCGTAGAGGCCGTCGAGCATGCCGCGCAGGGCTTCCAGCGGATGGCTGACGATAGGGAAGCCGTTGAGCGGGCTGCCGTCATTGAGGCAGCGCAGGGCGCTCTGGTAATCGCCGACACGGGTGTAACTGTCGAGAGTGATGGTACCCAGGGCGCCCGGTTGGCGAGCCACCGCCTCCAGGCCAGCACGCATGCTCGGGATGTCTGCGAAGCCCATGCGCGGTTGCACCACGAGCTGCCCGCGCTCGCGGGCACGTTCGATGAACCGCTGGAAGTGGCTGGTATCGGTGCTGGCCATGGTCAGCGTCCCGACACCAGCTCGACTACCTGTACGCCGGTGGCCGGGTCGTGGCGCACGATACGGCCCTTGTGTGGGTCGCCGGCGCGCACCCGGGCGATCAGCGAGGCATCACTGTCGAAGTCGATGGGCGCGTGCCGGTAAAGGCTGCGCAATGCTGCCAGCGGCAGGCCGCTGACCTCGCCGAGCCAGTGGCCGAGCACCTCGTCCTCGGCTTGGCCGCCGAGCAGCGCGTGCAGGTCTGGCAGGCGCCCGACCCGCTGCGGGTGACGCAGGCTCAGGTACAGCGCCAGGTCGCGGCCCTGGCTGACGAAGGGCGAGAACTGCATGCAGATCAGTTGCTCTTCGTCGAGGTCGAAGGCCGAGCGGGCGAAGCCGTCGGCCAGGGCGCGCCGGTTGGCCTTGCCGGCGGCGTCGGCGTAGGGCGCCAGGGCCAGCTCGATGAGGCGGTCTGGCATTTCTTTCTTGCGCATCAGCGCCTGGGCCAGCTCCAGGTATTCGGCCAGTCCTTCGTCATAGCTGCGCCCCTGCACCTGTTCGGCCTTGAGCCCGCGCAGGTGCGCCATCAGCATCGGGTTGGCGCAGTCCGACTCGGTGAAGCTGAACGCCAGCTCCTCGAAGCGGAAGCCGAGAAATTCGGTAATCAGCTCCCAGTGGTCGTCGACGCGGTAGCTCACCAGGTCGTAGATGCTGATGAACGCAGGCTCGCCGCTGGCGTTACCGGTGCTGACCCGACGTTCATCGAGGGCAGCGTCGAAGCCTTCGCCAAGCAGCTCGATGAAGTAGGCCTGGGCAATACCGTCCAGCGCCTGCAGCAGCCCGCGAAAGCCCTGGCGGCGGCAGTCCTCGACGTCCAGCCCCAGGCGTTCGGCCAGGCGCATGATCCAGGTGAAGTAGTGCTTCTGTTCCTTGCGCGAGTCGCCGGTGACCACTGCGTCGACGCCACCCTGCCACCAGGCGGCGCGGCCGAAGAAGTCGGCAACTGCAAGGTTGCAGCTGTTGCAGAAGGTCGGGCGGCCGTCGCCGGCGGTACGGTGGCCGTTCATCAGCACGTCGAAGCGGTTCATCGCCTTCACCTCGCTGGGGAAGGGCAGGTGACGTTCGAATGGGCGGATCTGCCGGTGGTCGACCACCAGCATCTCGACCCGCGGGTCGCCGTACAACGCCAGGGCGCGGTAGGCCCGGTCGATGTTGGCCATCACCGCATCGGCCACCCCGGCATGGCGCATGTTGGCTATGCGCAGGTGGAAGGTGCAGCCATGGCTGATGGCCAGGTGCAGTTGGGTCGCGCGCAACAGTGATACGGTGTAGGAGCTGTCCTTGCCGCCGCCGTAGGCGACCATCAGGCGGTAGTCGGCCAGGCCCGCCAGCCCGCCGGCGGCTTCAATCAGGCGTTCGCCGAACACGCGCACGGCGTGCTGGTCGTTGTCGCTCAGGTAAGGGGTGAGCCGGGCAAGCAGCACGGCGTCGTCGTGTTCGGTACGGGCGGCGTGTTTCATGCCGGTTGCGCCTCCAGGCGGTAGTGTTCAATGACGTGGCGGATGTCTCGCTCGATGCCAGCCTGGTCGCTGCCGGTGAAGATGAAACGCCCACCTTGCAATGCGTCATAGCCGCCGCCGGCCTCCAGCACCTCGCCGGGCTGGGGCAGCAGTTCGCGCCACAGCGAGGCGACCCGGGTGCGCTGCGACGGCGCCTCAAGCACCCTGCACGGCAGTTGCTGCGGCTTGGGGATGATCAGCCAACCGCCGCTGGGATCGCCGTCCTGGTCGGGCAGGGCGGCGGGCTCGCCGAGCAGGTTCTTCAGCCAGTGCTCGTAGAGGTTGACGCCGAATACCCGGTTGATCAGGTGCGGCACCTCGCTGCCGCCGACCCGCGCGCCCACCTCCAGAAACACCAGGCTGCCGTCTTCGCGCACGAACAGTTCCAGGTGGAAGGCGGTATCGCGCAGCCCCAGCGCCTGCAGGCACTGGCGGCTGAAGTCGGCGATGCGTGTACGCAACGGCGAGGCCTGCAGCAACACCGAGCCCAACGGCTGGCGCCGGGCGAAGTCAAGGCAACTATTGAGGTAGCGCGACACGGCCTGGAACGGCACCTGGCCGGTGCCGTCGGTGTAGCCGTCGACGTGGTACACCTGGCCCTCGACGAAAGCCTCCACTTCGTGGCGCGCCAGGTCGAGGCCGTCGAGGGCGGCCAGCAGCTGGCGCTCGTCGTCGACCCGCACCACGCCGATGCTGGCGGCGCCGTCCACCGGCTTGACGATCAGCGGGTAGCCGGTTTCCGCGGCGAAAGCCAGGGTGTGCGCCAGGCTCTGGCAGCGGGTGAAGGCTGGTACGGCCAGGCCATGCTCCTGCAGCACCTGTTTCATCCGCGCCTTGTCGCGGTAAACGGCCACTTCGTCCGGCCCATGGCCTGGGATGTTCAGCGCCTGGCGCACCTGGGCGGCGATCTCTAGGGTGAATTCGGACAAGGCAATCAGCAGGTCTACCGGACCGACCCGCTCACTCACCTCGGTCACCGCGGCCAGCAACTGCGAGTACTGGTTTACGTCCTCGACCTGCACCAGATGGGCGATCTGCTCGCGCGGCGCCAGTACGCCGAGCGCGCCGGGGCCGTCGACCACATAACTGATGCGGTGGGCCTGGTGGTCGAAGAAGGCTTCGTAGCGGGTCAGTTCGTTGTCCCAGCGCTGGCCATCGTGGAAGCGCGGCCAGCGGTTGACGATCACGATATGCATGGGTTCGTTCCTTGTTCGGGCAGCAGACGGGGCTCAGGTCCAGTGCGCCACGTCGCCGGTGCCGAGCACCAGCGAATAACGGGCCTGGGCCAGGCGTTCGAGGTGGTGCTGGAAGGCGTCGAGGGCGTCGGCCTCGGTGAACACCGCGTTGTATCCCGCGCCCAGCAGTTCTTCGCGCACCGCGCGGGTCTGTTCCTCGGAGGTGGTCAGCTTGCCGCCGATCACCACGTGCAGGTGCGGGTACTGCTGGCGCAGTGCGCGGATCAGTGCCAGGCCCTGGGAGTAACCGTGGCCGTTGACGCTGCTGATCACCAGCAGACGCGCGTGGCGGTGCTGCTCGACGGCGTCGAGCACGGCCTGCACCGGTGTGCAGCTGCCCAGGTTCTTTACCTCCAGGCCGCGTTCGCTCAGCCACATTTGCAAGTACACCAGGTTCCACATGTGCGAGTCGGATTCGACCGTGGCCAGCAGGCACAGGGGTTGGCTGTTCATCGGGATGCCTCCATGGCGGGGTTATCAGTACCTAGTGCGGCGTTCAGGCGCCGCGTGGTCAGGTGAAACAGCAGGGCGCCCGGCATGCATAGCAGCAGGCTCAGGGCGAGGATCAGGCCCTGAATGCCGTAGCGCTGGCCGATGCTGGCGCTGAGCAGGCCGCCCAGCGGGTAGGACGCAAGGTTGAGCAGGTAGAACGGGCCCATCACCTTGCCCAGGTGCTCGCGTGGGATCACCTTGATTCGCTGGGTACGGTTGAACACGTTGAACAGGGTGCAGCCAGCCATCGCCAGGACGAAGCTGGCACCGTAGGCGAGCACGCCGTTGGCCAGCCCCATGGCCAGGATCCCGCCGCACAGCACGGCGAAACCCAGCGCGCCCAGCTGGTGGATCGACAGCCGCTTCAGCAGCCATGGCACCAGCAGGAAGTTCAGCAGGCCCAGGGCGCCGGCGGCGCTGTTGATCAGGCCGAAGGCACCGTCGGCGGCCTGGAATACGCCGCTTACGACGAACGCATTGGCGCTGAGCACGCAGGCGAAGGCCAGGTTGATGCTGAAGTTCAGCAGCGCCAGGCTGACGATTGGCGGGTTGCCCAGCAGCAGCTGCCAGCCTTGGCGCAAGGCGCCTGGCACCGGTTGCCGGGCACTGTTGGCGTGGGTGTCGGGCAGGCCATGCCAGCACAGTGCTGCCAGCAGCAGTGCGGCGGCGGCCAGGCCTAATAGCGCCAGCTTGCCGCTGTACAGCACCAGCGTGGCGGCGCAGGCGGGGCCCAGCACCTGCGCCAGAAGCTCCATGTTCTGCACCAGCGACTGGGTGTGCGCCAGGCGCTCGGCCGGCGCCACCTGCGGCACGGTGCGCTCGACGGCCATGCGTACCGGCGCCATCAGCAGCGACAGCAGCACGCCGTTGGCCGCCAGTGCCCATACCGTCAGGGCCGGCGCCAGGCTGCAGCACAACACGGTCAGCGCCAGGCTGGCGGCGCGCAGCACGTTGGCCCACTGCAACAGGGTGCGCCCGCCAACACGGTCGGCCAGCACCCCGGCAAACGGGTAGGCGAGCAGCGCCGGCAGCCACTCCAGGGCGAACACCAGCCCCGAATAGCGCAGGCTACCGGTGGCCTGATAGACCATCAACGGCACGGCGAACAGCACCGTCTGTTCAGCCATCAGGCCCAGCAGCAGCCCAGCACCGAAGCGGCGCAGCGGCGCATGCTCAACCATGCTGGCGGTCCAGGTCGGCTTCCAGCTCGCGCAGGCGCGGCAGCACGTGCTGGCAGAAGCGGCGCATCTCGTCGCGGGTTGGCCAGCCGGAGAAGATGAACTCGCTCACCCCGACCTTCTTGTACTCCAGCAGGTAGGCGGCCACTTCCTCGTAGCTGCCCACCACGCACAGCGCCGGGCCGCCGCGGTAGGCCACGGCGCCCGACCAGAGCATCGGCGACAACCAGTCGTGGCGGGCGCCCTCGGCCAGACGGAACGAGGTTTTGACCGCCTCGGAGTCGCAGCGGGCGACAAACTGGCGTACCCATTCGCGGTGCTGCTGGTCGGGGTTTTCCATCATCGCCTCGACTTCGGCCAAGGCTTCTTCGCGGGTTTCCCGTGCCAGCACATGCATGCGTATGCCTACCGAGCGGCCGGCTGCGAGTACCTCGCGCGCGGCCTCGGCGATACCCTCGGGGGTGTCGCCGTAGCGCAGCCAGCAGTCACTGTGCGATACCGCCACCTGCTGGGCGATGCCCGAGGCGCCGCTCAGATACAGGCGTGGCCGCTCGTGGTCCTTGAACGGGAGGCCGAGCTGGGCCTTGTCCAACTGGTAGAAGTCGCCGTGGTGGCTGAGCGGGGTTTCCCCGGCCCAGAAGCGCCTGAGAATATCGATGAACTCGCAGGTGCGCGCGTAGCGGCCGTCGTGGGCAACGTAGTCACCGTAGTACGCCTGCTCGTCCGGCGAGATGCCGGCCACCAGGTTCAGCGCGATGCGCTTGTCGGACATCCACGACAGGGTGTTGACCACCTGGGTGAACAGGGTCGGGTGCAGCAGCCCGGGGCGGTAGGCGAGGATGAACTTTACGTTGCGGGTTTCGCGCACCAGCGCGCCGATCATCGGCAGCGGGTCGGGCATGTGGTAGCTGATGCCCATCAGCAGCGAGTCGATGCCCAGTTCGTCGGCTTCCTGGGCGAAATCGATGATACCGGCGAAGTCCAGGCGTCCGGTGTCGTACTTGTCGGTGGCTTTCTGCTGGCCGCTGTCGAGCGGCGAGCACCAGTGAATGCGCAAGGGGTTCATGCGGATATCTCCGGAAAGGGCCTGCCGTCAGGGCAGGCCGAGCGAGGGCGGTGGGCTCAGAACAGGAAGTCGCTACCGACGCTGCGGTCGAACAGGGCGACATCACGGATATGGCGCTTGCCGCAGATGAAGCGCAGCAGTCGTTCGATGCCCAGCCCGCCACCGGCGCTGGGGTGCAGCAGACCCTGGCGGGCGACTTCGAGGAAGTTGCCGAACGGGGTCAGGTCCATGTCCAGCTCGTTCATGCGATAGAGGATCTGGCCATGCTCGTACTCGCGTTCGGCGCCCGACAGGGCCTCGCCATAACCCTCGGGCCAGATCAGGTCATAGTTGTTGTAGTGGCCGCGCTGGCCAGGCGTCTCGCGGTCGTAGAACTCGCGGCGGTGGTTGGTGATGAAGAACGGCGTATGGGCCTTTTCCGACATCAGGCGCTCGAAGTCGTCGCCTAGTTCGGCCTGCAGTTCGTTGGTGCTGTACACCGGGAAGGCGGTTTCGTAGCGGGGTAGCTCACGGCCCAGCTGGGCCAGCTGCGCAGCGCAGTGCTCACGCACCTCGTCCAGGGTGTGCTTGACCATCTGCTCGATCAGCTGCATGGCTTGCTGCATGGTGCCGCCGCGGATCTCGAAGTCGAATTGGGAAAACTCCAGCAGGTGGCGCTGGGAGTCCTTGATCTCCGGTTTTTCCAGGCGGATGTTCGGCGCGACGATGAAGATGCGCTCGTGGCCGCGGGCAGTCAGGGCCAGCTGCTTGTGGAAGATCATGCTGGCGGTGAGTTTCAGGCGGCGCTGCTGGTACTGGATCTCGGCCGGGTACACCGCGTGGTTCAGTGGGTCGGTGATTGGCGACATCAGGATGGGCAACAGCTGGCGGAAGTCACGGTCGAGCAGGAATGTCTGCAAGGCGTGCAGCACACGGCCGCGGATAATGGCCACAGCTTCGACGTCTGGGTGGTCAAATGCGGCGATCTGGCGTTGAACATCTTCCATGATGGGGTCATCTTGTGAGTAAAGGTGGCCCGATTATTGGCTTTCGCGGTCAAAACTCAATGTACAGATTCAGGCGAAAAAGCAACCCAGACGCGCTTTTTGATTGTCCCGCCCGTCTGCCACGGTGACCATTCGCCCGACCGGTGCTGCCGGCGTCTCCGTTACCCGACTAAAGGACAGCCATGCCAATGACGGCCCACCCTCGACACGTTCCCACCCGCTTCGGCCGCGCCGATTACAAGACCTTGGGTCTTGCCGCGCTGGGCGGTGCGCTGGAAATCTACGACTTCATCATCTTCGTGTTCTTTGCGCTGATCCTCAGCGAGCTGTTTTTCCCGCCGCAGATGCCCGAATGGCTGCGCCTGCTGCAGAGCTTCGGCATTTTTGTCACCGGTTACCTGGCGCGACCGCTGGGGGGCATCCTGCTGGCGCACTTCGCCGACCGCCTGGGGCGCAAACGCGTGTTCAGCCTGAGCATCCTGATGATGGCATTGCCGTGCCTGGTGATCGGCCTGATGCCGACCTACGCGCAGATCGGATATTGGGCGCCATTGTTGTTGCTGGCCCTGCGCATCCTGCAGGGCGCCGCAGTGGGCGGGGAAGTGCCCAGCGCCTGGGCGTTCGTTGCCGAGCACGCGCCGGCCGGGCACCGCGGCTTCGCCCTGGGCATGCTGCAGGCCGGGCTGACCTTCGGCTACCTGCTGGGCGCGGTTACCGCGGCGGTGCTGGCGCGGGTCTACACCCCACAAGAGATGCTCGATCACGGCTGGCGGCTACCGTTCATTCTCGGCGGCGTGTTCGGCCTGGTCGGTGTCTGGTTGCGCCGCTGGCTCAGCGAAACGCCGGTGTTCATCGCCCTGCAGGCGCGCCGTGCAGCCGACCCGGAGGTGCCGCTGCGCACTGTGCTGCGCGAACACCGGGCAGCCATCGCCCCAGCGCTGCTGTTGACCTGCCTGCTGACCTCGGCGGTGGTGGTGCTGGTGGTGATTACCCCGACGGTGATGCAGAAGCGTTTCGGACTGCCGGCGGACCAGACCTTCGCCCTGAGCAGCGTGGGCATTGTCTTCCTGAATATCGGCTGCGTGCTCGCCGGGCGCATGGCCGACCGCCTCGGCCCCTGGCGCGCCTTGGCGATTCACAGCGCACTGCTGCCGGCCGGCGTGGCGGCGTTGTACGCCAGCCTGATTTTCGAACTGCCGCTGGTCGGCGCGGCCTACGCGCTGGCCGGCCTGTGCTGCGGCGTGGTCGGGGTGGTGCCGTCGCTCATGGTCGAACTGTTCCCGGCGGCGATTCGCGTGTCGGGAATTTCCGCCACCTACAACATCGCCTACGCCTTGTGGGCCAGCGTTACGCCGTTGTTGCTGATTGCCCTGATGCCCTGGAACCCGTGGGTGGCGGTGGGCTTCAGCGTGCTCATGGGTGCAGTGGGGTTGTGCTGCGTGCGCCTGTTCGGCCAGCGCGTGCCAGCCGCAGAAAATGCCGGTGTGCCGGCAGGTGTCAAATGAGCGGCGGGCCTTTACAGTGGCTGTCGGCGGGCGAACTGACGGCGCTTTATGCTCGCCGCGAGCTGTCCCCCCTGGAGTACCACCAGTATCTGATCGACCATGTGCAGCGCCGCGAGCCAGCCCTGAACGCGCTGTGCCAGTTCGCCCCTGAGCGGGTACTGGAGCAGGCCGCCGCGTCCACTCAACGTTGGGCCAAGAGTGCGCCGCTCGGGCCGCTGGATGGCGTGCCGGTGACCTTGAAGTCGCTGATCGCTACCCGTGGCCAGATGCTCGACCAGGGCTGCGCAGGCCTGGAGCCGCGCCTGGCTGTGGCCGACGCGCCACCGGCGGCACGCTTGCGCGAGGCGGGCGCGGTATTGCTGGGCAAGACCAGCGTGCCAGACTTCGGCATGTTGTCCTCGGGCTTGTCGAGCCTGCACGGTATCACCCGTAACCCGTGGAACACGGCGCTCAACCCCGGCGGTTCCAGCGCCGGGGCTGCGGCGGCTGCGGCGGCAGGCTACGGCCCGCTTCACGTAGGCACCGACATCGGTGGTTCGGTGCGCTTGCCGGCCGGTTGGTGCGCCCTGGTAGGCTTCAAACCGACCCTTGGGCGCATTCCTGTCGACCCGTACTACACCGGCCGCTGCGCCGGGCCGATGACCCGCACGGTGGACGACTGCGCGGCGATGATGGCGGTGCTGGCGCGTTCGGATGTACGCGACGCCACCAGCCTGCCGCCAGCCGAGCTCGACTGGGGCCTGGCCCCGGTGAGTGTGCGTGGATTGCGGGTGGGGCTGCTACTTGAGCCCGGTTGCGGTCTGCAGCCCGACGCGCAGACCTGCGCTGCGGTGCGCGCCGCCGCCGGGTTGTTCGAGGCGCAGGGTGCCAGGCTGGTGGAAGTGGCGCCCTTGATGGAGCGCCGCCTGCTTGACGGCCTCGACCGCTTCTGGCGTGCGCGCCAGTGGAGCGAACTCAGCCAGCTGGCGCCCGAGCGCCTGTCCCAGGTGCTACCGTACATCCGCCAGTGGGCCGAACCGGCCCGCCACATGACGGCGGTAGAAGCGGTGGAAGGCTTCAACCAGACCTTCGAGATGCGCCGGCGCGCCGCACGGTTGTTCGAGCAATGCGACCTGCTGCTGTCACCAACCAACCAGGTGCAGGCCTATCCCGCCGAACTGGCCTCGCCCGGCAACGACCCGCAACGGCCATTCGAACACATCGTGTTCACCGTGCCATGGAACATGGGCGAGCAACCGGCGCTGTCGATCAACTGCGGCTTCAGCGACCAAGGCATGCCCATCGGCTTGCAGATGGTCGCCCCGCGTTTTGCCGACACCTGGCTGCTGCGCCTGGCCAAGACCTTCGAGACCTGGCGCGGGCCGATCCGCCACTGGCCCGAGTGACTTCCACGCCGTGCCAGGCAGGCGCGGCCGCGACCTTTGTTCACGGACAGGAACACACTTGCACATGCAACGACGCACGCTTCTGTGCTGCGCCCTGATCACGCCCTGTGTGGCTGCGGGCCAGCCCGGCTTCATCGACGGCAGCCGCCTGGACCTCAACCTGCGGCACTACTATTCAAACCAGCACACCCAGGGCGACACCTACCTGGCGATCCGCAAGGACGGCCGCCTGACCCCCACGCGCGTGCGCGAGACCTGGGTGCAGGCGGCGATGCTCGACTATGCATCGGGCTACACCCAGGGCGTGCTCGGCATCGGTGTGGATGCCTCGTTGTACAGCGCGGTCAACCTGCAACGCGGCCATGGCCGGGTGGCCAATGGTGGCGACCGGGTATTGGTGGACAGCGATGGCGACGCTATTCCAACCTGGAGCCGCCTGGCCGTCGGTGCGCTGCGCCTGCGCCTGGCCGGCAGTACCTTGCGGGTCGGCCGGCAACGCCTGGACAACCCGATTTTGCGCTACAAGGACAACCGGGCGTTGCCGTCGAGCTTCCAGGGCGTGGCGTTGAGCGATCAGAGCATCGCTGGCCTGCAGTTGGATGCCGGGCGCTTCGACCGGGCGATCCCGCGCACCGGCACCGGCAGCGAACGGCTGACCAGCACCTTCGGTGACCGGGCGGTCAAGGCCGATTCGATCAGCTATGTGGGTGCCCGCTACAGCGGTGCGCTGTCCGCCAGTTTGTACGGCTCGCAGCTGGCAGATACCTGGCAGCAGCTGTACCTGGGGCTGGGTGGCACGCTGGGTGATCGGGCCGCGCTGGCTGTGCGCCCTGCCTTTCATTACTACCGCACCCGCGACAGCGGCCAGCAGCAACTGGGCTACATCGACAACCAGGCCTGGAGCCTGGCCACCACGCTGACGCACCAGGCCCACGGGCTGACGCTGGCATGGCAGCAGATCGAGGGCAACGAGTACTTCGACTATGTGTGGGAGTCGACCGGCAACTACATGGCCAACTCGCTGTATTCGGACTACAACGGCCCGAACGAACGCTCCTGGCAGTTGCGCTATGACTTCGACGCCAGCGCCTACGGCGTGCCGGGCCTGAGCCTGGGGGTGTGGCACGCCAAGGGCTGGGGCATCGATGGCAGTCACTACCAGGGCGATCGCAATGGCCGCCACGCCGGGTACAACGTGCGCGGCCTACGCGGTGCGCGGCATGAGGAGAACGGCCTGGTGCTCGGCTACGTGCTACAGGGCGGCCCCTGGCGCGACACCAACGTGCGCACCATCGTCTACAACCATCGCGCCCATGGCGGGCAAATCGATGGCAGTTACGACGAAGTGCGCTTGGTGGTCAACATGCCGTTGCGATTGTTCTGAAACGCCTTGATCCAGCATGGGTGGATGTCGCTCGCGAGCGTAGGTGCTCAGGCGTGGGCGTCGGCTTTGATTTCGAAGGTTTTGCGTAGGGCTGGATAGCCTTTACGGCGAATTGGATCAGGGCGGGTTTGTGTCAGAACCGCTAACCCTTCTGACACAAGTGAGGGAAGATGGCGCACTCGGCGGGATTCGAACCCACGACCCCTGCCTTCGGAGGGCAGTACTCTATCCAGCTGAGCTACGAGTGCAACGCGCACGCATGATACCTATCTGTGCCGATGGCGTCCATCGCCTTGATCTGTAGCTGTTTTTCCTTTCTTGAGCTGAAGGTGCCAAACAGGGCCGGCACAAGCCACAGCAAATCCGTCTAACCATATGCGATATCAGTATTTGCCTGTCGAGGCTTATACCCTCTAGGCTCTGGTCACAACTTGTTATAACAAGTCACTGACCAGCGAAGAGACCCATGGCCGAACTGCTTCCCCTGTCCCCGGTACCGCTCTATACCCAGCTAAAGGAACTGCTGCGCGAGCGCATCCTTGATGGCACCTATCCGTCGCACAGCCGCATGCCCTCCGAAAGCGAGCTGGGCAAGGCTTTCAATGTCAGCCGCATAACCGTGCGCCAGGCGCTCGGCGACCTGCAGAAAGAAGGGCTGATCTTCAAGATCCACGGTAAAGGTACCTTCGTCGCCAAGCCCAAGGCGTTCCAGAACGTCAGCACCCTGCAGGGCCTGGGCGAGTCATTGACGCAGATGGGTTACGAAGTGATCAACCGCCTGCGCAGCTTCCGTCATGTGCCCGCCAGTGCCCTGGTGGCGGCGCGCCTGCAGGTCGAGGAGGGCAGCCTGGTCACCGAGATCCACCGCGTGCGGCTGATCAACCGCGAGCCGGTGTCCCTGGAACTGACCTGGTTGCCCAAGGCCATTGGCGAAAAACTGGAAAAGGCCGACCTGGTCACCCGTGACATCTTCCTGCTGCTGGAAAACGACTGCGGCATCGCGCTCGGCCACGCCGACCTGGCGATCGATGCGGTGCTGGCCGACAGCGACCTGACCCAGGCGCTGGAGGTGGAAGAGGGTTCGCCAATCATGCGTATCGAGCGTCTGACCCACGCCGCCGATGGCACACCCCTGGACTTCGAACACCTGTATTACCGTGGCGATGCCTTCCAGTACCGCCTGCGTATCGACCGCCAGAAGGGGAGCAAGGCATGAGTATCCAGACCCAGGACTACGACATCATCATCATCGGCGGTGGCACTGCCGGGCCGATGGCGGCGATCAAGGCCAAGGAGCACGACAAGCACTTGCGCGTGCTGTTGCTGGACAAAGCCAACGTCAAGCGCAGCGGTGCCATCAGCATGGGTATGGATGGCCTGAACAACGCCATCATTCCCGGCCACGCCACTCCCGAGCAATACACCAAGGAAATCACCGTGGCCAATGACGGTATCGTCAACCAGGCCACGGTTCATGCCTACGCGACTCACAGTTTCCAGACCATCGAGCAGCTCGACCGCTGGGGCGTGAAGTTCGAGAAGGACGAAACCGGTGACTACGCGGTGAAGAAGGTTCACCACATGGGCGCCTACGTGCTGCCGATGCCCGAGGGGCACGATATCAAGAAGGTGCTGTACCGCCAGCTCAAGCGCGCCCGGGTGGAGATCAGCAACCGCATGGTCTGCACCCGTGTATTGCTCGATGGGGACGGGGCGGCGGCGGGTGTCCTCGGCTTCGACTGCCGTAGCGGCGAGTTCCGCGTGGTGCGGGCCAAGGCGGTGATTCTCGCCTGCGGCGCCGCCGGGCGCCTGGGGTTGCCGTCGTCCGGCTACCTGATGGGGACCTACGAGAACCCGACCAACGCGGGTGACGGTTACGCCATGGCCTACCATGCTGGCGCCGAGCTGGCCAACCTCGAGTGCTTCCAGATCAACCCGTTGATCAAGGACTACAACGGCCCGGCCTGTGCCTATGTCACCGGCCCGCTGGGGGGCTATACCGCCAACAGCAAGGGCGAGCGCTTCATCGAGTGCGATTACTGGAGCGGGCAGATGATGTGGGAGTTCCACCAGGAACTCGAAGGTGGCAATGGCCCGGTGTTCCTCAAGCTCGACCACCTGGCCGAGGAGACCATCCAGACCATCGAAGACATCCTGCACAGCAACGAGCGCCCCAGCCGTGGTCAGTTCCATGCCGGGCGTGGCACTGACTACCGCCAGCACATGGTCGAAATGCACATCTCCGAGATCGGTTTCTGTTCCGGGCATTCGGCGTCGGGGGTGTGGGTCAACGAAAAGGCCGAGACCAGCGTCAAGGGCCTGTATGCCGCCGGCGACATGGCCGCAGTGCCGCATAACTACATGCTCGGTGCTTTCACCTATGGCTGGTTTGCCGGGGTGAACGCCGCGCGATACGTGGCCGGTCGGCAGCTGGCCGAGGTCGATGCCGGGCAGGTCGAGCGCGAACGCGCGCGGGTGTTCGCCCCGCTGCAGCGTGAGCATGGTCTGCCGCCGGCGCAGGTGGAATACAAGCTGCGACGCATGGTTAACGATTACCTGCAGCCGCCGAAGGTGACCAGGAAAATGGAAATCGGCCTGGCGCGCTTTGCCGAGATCGAGCGCGACCTCGAGCAGATGAAAGCCAGCAACCCGCATGAGCTGATGCGCGCCATGGAAGTCACGGTAATCCGCGATTGTGCCGAGATGGCGGCGCGCGCTTCGTTGTTCCGCGAGGAAAGCCGCTGGGGCCTGTATCACCACCGGGTGGACTTCCCCGAACGCAACGATGCCGAGTGGTTCTGCCATTGCCACCTGAAAAAAGGCGAAAACGGTGAAATGACCAGTTTCAAGAAAGCAGTCGAGCCGTACCTGATCGCATTGGATGTCGAAGAGCAGACTGCCTATGACCGCTTGAGGGTCAGAACCGATGCCGCCTGAGCGACACCTTACCCTGCGGGAGCGGATTTATCGAGGCGTCGGCCCCGTCCCCACAGGTGAACCTGCAAGCCTCTAGATGAAAAGGTGCCCATGAAGGCCCCAAGGACCCCGTGAAATGGCCTACCAGCCCCAGGAAATCCTCTTTCGCAGCAGCGCCCCGGTGACCATCGACGAAGACAAATGCATCGCCGAAAAAGGCTGCACCGTCTGTGTCGAGGTCTGCCCCATGGACCTGCTGGCGATCAACCCGGCCACGCAAAAGGCTTACATGGCCTTCGACGAGTGCTGGTACTGCATGCCCTGCGAGAAAGACTGCCCCACTGGCGCGGTCAAGGTCGACATCCCGTACCTGTTGCGCTGATTCATTCCCGCCATCCGGCGAACCACCGGACGCGCCTCTTGTAATGCCCCCTCGTTTCCCACCACCCAAGCCCGGTGGCGGAGACGACTACACAACTCAAAACGATTCGAGGGGAAACACCATGCGCCTTGTAGCAACCGTGGCCGGCTTCGCGCTGGCGCTCGCCGGCCTGAATGCCAGCGCCGAAACCATCCGCATCGCCATCGGCACCCAGGACACCACCATCAACTGCGCTACCGGCGGCTTGCTGATTCGCGAACTGGGCCTGCTCGACAAATACTTGCCGCACGATGGCAAGTACAAGGACGCCCAGTACCAGATCGAATGGAAGAACTTCACCAGCGGTGCGCCGCTGACCAACGAGATGGTCGCCGGCAAGCTCGACTTCGGCGCCATGGCCGATTTCCCCGGCTCGTTCAACGGCGTCGCGCACCTGGATGCCGGCAAGCGCAGCCTGTTCATCAGCGTGCTCTCGGGCAGTGTGCAGGGCAGCGGCAACGGTATTGTCGTACCGGCAGCGTCGAAGGTGCAGTCGCTGGCTGAACTCAAGGGCAAGACCATCTCCGTGCCGTTCGCCTCCACCGCCCACGGTATGCTGCTGCGCGCCGTCGCGGCCCAGGGCTGGGACCCGCAGAAGGACGTGCGAATCATCGCCCAGGCGCCGGAGATCGCCGGTTCCGCCCTGCGCAGCAACCGCATCGAAGCCCACGCCGATTTCGTGCCGTTCGCCGAGCTGTTCCCCAACCGCGGCTTTGCCCGCAAGGTCTACGACGGTGCCCAGGCCAACGCGCCGACATTCCATGGCGCGCTGGTGGACGCCGACTATGCGAAGAAATACCCGGAAGTGGTTACCGCCTACCTGCGCGCCAGCTTGGAAGCCGACCGCCTGATCGCTGCAGAACCGGAAAAATACAGCGAACTGATCGAGAAGGTCACCGGCATCGAGGCCGAGGTCAATTACCTGTTCCACGGCCCGCTCGGTCTGCAGACCCGCGACCTGACCTGGAAGCCTGAATACCGCCAGGCGGTAACGACCTCCATCGACACGCTCAAGCTGCTGAAGAAGACTGACCGCGGCCTCGACACCGACCAGTTCATCGACGACCAGTACATCCGTGCGGCCTTCAAGCAGGCCGGCCTGGATTACGACGAGGCGCTGAAGCACTACGACCCGCTGCCGCTCAAGGCCAACGATGCGCTCACGGGCAAGCCGATCACCGACTTCAGCCGCCTGGCGCAGATCTGGGTGCGCGGTGAAGACAAGGTGCGCCACTATGCCTCGCCGGAAGCTGCCCTTGGCGCGCTGGCCCAGCTGGAACAGGAAGGCAAGGACATCCGCGCGATCTACGCCCAGGCTGCCGACAGCGGCATCAAGCTGCTGGCCAACCAGGCCTGGTTCGTGCGCAATGCCCACGGCGAGCTGGCCGCCTTCCTGCTCAGGGACCAGGCCGAACAGTACGCCAAGGCGCATGGTGGCGAAGCGCTGGACTTCGTCAGTGCCAACCAGAAGCTGGTCGCCCAGCGCTGACCGGGAGGCACCGAGATGACCCGCGACTACAAGCGCTGGCCCGTGCGCCTGGCTTCGCTGCTGGCCTGCCTGTTGTTCTGGCAGGTGGCCGCCAGCGTCAAGCTGGACCTCGGCCTGCTGACCTTCACCTACGTCCCCACGCCGCAAGCGGTGCTGGAGGTGGCCTGGCAGTTGCTGACCTCCAGCGCGCTGCTGGCGCACCTTGGCAGCAGCCTGTCGCGGGTGTTTGCCGGATATGCCGCTGCGGCATTGCTGGGGGTGGCCATCGGCCTGCTGATCGGCCGCTCGAAATGGGCCGAGGACACCTTGCTGCCGCCACTTGAAGTTCTGCGGCCGATACCGGCTGTGGCGTGGATCCCGCTGGCGATCCTGATGTTCCCGTCGTCGGAGCTGTCGATGGTGTTCATCACCTTCACCGGTGCGCTGTTCCCGATCCTGCTCAACACCGTGCATGGCGCGGAAGCCGTCGACCCACGCCTGGTGGCGTCGGCGCGCAGCCTGGGTGCCGGGCGCTGGGCGATCCTGCGCGAAGTGGTACTGCCTGGCGCGTTGCCGAGCATCGTCACGGGCCTTGCCATCGGCATGGGCACCTCGTGGTTCTGCCTGGTCACTGCCGAGATGATCGCCGGGCAGTTCGGCATCGGTTACTACACGTGGGAGTCGTACACCTTGCAGAACTACCCTGACATCATCGTCGGCATGCTGTTGATTGGCGTGCTGGGCATGGGCAGCAGCGCCCTGGTCAAGCGCCTGGGCGCACTGGCTACGCCCTGGTACCGCACACCGAGGGCCGCCTGATGAACCGTTACCAACAGGCGCCCGGGCGCATCGATGGGCATGGCCTGTCGATTCGACTGGGGCAGGGCCGTGAAGCCTTCGAGGCGGTGCAGCGCCTGGATTTTGCCGTGGAGCCAGGGGAGTTCGTCTGTATCCTCGGGCCGTCCGGCTGTGGCAAGTCGACCTTGCTCGGCGCCCTGGCCGGACACCTGGTGCCAAGCAGCGGCCAGCTGAACGTGGATGGCCAGGCGATCGCCGGGCCGTCGCCGCAGCGCGGCATGGTGTTCCAGCACCATACCTTGCTGCCCTGGCGCAGCGTGCTCGACAACGTCGGCTTCGGCCTGAAGATGCAAGGCCTGGACAAGACCGAGCGCCGCCAGCAGGCCCGCGAGATGCTGCAACTGGTGGGCCTGGCCGACTTCGCCGAGCGCTGGCCCAGCCAGTTGTCCGGCGGCATGCAGCAGCGTGCCGAGATCGCCCGGGTGCTGATCAACCGCCCGCGCCTGCTGCTGATGGACGAGCCTTTCGGTGCCCTGGATGCGCAAACCCGCTCGCGCATGCAGGAGCTGCTGCTGGATATCTGGGCGCGCATTCGCACCACCGTGGTGTTCGTCACCCACGATATCGACGAAGCCCTGTTCCTGGCCGACCGTATCCTGGTGATGAGCCCGCGCCCCGGTCGCTTCATCGAAGACCTGCGCCTGGACTTTGCCCGCCCACGGCGTGCCAGCCTGCTGACCAGCCCTGAATTCACCCACCTCAAACGCCATTGCCTGGCCTTGCTGCGCCATGAAGAAGGCCGCGAACTGCCGCGCCTGACGCCGCTTGGCCTGCCCGCCACCGACCATCCGCCGCTCAGGATCGCGCTATGACTGTACGAAGCACCGACAACCCCGACATTCTCGCTCTGCAGCCACGTCTCGAAGCCGACGACGCCGGCGTGCGGCGCATTGCCTTGATCGAACTGGCCGACCTGGAGGACCCCGAGGCCTTGCCGTGGCTCACCGATGCCTTGTTGGTCGATGGCGCTGACGACGTGCGCGCCGAGGCCGCGCGCCTGCTGGAAGCCTGGGAGGAGCCGGAAGTGGTCCAGGCTTTGTGCGCCGCGCTGGCGGATGGTGCCGAAGCCGTACGCCTGGCTGCCGCGCAGAGCCTCAGCGAGCTGAAGACCCCGGAAGCCGGCCTGTTGATTCTGCCGTGGACGACCCACGCCGATGGCTTTGTCCGCGCCAGTGCCTTGCGCGCCCTGCGTGAGTTGCGCCTGGACGACGCTGCCGGGCCTGCGCTGCGAGCGCTGGAGGACCAGGACGCGGCAGTGCGTCGCGAAGCCGTGGGTATTCTGGGCTGGCTCAAGCACACGCCAGCGCTGCCCGCCTTGGCGAAGCTGGCCGAGCATGAACCCGACACCGAGGTACGTCGCGCAGCGATTGGCGCCTTGGGGCTTGCGCGTGATCCTGCGGTGTTGCCGACGCTGGTTGGCGCCCTGCGCGATGCCGCCTGGCAAGTGCGTGAAGAAGCCGCGACGACGCTGGGCAAGGTGGGCCATGCCCAGGCGGGGCCGGCACTGGTGGCGGCGCTGGACGATAGCTTCTGGCAAGTACGCCTGCGCGCTGCCCGCGCGTTGGGCCGCTTGCGTCATGGCGAGGCGCTGGATGCCTTGGCCGACTTGCTCGGCCATGGCGTTGCCAACCTGCGCAAGGAAGCCGCGCTGGCGCTCGGTGAACTGGGGCAAGCCCGTGCCTTGCCAGCGTTGCAGGCGGCCGAAGCGGACAGCGATCCAGAAGTGCGCAAGGCCGTCCGCATCGCCTTGGCGCAGCTGCGCGGGGCGGCGTGATGAACAGCCCGAGTGCAATACGCAATCAACGCGAGGCAGGGCAACTGACCGTGCGCTGGCAGGATGGCGAGCAGGTCATCAGCCATGCGCGCTTGCGCGGTGCCTGCCCGTGCTCGCAATGCCGCGCCGCTCATTTGCGCGGTGCAATTGGCGTGGTGCAGGACGATGTACGGGTAGAGCACATCGAGCCGCAGGGGTACGGCGTGCAACTGTTGTTCAGCGATGGCCACCAACGGGGTATCTACCCCTGGGATTACTTGCGCGGGCTGGGGGTGGCATAGCTGCACCCCCTTGGCCATGTGGCTGCTGTATTACTCGATCAGGTTGTTATCGAATGCATGCAGTACCACGTCCGCAGTCGAGCGTTTTTCCGGCGTCGGAGCGGACCTAGAGGGCGATCAGTTCTGGCCGCAACCCTTCGACCCGGCGTGTTGGCGGCGGCAGGTAGCCGCCGTCGCCGGTGATCTGATGCAGGACCCTTTCGCGCAGCCCATGCAATGCTGCACCAGAGCGCAGGCGCGGGTGCGGCAGGTCGACTTCCACCACCGACTTGATGCGACCGGGGCGCGGCTCCAGCACCACGACCCGGTCGGCCAGGTAGGTGGCTTCTTCGGCATCGTGGGTCACCAGCAAGGTGGTGATGCCGGCGCGTTCGCGGATAGCCAGCAGTTCGTCCTGCAGCTGCTGGCGGGTCAGTGCATCGAGTGCGCCGAACGGCTCGTCGAGCAACAGGATGCGTGGGCTGGCCACCAGGCCACGGGCAATTGCCACGCGCTGGGCCATGCCGCCGGACAGCTGGTGCGGGTAGGCCGATTCGAAACCGACCAGGCCCACCAGTTGCACGAACTCGTGCACACGCCGGGCCCGCTCGCCCTGGGTCAGGTTTTCGTTGACCAGGCCCAGGCCGATGTTTTGCTCCACCGTCAGCCAAGGGAAAAGGCGATGCTCCTGAAACACGATGCCGCGCTCGCCGCCGATGCCGCTGACCGTCTGGCCATCGACGCGGATGCTGCCGCTGTAGTCGGTGTCCAGCCCGACCAGCAGGCGCAGCAGGGTCGACTTGCCGCAGCCTGATGCGCCGACGATGGCGATGAACTCGCCTTGGTTGATGGCCAGGTTGAAATTGCGGATGGCCTCGAACGGCTGGCCATCGACGCTGAAGGTTTTGCCGACGCCTTCGAAGCTGACCAGTGGTGGCGTGGTGTCGGCCTGGTTGGCCGCGTGCAGGTGTGATGCATTGAAGGCGTTCATGCGGTTCTCCAGCGCGTGGCGCGCGATTCGAGGCGTTGACCGAGGGTGCCAAGCAGGGCGCCGACCAGGCCGATCAGGACCATTGCGGCCATGACCTGGTCCATGCGGAACAGTTGCTGGGCGCCGATCATCAGGCTGGCGATGCCGCCGTCCGAGGGCATGAAGTACTCGGCGCCGATGGTGCCGAGCCAGGCATAGATCAGTGACAGGCGCAGGCCGGCAAAGATCGCCGGTGCGGCACCCGGCAGCACCAGCAGGCGCAGGCGTTGCCAAAGGTTCAGGCGCAGTGTGCGGGCCGCTTCGCCCAGTTGTGGTGACAGGCCGGCGATACCACGTTGGGTGGCGATCAGCAGCGGGAAGAATGCGGCCAGGCCGACGAATACGTTCTTGGCCCCTTCGCCCAGGCCGAACCAGGCGGTGAGCAAGGGTACCCAGGCGAACAGTGCCACCTGGCGCAGTGCCGAAAGGCTTGGCCCGAAAAGGCGTTCTGCGTGGTGCGACAACCCCAGCAACAGCCCGCCGAGCAAGCCGGCGCCGCCGCCCAGGAGCAGGCCGGTCAGGGTGCGCTGCAGGCTCAGCAGCATGGCTTCTGGCAGCGAACCATCGGCCAGGCCCTTGAACAGCGTGTGCAATACGTTCAGCGGGGAAGTGAGGATGTTCGGGTCAACCCAGCCGAAGCTGTTGCTGGCCTGCCACAGCGCCAGCAGTGCCGCCGGTAGCAGCAGGCTTTGCCAGCCCCGTGGAATGGGCCCACGCTGTTGTTCGCCGGTGGCAGGTTGCGGCCAGTACAGCAGGCGCTGTTCCAGGGTCGAGAAGCCACGTTCCAGCAGCGCGCCAACCAGGCCGATCACCAGGATGCACAGCAGCACCAGGTCGAGCATGAATAGCTGTCGGCCCCAGACCATCAGGTAACCGATGCCTTCGCTGGAGGCGAGCAACTCCACGGCCAGCAACGAGGTCCAGCCGGTTGCCAGGGCCAGGCGCGCGCCGGTGAGGAAGGCGGGCAGGGCGGCCGGCAGCAGCAGGCGCAGGAACAACAGGTGGCCTGGCAGGCGCAAGGTAGCGGCGGCTTCGCGCAGCTTGGGCTGGGCATCGCGCACGCCGACCAGGGTGTGCAGGGTCACCGGCACCACCACGGCCTTTACCAGCACCACCAGCTTGAGCAGCTCGCCGATACCGAAGAACAGCATGAACAGCGGGATCCAGGCCAGGGTGGGGATCTGCGCCAGGGCCACGAAGGTTGGCAGCACCAGGGTCTGCGCATGGCGTGAGGTGCCCAGCCAGGCGCCGAGCAGCAGGCCGCTGCTGATGCCCGCCAACAGCCCCCAGAACAGCCGCTGCAGGCTTATCCACAAGTGCCCCCAGAGTTCGCCGGAGCCAAACTCCAGCGCGCTCTGCCACACCAGCGAAGGTGCCGGCAGAATTTGTTCGCTCATCCAGTGCTGCCGGCTCGCCATCACCCACAGCAGCGCAAGCAACCCCGGCAGCAACCAGGGCAGAGCACGCTCCCCTGAGAGGATACGGTCCCTGCGGGAGCGGCCTTGCGCCGCGAATGGGTCGCGCAGCGGCCCTCCCCGATTTCTGCTCAGAACTCCATTCATTGGCCATCTCTCGAAGCATTCCAATGTTATTCACTTATGGAATTAAAAATTCTTACAAGTGACTTTCAAGAGATAAGAACATGCAAACCATGCATGAGGAACCCCATTGCCATTGCGTTTTTCTCATATTTTCCATGCGTTTTCCGCAAGCTGCCCCGCGCCCCGCATGGATCCTCACTTATGGCATTCAGTTACTTAAAAATGAAGTTTTGATCTTTGTAGGTTCTAACCAGACCTGCCTAGCTTCTGGCCGAAGCGCCGGCCATCGCCGGTGGCAGCCTGCCAAGGAGCCTTGCCATGAAAACCCCGTTACGCCACCTGGTCACCGCCCTTGGGCTGGCCTTCACCCTCGCCAGCCACGCGGCCGAGCCCGCCAAGCCCGAGAGCATTCGTATCGCCGTGCCCGACCTGAGCGCGGGTAGCAAGCCCAGCGCTGGCGGCGTGGTCGATGTGCTGCGTGACCAGCAGTTGCTGGAGAAGGAATTCGCCAAGGACGGCATCCGCATCGACTGGCACTTCTTCAAAGGGGCGGGCCCTGTGATCAACGAGGCCTTGGCCAACGGCCAGGCCGATTTCGCCTACCTGGGTGACCTGGCCGCGATCGTTGGCAAAGCGAATGGCCTGGACACCCACGTGCTCTCGGCTGGCGTGCGTGGCGTGAAGAGCTACCTGGGCGTGGTACCCGGTTCCGGCATCAAGACCCTGCACGACCTCAAGGGTAAACGCGTGGCGGTGTTCCGCGGCACCGCCAACCAGCTGTCGTTCGCCAGCGCCCTGGCCAGCCAGGGCCTGACCGAGCGCGACCTGAAAGTGATCAACCTGGACTTCAATGCTGCCAACGCGGCATTGGCCGCCAGGCAGGTCGACGCCACCTGGGGCCTTTCCAGCCTGCTGTCGTTACGGGAACGTGGGTTGGTCGAGCTGCCGATCAGCTCCCGGGACCTGCAAGGTGCCGGGAGTACCCAGGCGGTGCTGTTGGGCACGGGTGATTTCATCCGTAAATACCCGGAGCTGGTCCAGCGCCTGGTCAGCGCCCAGCAGCAGGCCAGCAACTGGCTGCGTGACGAGCACAACCGCGAGGCCTATGTCGACCTGGTGGCCGCCAATGGCAACTGGCCGCGCAGCATCCTGCGCGATGACCTTGCCCAGGAAGACCTCGCCCATTACTTCGACCCACGGCTGGACGCCGATTTCGTTGGCCAGTTGCAGCAAGGCGTCGACCTGGCCGCCAAGGAACGCCTGATCCGCCGCGGTTTCCAGGTGGCCGAGTGGATCGAGCCACGCTTTCTCGATGCTGCCCTGAACCAGCAGCAGGCCGCCCGCTGAATTCTCACCCCCGACCATGACTGCAAGGACCAAGACCATGAGCAACGCTGCACTGGCCACCGCGCCACAAACCCTTGAACTTGAGATCCACCCGGTTGCCGGCCGCATCGGTGCGGAAATCCGTGGCGTGCAATTGTCTGCCGACCTCGATGCCGCCACCGTTGATGCCATCCAGGCCGCCCTGGTGAAGCACAAGGTGATCTTCTTCCGCGGCCAGACCCAGCTGGATGACCAGAGCCAGGAAGCCTTTGCCAAGTTGCTTGGCGAGCCGGTTGCCCACCCCACCGTACCGGTGGTCGACGGTACCAGCTACCTGTTGCAGCTCGATGGCGCCGAAGGCCAGCGGGCCAATTCCTGGCACACCGACGTGACGTTCGTCGACGCCTACCCCAAGGCCTCGATCCTGCGCAGCGTGGTGGCGCCGGCCTCGGGCGGTGACACGGTGTGGGCCAACACCGCCGCTGCCTACCAGGAACTGCCGGAGCCGCTGCGCGAACTCGCCGACAAGTTGTGGGCGGTGCACAGCAACGAATACGACTATGCCACGGTGAAGCCCGACGTGGACCCGGCCAAGCTCGAGCGTTATCGCAAGGTGTTCACTTCTACCGTGTACGAGACCGAGCACCCGGTGGTGCGTGTGCACCCGATCAGTGGCGAGCGAGCGTTGCAGCTGGGGCATTTCGTCAAGCGCATCAAAGGTTATTCGCTGGCCGATTCGCAGCACCTGTTTGCGTTGCTGCAGGGGCATGTAACACGCCTGGAGAACACCGTACGCTGGCGCTGGCAGGCAGGGGACGTGGCGATCTGGGACAACCGGGCGACGCAGCACTATGCGGTGGATGACTACGGGACCCAGCCGAGGGTGGTGCGCCGGGTCACTCTCGCCGGCGAGGTGCCGGTGGGTGTCGATGGCCAATTGAGTCGGACTACGCGTAAAGGCTGATATTGCCGGGGCCGCTTTGCGGCCCTTTCGCGACGCAAGGCCGCTCCCACATTGAATCTGCGTACGCCGTACTTTCCGCGAAACCGGGCCAAGGCACCCGCCCTCTACATCTCGGTATCACAGGCAATCAACTGCCTGACCAACCCCTGCGCCAAGGGCGACAAGCCATAGCCCACGCGGCTCACCACGCCATAACGGGTATAGAACGCTTCTTCCTGCTCCGGCTTGAGGCCGGCCAGCTGCAACGCCACCAACCCTCCCTCACGCTGATACGGCCGCAGGTTGGCATTGCAGGCGATGCCGATGGTGTCCGAATGCAACACCACATTCAGCAGCGCATAACCATGCTCGCACTCCACCGACGGCAGGAAATCCTGTCGCCCGCTGAGGTCGCTGAGAATCTTGCGGATATTCGGCGGGCGGAAGGTGGTGGCCAGCGGGTAGTCGAACAGGTCCCGCGCCCGCACGCTATCGCGCTCGGTCAGCGGGTGCCCGGCGCGGCAGCAGAAATGCCAGCGCTGTGGCGTCAGCTTGTGGACCTGGTAGTCCGGGTCGGATTCGAACTGGCGGGTGTCGGCAACGAAGAACTCGATCTCCTCGGCTACCAGCTTGCGGTTGAGTGCCTGCCAGTTATCCACCTGGAAGCAGGTACGCGCCGCCGGGTACTCAGCGACGAAGCGCGCGACCGCGCGCGGCACCAGGCCACCGGCTGGCGCCGGGCCGGAACCGAAACGCACCACGCCAGTGGTGGCGCCGTTGAACTGGTGAATCTCGTTGACCAGGTTGTGCGCGCCGTGCACCAGTCGCCGTGAATGCTCCAGTACCAGCAGGCCCTGGCGGGTCGGTGCCAGTTCCTTGCTGGCCCGGTCGACCAGGCGGCAGCCGATGTTGTGTTCCAGGGTCTGGATACTTCGGCTGAACGCCGACTGCGAGAGGTTAACCGCAGCCGCCGCAGCGACGAAGCTGCGGTGCTCGACGAGGGCAATGTAGTGGCGCAACTGACGGAGATCGATATGCATTTTTTACATTGAAACTTTCGGTCGAATGCAATTGCTGACAAGGGTTAGCCCCCTTATAAAGGGTGTCACTTATTCCACAAAATATGAATTCAAAATATTTATATTTCTTAAAAGAATATAAGCCCGACTGACCGCGATTCGGTTCCGCCAACGGAAATGCTCGCCAGGGCCTCGCCTCAAGGAGCATTTGCATGTCCGGATTTTCCCGTTGGCCTGTGCGCGCGTCGCGTTTCACCTTGCAACCCCTGGCCGCCGGCGTGCTGCTGGCAGCGTCCAGCGGCAGCTTCGCCGCCGAGCCGGTCACTGCTACCCCAGCGCTAGAGCAGGAAGCCAAGCTCGGCACTGTCACGGTCAATGCTCGCCGTCGCGAAGAAACCGCGCAAAGCGTACCCGCGCCGATCAGTGTGCTTGACAGCGAAACCCTGGAAACCCAGCGCATCTACCGCGTGCAAGATCTGCAACAGCTGGTGCCAAGTACCAACGTCGCTTATGTGCATGCGCGCCAGTCGAGCATTTCGATTCGTGGCCTGGGTAACAACCCGGCCAGTGACGGCCTGGAGGGCAGCGTCGGCATCTACCTCGATAACGTCTACCTCGGCCGCCCGGGCATGGCCGTGTTCGACCTGCTCGATGTCGAGCAACTGGAGGTGCTGCGTGGCCCGCAAGGCACGCTGTTCGGCAAGAACACCACGGCCGGCGTGCTCAACATCACCACGCGCAAGCCGACCTTCCATCGCGAGGGCAGCATCCAGCAATCGATTGGCGAAGACGGCTACCTGCAGACCCAGGGCAGCTTCTCGGGGCCGATCAGCGAAACCCTGGCCGGGCGCATCAGCGCCTACCGGACCGAAGACGACGGCTACGTGAAGAACATCCATGATGGCGAAGACCTCAACGGCGGCAAGCGCCAGGGCTTTCGTACCCAGTTGCTGTTCCAGCCCAGCGACACCTTCAACCTGCGCTGGATCGGCGAGTACAACGAAGAGGACTCGGACAACGGCATCCTCAGCCTGTACAGCACCGGGCCGACCATCAATGGTGTCAACCGCTACGAAAGCCTGGCCGCGCAGGCGGGTGCGACACTGGTGTCGGGCAAGGATCGCAAGGTCAATTTCGACGCCGACCAGCAGGTAACGGTGTTCCAGGGCGGTACCTCGGTCGAGGCCAACTGGACCCTGCCCAACGACTTCACCCTGACCTCGATCACTGCCTACCGTTGGTGGGACTTTACGCCGCGCAACGACGACGGCCTCAATGTGCCGGTGTTCTACAGTGCCGGGGTGTCGGTGCGCGACAAGCAGTATTCCCAGGAAATTCGCCTGGCTTCGCCCACCGGCGGAGCCTTCGACTACGTACTGGGCGCCTACTACTTCAAGCAGGACCTGGACAACAAGTCCTTCACGTTTTACGGGCCGCAGGCGGATATCTGGAACATCACGCCGGCCGGGGCCCTGGCCAACGTCGACACCATCGGCAACGGCCATATCGATACCGACAGCTACGCCTTGTTTGCCCAAGGCACCTGGCACATCACCGAGCGCCTGGACTTCACCGCCGGCGTCCGCGGTACCTATGAAGAAAAGAGCGCCTGGGTAACCCGTGACGCACCGACCGGCGGTGCAGCCGTGACCGGTGCCGCCGCTGCCGCGCGCCAGGGCAGGGTCGGGGCCTATGACTCGGGCGACCTCAACCAGTACAGCTTCAGCCCCTCCGGCCTGCTTGGCCTGAGCTACCGCTTCAACGAACAATTGCTGGGCTACGCCACCCTGACCCATGGCGAGAAGTCCGGGGGCATCAACCTGACCGTTGGTGCTGCGCCACGGCTGGGCACCGATTCGCTGCTGGTTGGCACCGAGCGGGTCAACAACGCCGAAGTCGGCTTGAAAAGCACGCTGTTCGACGACCGCCTGCAACTCAATGCCAACCTGTTCTGGGCCGAAGTGCATGGCTACCAGGCCAACGTCTACGACCAGATCAACCGCGTGCAGTACCTGGCCAACGCCGGCAGCGTGCGCTCGCGTGGCCTGGAGTTCGAAGCCACGGCGTTGCCGATCCGTGGCCTCACGGTCAACTTCAACGGCTCGTGGAACGACGTGCGCTACACCGAGTATGAAGATGCGCCATGCCCACCCGAGGTCAGCCTGGCCAATGCCACCGCCACCTGCGACCTGTCAGGCCACCAGGTGGTGGGTGCCTCCAAGTACATCGCCAACCTCAACACCCAGTACAAGTGGCAGGCCACCGACCATGTCGAGCCTTACGTCACCGCCAGCTACGCCTTCCGCTCGAAGGCGGTTGGCACCATCGATGATTCCGATTTCGGCCAGATCCCCAGCTATGCACTGGTCAACCTGTCCGCCGGTGTGCGCCTGGACCAGGGCGATGGCGTGGTCGACCTGTCGCTGTGGGTAAAAAACGCCGGCGACAAGACCTACTTCACCAGCCTGTGGAACTCCGCCAACGGTGGCTACGCCGGCGTACTCGGCACCCCGCGCACGTTCGGCGCCACCGCCCGTTACGACTTCTGAGCACAAGGAGCTTTGCCATGAATGCCAAGACCGAAACCCCTGCATTGCCTGAAGGCGCCTGCCTGACTGCCAAGGTTCCCGAACCCGACGAAGCGCTGCTCGGCGACGTGGTGGTCAACCCGTACCGCCTGGCGCCGCTGACCGCGATCATCCGCGACGGCGGGCGTAGCCTGAGCGCCGCCCATGTGCGCGTGCTGGGGCGCGGTGAACGCGGTGTGGACATCGCCTACGAGGTATCCGACCGATCGTTGTGGACCTATGGCGGCATCCCGGTATTCGGCCTGTACCCGGATCACGTCAACCAGGTGGAAGTGACCTACAAGCTTGATGGTGAACGTATTCGCGAGCAGTACCAGATCTACGCCCCGGCGGTACGCTTGCCGGTGGTGGCGAAGCAGACCGCAGCATTGCCGGAAGTGCAGCCGATCAAGGTGGCGCCAGGGTTCGAAAAGCGCCTGTACCTGTTCAACCACCTGCTCGGTGATATCCCTGGTGGTCGCGCCTTCAAGTGGAATGCCTTGGGTGGCGCGGCGGAATGGGACCAGGTGGGCAACAACTGGATCGCCGACAGTAACGGTGACGTGCGCTGGTACCTGGACATCGAGCAGATCCACGACGCCAACCGCCGCGATGGCCTGGGCGGCACCATGGGCTTCCAGCAAACCCGCGACGGCAAGCTGATCTGGGGCCAGGGCCAGACCTATTCCAAGTACGACCTGCTTGGCCGGCGTATCTGGCAGCGCAGCCTGCCCGACAAGTTCGCCGACTTCTCGCACGAAATCCGCGAGACAGCCAACGGCACCTACCTGCTGCGGGTGGGCACCAGCGACTACCGCCGGCCTGACGGCAAGCGCGTGCGTTCGATCCGCGACCACATCATCGAAGTCAACGAGGCCGGTGATGTGCTGGACTTCTGGGACCTCAACCAGATCCTCGACCCGTACCGTGGCGACCTCCTGGAAACCCTGGGCAAGGCGGCGATCCAGTTGCCGCAAGGCGTGCAGAAGCAGGACGAGCGGCTGGCCAACGAACTGGCCGAAGGCGACTTGCCGTTTGGCGACACCCCGGGGGTCGGGACCGGACGTAACTGGGCGCATGTCAATGCCATCGACTACGACGCCGATGACGACAGCATCATCGTTTCAGCACGTCATCAGGGCGTGGTCAAGATTGGCCGCGACAAGCAGGTGAAGTGGATCCTCGCTTCGCCCCAGGGGTGGCCTGAGCGCCTGCGCGAGAAAGTACTTACCCCGGTCGCGGGCGAAGGCTTCGACTGGTCGTGGACCCAGCACACCGCCTGGCTGACCGGCAAAGGCACGCTGACAGTGTTCGACAATGGCTGGGGCCGGGACTTTGCGCCGACCCGGCTGACCGGCAACTACAGCCGGGCGGTGGAGTACCGCATCGACGAGGCCAAGGGCACCGTCGAGCAGGTATGGGAGTACGGCAAGGAGCGCGGTGACGAGTGGTACAGCCCGGTGACCTCGGTGGTGGCCTACCGGCCGGAGACCGACACCCAGTTCATCTATTCGGCATCGGTGAACTTCCTGACCCCGGAGAAACTGACCACCACCGTGCTCAACGAGGTGCGGCGCGGGACCCAGGAGGTGCTGGTGGAGCTGAAGGTGCACAGCCGGCAGCCGGGCAGCGTGGGTTACCGGGCCTTGGTGATCGACCTGGCCAAGGCGTTCTGATTCATCCCATTCGGGAGGGCCGTCGGTCCTCCCATCACAATTCCTTCAGCTCGTTCGTCTAACCTGTACTGGCCATTCGCGGGCACGCCCGCTCCCACAGGTACTGCACCGAATTCAAAACTGGTGGGGTACCTGTGGGAGCGGGCGTGCCCGCGAAGAGGCCGGCTGCCACAGCACAGAATCATGAAATTTCCGCCAGGCTGTTCAACCATTCGTTCTTTTTTTCGAACAGCCTATTGTCCAACACCCCAGCAGCCGCTTAGCATTCGTTTGAGATTTCAAACGCTCGATGCCTTGCCTTGGGCGCTTTTCAACAATCAACAATTCGGGAAGCCGACATGCAGCTCAAAGACGCTCAGTTGTTCCGCCAGCAAGCCTACATCAACGGTGAGTGGCTGGATGCGGACAACGGCCAGACCATCAAGGTGACCAACCCGGCCACCGGTGAAGTCATCGGTACCGTGCCGAAGATGGGCACTGCGGAAACCCGCCGCGCCATCGAAGCCGCCGACAAGGCACTGCCGGCCTGGCGTGCCCTGACCGCCAAAGAGCGCTCGGCCAAGCTGCGTCGCTGGTTCGAACTGATGATCGAGAACCAGGACGACCTGGCCCGCCTGATGACCACCGAACAAGGCAAGCCGCTGGCCGAAGCCAAGGGCGAAATCGCCTACGCTGCCTCGTTCATCGAGTGGTTCGCCGAAGAAGCCAAGCGCGTCTACGGCGACACCATCCCTGGCCACCAGCCAGACAAGCGCCTGATCGTCATCAAGCAGCCAATCGGTGTTACCGCGGCCATCACCCCGTGGAACTTCCCGGCCGCCATGATCACCCGTAAAGCCGGCCCGGCCCTGGCCGCTGGCTGCACCATGGTGCTCAAGCCGGCCTCGCAGACCCCGTACTCCGCCCTGGCCCTGGTCGAACTGGCCCACCGTGCCGGCATCCCGGCTGGCGTGCTGAGCGTGGTTACCGGCAGCGCCGGCGAAGTGGGTGGCGAGCTGACCAGCAACTCCCTGGTGCGCAAGCTGTCGTTCACCGGCTCGACCGAAATCGGTCGCCAGCTGATGGAAGAATGCGCCAAGGACATCAAGAAGGTCTCCCTGGAGCTGGGTGGCAACGCCCCGTTCATCGTGTTCGACGACGCCGACCTGGACAAGGCGGTCGAGGGCGCGATCATCTCCAAGTACCGCAACAACGGCCAGACCTGCGTTTGCGCCAACCGTATCTACGTGCAGGACGGCGTCTACGACGCGTTCGCCCAGAAGCTGGCCGCCGCTGTTGCCAAGCTGAAGATCGGTAACGGCCTGGAAGAAGGCACCACCACTGGCCCGCTGATCGACGGCAAGGCTGTGGCCAAGGTCCAGGAACACATCGAAGACGCCGTTGGCAAAGGCGCCAAGGTGCTGGCCGGTGGCAAGATCATCGAAGGCAACTTCTTCGAGCCGACCATCCTCGTCGACGTACCGAAGACCGCTGCCGTCGCCAAGGAAGAAACCTTCGGCCCGCTGGCGCCGCTGTTCCGCTTCAAGGACGAGGCTGAAGTCATCGCCATGTCCAACGACACCGAGTTCGGCCTGGCCTCGTACTTCTATGCGCGCGACATGAGCCGTGTGTTCCGTGTTGCCGAAGCGCTGGAATACGGCATGGTGGGTATCAACACCGGCCTGATCTCCAACGAAGTGGCACCGTTCGGTGGCATCAAGGCCTCCGGCCTGGGCCGCGAAGGTTCCAAGTACGGTATCGAGGACTACCTCGAAATCAAATACCTGTGCATCAGCATCTGATCGCACGGTAACGGTTTTACCTCTGCCAGCGGGGCGCGAGAGCGACGTCTCGCTGGCCTTTTTGACATCGCAGTACCTGGTGGCCCGGGCGTTCACGGCAGTCGATCAACGAATACTGTTCGCGAGCGCATCCAGCCACCCCCGAATAAAAGCGCCATTCAGAACGGCGCAATGAGGGCATTATGAGCAAGACCAACGAATCCTTGATGCAACGTCGTGTCGCCGCCGTCCCACGTGGCGTTGGCCAGATCCACCCGATCTTCGTCGATACCGCGAAGAACTCGACGGTGATCGACGTTGAAGGCCGCGAACTGATCGACTTCGCCGGCGGCATCGCAGTACTCAACACCGGCCACCTGCACCCAAAAGTGGTTGCAGCCGTGCAAGAGCAGCTGACCAAGGTCAGCCACACCTGCTTCCAGGTGCTGGCCTACGAACCTTACGTAGCGCTGTGCGAGAAGATCAACAAGCTGGTCCCGGGCAACTTCGACAAGAAGACCCTGCTGGTCACCACCGGCTCCGAAGCGGTGGAAAACGCCGTCAAGATCGCCCGTGCCGCTACCGGCCGCGCTGGCGTCATCGCCTTCACCGGCGGCTACCACGGCCGTACCATGATGACCCTCGGCCTGACCGGCAAGGTCGTGCCGTACTCTGCTGGCATGGGCCTGATGCCGGGCGGCATCTTCCGCGCCCTGTTCCCGAGCGAACTGCACGGTATCAGCGTTGACGACGCCATCGCTTCGGTCGAGCGTATCTTCAAGAACGACGCCGAGCCGCGCGACATCGCCGCGATCATCCTCGAGCCGGTACAGGGCGAAGGCGGCTTCCTGCCAGCGCCGAAAGAGCTGATGCAGCGCCTGCGCGCCCTGTGCGACCAGCACGGCATCCTGCTGATCGCCGACGAAGTACAGACCGGTGCTGGCCGTACTGGCACCTTCTTCGCCATGGAACAGATGGGCGTTGCGCCTGACCTGACCACCTTCGCCAAATCCATCGCTGGCGGCTTCCCGCTGGCCGGTGTGTGCGGCAAGGCCGAGTACATGGACGCCATCGCCCCGGGCGGCCTGGGCGGTACCTATGCCGGTTCGCCGATCGCTTGCGCTGCGGCCCTGGCCGTGATCGAAGTGTTCGAAGAAGAGAAACTGCTGGACCGCAGCAAGGCTGTCGGTGAGCGCCTGACCACTGGCCTGCGCGAAATCCAGAAGAAGTACCCGATCATCGGCGACGTACGTGGTCTGGGCTCGATGGTCGCTGTGGAAGTCTTCGAGAAAGGCACCCACACCCCGAACGCTGCCGCTGTTGGCCAGGTAGTGGCCAAGGCTCGCGAGAAGGGCCTGATCCTGCTGTCCTGCGGCACCTACGGCAACGTCCTGCGGATCCTGGTTCCGCTGACTGCCGAAGACGCGCTGCTGGACAAGGGCCTGGCGATCATCGAAGAGTGCTTCGCTGAAATCGCCTGATGTGACACGCTGCAGAAAAAACCCGCTTCGGCGGGTTTTTTTATGCCCGGAACATGCTCGGTGGCGCTATCGTTGTGGCAGGACTCGCTTGGCAAGCTGCAACGGACTGTATGTCAGGGATTTTCAGGAGTTTTGGCGATGAGCGCTGCGCACCCCTCCCCACCGAGTGTACTGATCGTCGAAGGTGACCCTTGGGTACGCGACATGCTCAGCGAAATGCTGCTCAGCGTGCGCTGCGATGCCCGCCTGCAGGTCTGCGCCGACGGCGAGCAGGCGCTGAGCGCGCTGTCGAGCAAGCCCGACCTGATCATCGCCGCGCGCGAACTGGCCGGTGTCGATGGCCTCGACCTGTTGCGCAAGGTCCGCGCCAAAGGCCCGGAGTTGCCGTTCATCCTGATGAGCAACCGCAGTGACAGCGCCAGCGTGCGCGAGGCACTGCCCCTGCATCCCACCGCCTACCTGAGCAAACCGTTGAATCTGGACAACCTGCGCAAGCGCCTGGAAGAGCTGCTGCTGGCGGTTGGCGAAGAGATCGCTTGCCCGGTGCCAGCGTTGCAGGCAGGTGCCAGCCTGCCGGCTTATCTCGAGCAGCGTCGTGCGAGTGCCGATGGCGGGCCGCTGATGGCTGATGTGCAGGCGGCGCTCAAGCGCGCCCTCAACCCCCAGGGCTTGAACCTGAAGGTGCTCGAAGAGCAAGTGCGTGACGACCCACAGATCACCGCTGTGCTGATCGCTGCAGCCAACAGCGCTGCGTTGCACCGGGAAGCACCGGTGCAGACCTTGCTGCAGGCGCTGAACAAACTTGGCAGCACCCAGAGCATGAACCTGATCCTGGGCATGACCCTGAAACGCAGCGCGCGTCTCAGTGACCCGCTGCTGGCGAAGCATGCGGCCCACTATTGGGGCCTTTCGCTGCACGCTGCCGAATATGGCCGCACCTTGGCGCGCCTGCTGGAACTGGACGAAGGGCGTTGCTACTGCGCAGGGTTGTTGCATTGCCTGGGTGACCTGGCAGTGCTGCGCTGTCTGCAGGAGTGGCGGCTGGCGGGTGGCGAGCTGGACGAGGGCCAGGTGCAGCGCTCGCTCGACGAGTTCGGTGCAGCGTTCGGCTCGGCGCTGCGCACGCGCTGGCGGTTGCCGTTGGCATTGCGCGAGCTGATTGCAGCGATCTACCAGTTGGGCGGCGGGGTGTATTCGCGGGAGATCCTGGCCATGAACCTGGCCGGGCAGTTGGCGCGGCTGCCGGCCGGGCTGGGGCTGGACAAGGTGGCCAGCAGCAAGACGGCGCGTTTGCTGAAGGTTGGCCTGCCGGAGCTGAGCCGGTTGCGCAAGGTGGAGAACCCGGAGGTGAAGCCGGAGGAAGAGCCGCCGGTGGCCGAGGCTGAGGTTTCCGGCTGAGGGTCAGGGGCCGCTTTGCCGCTCATCGCGACGCAAGGCCGCTCCTACACACCAGGTGCGGACACCTGTAGAAGCAGCCTTGTGTCGCGATCGGGCTGCGAAGCAGCCGCTCGGCTCAGCCACGCACGATCCGGTTCTTGCCCTGGCGCTTGGCCTGGTACATCGCCGCGTCGGCCCGCGCATACAGGCTGTCCAGCGCCACATCTTCATCGGTCAATGCAGTCACCCCCTGGCTTACCGTCACGCCGTAGGTGTGCTCGCCATGGCTGAAACTCAAACGCTGTATGTGCCGCTGCAAGCGTTCGGCAATCTGCTCGGCTACCAGCACGTTGCAACCAGGGAACACCGCGGCGAATTCCTCGCCACCAATGCGCCCGAACAGGTCGCCGCGGCGTAGCACGGCCTTGCCGCTGTCGGCGATGCGTTGCAGCACCTGGTCGCCTTCCTGGTGGCCGTAGCTGTCGTTGATGCGCTTGAAGTCGTCGATGTCCAGCAGCAGGAACGCCAGCGGCGTGCCTTCTTCGCGCGCGCTGTCGAAGGCTTGCTGCGCGCATTCGAAGAAATGCCGGCGGTTGCTGCTCTGGGTCAGCACGTCGGTAGTGGCCAACCGCTGCAGCTCGCCTTCGAGCTGCTTCTTTTCGGTGATGTCCTCGGCAATGCCGACGATGATCACCCGGTCGCCATCGCCTTGCTGGTTGATGTAGCACTTGTCACTCAGCCAGCGCACCTGGCCGTTGGCGTTCAGGATGCGGTACTCGCGGTCTTCTACCGAGCCCTTGACCAGCACCTGGGCCATGCTGCGCTCAGCGAATTCCAGGTCGTCGGGATAGATGCTGTCGCGCCACTCGTTGTAGTCGGCCAGTACCAGGCTGGCGGGGCGGCCGAAGATGCGCTCATAGGCGGGGCTGACGTACAGCACCTGACGGGTTTCCCAGTCGAAGGCCCACAGCACGGCATTGACGCTGTCGAGCAGCGCGCTGAACAACTGCTCGCGCTCGCTCAGGCGGGCAACTTCGCCCTGGGCATGAAGCAGCGCAAGCAAGGTCTGGGCGGCCTCGGGAGGTTGGGTGCCGGGCAGTGTCGTTGGAATGTTCTTGGCCATGTGCACGAAGCAGGTCTCGACGTGAAAGCGTGCGGCCAGCATCCGGCCCGCCACGCGGGGCGATGTGCCAGGTTCGAGTGGAAGCGACGGGGGGAAGTTCCGGGCGGCACGCCCTGCCAGGCGGGCGTGCCGATCAACGGTGGTCAGGCGCCGGTAGGGCGCAGCGAGTAGGTCTTGAGTTGCGCCGCGAAGTCGCGTAGGGCATGGATACCGCTGGTTTCGGCGTCGTGGACCCAGTCCTTCATGGCGGCCAGCATGTCGTGGCCGTTGGCGCTGGTGCGAGCCCAGATTTGCTGCAAAGCCAGGCGTTTTTCGTAGATGGTCTTCAGCGCCTGGCTGTGTGCGAGCATCGACTCGATGCGCACATGGTGGCGGTCCTGCAACAGGCTGGTCTCGCGCGACAGCAGGCGCTTGGCGCGGCGGAAATGGTGGCGCACCGAGGCATCGACGCGGGCCAGTTCCTGCTTGACCAGTGGGCCGATCACCAGCTTGCGGTACTGGGCCATGATCTGGAAGCGGTTGTTGAGGATGGCCATGGCCGTGTCCATGTCCAGGCTGGCCTTGCCCGCCACCCGGTGGGCGATGGGGGCCACGCGCTGCACCTTGGCCAGGCGCAGCAGGCAGAACAGGCGGATCCACGCCCAGCCCATGTCGAACTCCCAGCGCCTGACCGACAGCTTGGCCGAGTTGGGGTAGGTGTGGTGATTGTTGTGCAGCTCCTCGCCACCAATGACGATGCCCCATGGCACCAGGTTGGTGGCGGCATCGCGGCATTCGAAATTGCGGTAGCCAAGCGCATGGCCCAGGCCGTTGACCACCCCGGCGGCCCAGAACGGGATCCACATCATCTGAATCGCCCAGATGGTAATGCCGATGGTGCCGAACAGCAGCAGGTCGATCACCGCCATCAGCGCGATGCCGCCCAGCTTGTAGCGTGAGTAGAGGTTGCGCTCGATCCAGTCGTCCGGGCAGTTCTTGCCGTAGATGCGCAGGGTTTCCGGGTTGCGCGCCTCTTCCCGGTACAGCTCGGCGCCCTTGCGCAACACCGTGCCCAGGCCCTTGTACACCGGGCTGTGCGGGTCTTCGGGGGTTTCGCACTTGGCGTGGTGCTTGCGGTGCACGGCGGTCCATTCGCGGGTGTTCTGGGCCGTGGTCAGCCACAGCCAGAAACGGAAGAAGTGCTTGAGCACGCCGTTGAGCTCCAGGGCTCGGTGCGCGGAGTAGCGGTGCAGGTAGACCGTGACGCTGACGATGGTCACATGGGTCATCAACAAGGTGATGCCGACCAGTTGCCAGGCCGACAAGTCGAGCAGGCCGTTGTACCACATAGGTGCAGATACCCTCGGAATGCAGGGGGAAAAGGGGGATTATCCCTTGGTGGGGAAATAAAACCAGTCAACCGTTCAGATAGGAAGTCACGACATGTTTCAGCCTTTATAATGCCCCTTCCTTTCTGATGGGCTATCGCACCCGACATGTCTGTTTCCGTTCGCGACGCCTTGCGCATGGCTGCGCTGTATGTGGTGCTATCGGTCCTCTGGCTGACGCTGGCCGAGCTGGTGCTGCAGAGCATGACCGACAATCCCCTGGCACAAACCGTGGGGCGGCAGATCAACGTGGTGGTCTGGGTACTGTTCAGTGCCTTGCTGATTTATGTATCGCGGGTGCGCCTGCTCAATTTCATCGGCCGTGGCGCGCGTTTGCGTTACGAAGACCGCGAGCGGCTGCGCATGGCTGCCGCGGTGTTCGACAGCACCCTGGAAGGCGTGCTGGTGACTGACCGCCAGGGCCTGATCGTGCATGTCAACCGGGCCTTCATGCGTATTACCGGCTACCAGCAGGACGAGGTCATCGGCCAGCGCCCGAACAAGTTCAAGTCAGGCCGCCATGGCCTGGCGTTCTATCAGCAGATCTTCGCCACCCTGGCGGAGAAGGGCGAGTGGAGCGGCGAAATCTGGAACCGGCGCAAGAGCGGCGAAATTTACCCGCAATGGCAGACCATCTGCGCCATTCACGACGACGAAGGTGAACTCAGCCATTACGTGGCGGTGTTCAGCGACATCAGCGCGATCAAGCATTCGGAACAGGAGCTGGCCTACCTGGCCCACCACGACCCGCTGACCGGCCTGCCCAACCGCCTGCTGTTCACCGACCGGGTCGAGCAGGCCCTGACCGCAGCCCAGGCCAACAAGCGCGGCTGTGCCTTGCTGTTGCTGGACCTCGACCATTTCCAGAGCATCAACGACGGCCTTGGCCACACCATCGGCGACCAGTTGCTCAAGCTGGTCGGCGAGCGCCTCGGCGAGGTGGTGGGCAGCGGCGTGACCCTGGCGCGCCTGGGCGGCGACGAGTTCGGGGTGCTGGCCGAGAACTGCCAGCAAGTCGGCCAGGCCGGCAAGCTGGCACAGGGCATCATCGAGCGCATGCGCGAGCCGTTCCTGTTCGATGGTCATCGCCTGTTCATCAGCGTCAGCGCAGGCATCAGCCTGTTCCCCAGCGACGCCCTCAGTGCCGAGCAATTGCTGCGTAACGCCGACTCGGCCTTGTACAAGGCCAAGAGCAACGGGCGGGCCTGCTATGCCCTGTACACCGAAGAGCTGACCGCCCACGCCCAGCACCGGGTCGAAACCGCGGGTGAACTGCGCCGGGCGTTGGAGCAGGACGAGTTACGGGTGTTCTACCAGCCGGTACACGACCTGGCGAGCGGCCTTCAGGTCGGGGTCGAAGCACTGGTGCGCTGGCAGCACCCGCAGCGCGGCCTGGTGCCGCCGGGCGAGTTCATTCCGATTGCCGAGCGCACCGGGCTGATTGCCGAGATCGACGCCTGGGTGCTGCGCCAGGCATGCCGGCAGATGGTGCAATGGCAAGCTCAGGGGCGGCAGCTGGCGTTTGTGGCGGTGAACATTTCCAGCCGTCTGTTTGGCCAGCATGAGCTGTACCAGCAGGTGGCCGAAGTGCTGCACGAAACCGGCCTGGCTCCAGCCTTGCTGGAGCTGGAAGTGACCGAGAGCGCGGTGATGGAAGACCCGGAAGTGGCGCTGGAGCAATTGCATCGCCTGCGTGAGCTGGGCGTGACTTTGGCCATCGACGACTTCGGCACCGGGTATTCGTCATTACTGCGGCTGAAGCGCCTGCCGGTGCAGAAGCTGAAGATCGACCAGGGTTTCGTCGCCGGGCTGCCGCAGGACGAGGACGATATCGCGATCGTCCGGGTGATCATCGCCCTGGCCCGCAGCATGGGCATGCAGGTGCATGCCGAAGGCATCGAGCAGGCCGAGCAGGCCAGCTTCCTGCTGCAGGAGCTGTGTCAGCTGGGGCAGGGGTACTGGTTCGGGCGGCCGGTACCACCTGCGGATTTGCACTGGGGCTGAGGGCCTCTTCGCGGGCACGCCCGCTCCCACAGGGACTGCACAGGGCCTGAGAAATCTGGGGGCCTGTGGGAGCGGGCATGCCCGCGAAGAACTCAACGCTTGTTCAAGCCTTTCGCCAAGCGGTCGCCACCCAGCTGAATCAATGCCACCAGTGCCACCAGCATGGCAATCACGGTCAGCATGATCTGACTGTCGAAGCGCTGGTAACCATAGCGGTAGGCGATGTCCCCCAGGCCCCCGGCGCCAATCGCCCCGGCCATGGCCGAAGAGTTGATCAGCGTTACCAAGGTAATGGTGAACCCCCCCACGATCCGCGGCAGCGCCTCGGGCAACAGCACGTGCCAGACGATGTGCCAGCGCCGGCAACCCATCGCCTGCGCCGCCTCCACCAGGCCATGGTCGACCTCGCGCAGGCTGACCTCGGCAATCCGTGCGAAGAACGGCGTGGCGGCAATGGTCAGCGGTACCACTGCCGCCCACACGCCGTAGGTGGTGCCTACCACCAGGCGGGTGAAGGGGATCAGCGCGACCATCAGGATCAGGAACGGGATCGAGCGGAACAGGTTGACGAAAGCGCCCAGCACCCGGTTCAGTACCGGGGCCTGGAAGATCCCGCCCTTGTCACTGGTGACCAGCAATACCGCCATCGGCACCCCCACCAGCAGGGCGATCAGCGACGACACGCCGACCATCAGCAACGTATCGAGCAAGCCTTCGAGCAGGCGATCAAACCACATGGCCTAGTACCTCCACGTCCTCGGCCCAACGGCGGGCGCGTTCCAGCAATTGATGGGGCGCGTGCGGCGAGTGTTGCACCGACAGGATCAGCTGCCCCAAGGCATGCTCGCCAATGGTCTCCACGCCACCCTGCAGCAGGCGCACGCGGCCGCCCAGGTCATTGAACAAGGCCGACAGCTCTGGCTCGCCGAGCACGGTCAGCTTCAGCACCACGGCACTGTCAGGGCTCGCCGGGGTCGCCTGCAGGCTGGCCTGCAGCGCGGCGGGCAACCTGGCTTGCAAGGGCGCGAGCAGGGTCCGGGTGACCTCGTGGCGTGGTGCGCCGAATACCCGCCACACTTCGCCCTGCTCGACCACTTCACCGCGTTCGAGCACAACCACCCGATGGCAGATATCGCGGATCACCGCCATTTCGTGCGTGATCAGCACGATGGTCAGGCCCAGGCGCCGGTTGATGTCGCGCAGCAGCTCGAGGATCGACGTGGTGGTTTCCGGGTCCAGCGCCGAGGTGGCCTCGTCGCACAGCAGGATCTCGGGGTCATGCACCAGTGCCCGGGCAATGCCGACCCGCTGCTTCTGCCCGCCGGACAGCTGCGCCGGGTACACGTGGTGTTTTTCCTGCAGGCCGACCAGTTCCAGCAGTTCACGCACTTTGCGCTGGCGTTCGGCCTTGGCGACGCCGGCCACTTTCAGTGGCAGCTCAACGTTCTGCCACACGGTCTTGGCCGACATCAGGTTGAAATGCTGGAAGATCATGCCGATGCGCCGGCGCAGGGCTACCAGCTGGTCTTCGTGAAAGGCTGCGATGTCCACCTGGTCGATCAGCACCCGGCCCTGGCTGGGCTGCTCCAGGCGGTTGATGGTACGCAGCAGCGATGACTTGCCGGCGCCACTGCGGCCGATGATGCCGAAGATCTCGCCATGGCGGATGTTCAGGTCGATGCCTTGCAAGGCCGGTTGCGCCTGGCCCGGGTAGGTCTTGCCCAGGCCGATGAAGCGCACGTGGGCCTGGTTGACCTCCGGACGCAGGGCCTGCTCCCTGGCCGTCGCTGGCAGTGGTTGTGCGGTAGGCGCCCGGAGCGCGCTGGCCTGGCTCATGTCAGCCCTCCCAGCCGACCTGGTAGAGCTTGCCGTGGGCCTTGTCGAGGGCCGCGCGCACGGCTGGCGAATGCTGGTAGATGTCGACGAACCTGGCCAGGCGCGGGTCGTCCTTGCTTTGCGGGCGAATGACGAACTGGATGACGTATTCCTTGTTCTCCAGGCCGTCGAACAGCAGCGCCGAGCCAGCGTCGAAGCTGTTCGCCAGGCGGATGTAGGCCGGGTAGCCCTGCACCAGGTCGGCGTCGTCATAGGCACGTACCAGTTGTACCGCCTCGACCTGGAGGATCTTGAGCTTTTTCGGGTTGGCGACAATGTCGGCCTCGGTGGCCTTGTAGCCGACCCCTGGCTTGAGGCTGATCAAGCCAGCCTTGGCCAGCAGCTGCAGGCCACGGCCGCTGTTGATCGGGTCGTTGGCGATGGCCACGCTGGCGCCTTCGGGCAGGTCGGCGAAGCTTTTGTATTTTTTCGAATACAGGCCGACATTGTTGATGATGCCGGGGGCGTAGGGCACCAGGTTGAAACCTGCGGCCGCCTTGGCGTTCTCCAGGAACGGGATGTGCTGGAAGTAGTTCACGTCGATGTCGCCGCTATTGAGGCTGACATTCGGCGCGATCCAGTCGCTGAACTCGATCAGCTTCACTTCCAGGCCTTGCTTGTGTGCTTCTTCCACAGCCGCTTCCAGCGGGATGGCGAAGGCGGCGGTGGTACCGATCTTCAGCGGTTCGGCAGCCAGGGCGCTGGCGCTCAGGCCGAGGGTGAGGGCAACGGCCGCGACGGGCCGGAACAGTTTTTCAAGCATGGTGCAGGGCTCCAGTCGGGGTAGGGGCAGAGGCAAAGCGGTAAGCCGAGCCAGGGTGGTTGGCGGGCAGGTAGGGGTGGTCGGCCTGGAACAGCTTTTCGCGCAATGTGCCTTCGGCGTAGGCGGTCTTGTAGCGGCCACGCTGCTGCAGTTGCGGGACGACCAGCTCGATGAAGTCCTCGAAGCTTTCCGGGGTTACGGTGCGTGTCAGGTTGAAGCCGTCCAGGCCGGTTTCATCGATCCAGGCGATCAGTTGCTCGGCCACCTGCTCCGGCGCGCCGACCAGGGTCACGTAGCGGCCGCCCAGGGCGTGCTGCTGCAACAGGCGCCGCCGCGTCCAGGCATTGTCCTGCAACTGGCGCGTGGCGGACTGGATGGCGTTGCCCTGGCGGAAGGCGATCGGTTCGTCCAGCTCGAAGGCGGCAAAGTCGATACCGGTGGAGGCCGCGAAATGCGCGACCCCGGCCTCGGCACTGGCATGTTGCAGGTACTCGGCGTGCCTGGCCTGGGCCTGCTGCTCGGTGGCCGCGACAATCACCGTGATGCCCATGAACACCTTGACCGCCTGCGCGTCGCGCCCAGCGGCCTGAGCGGCGGCACGTACCTTGTCGACCTGGGCGCGGGTGGCGGCCTTGTCCTGACCACTGATGAACACGCATTCGGCATGGTTGCCGGCGAAGGCCAGGCCACGCGGTGAGCTGCCGGCCTGGAACAGCACCGGCGTGCGCTGCGGCGACGGTTCGCTCAGGTGGTAGCCCTCGACCTGGTAGAACTCACCTTGGTGGCGGACCTTGCGTACCCTGTCGGGCCGGGCGTAGACGCGCTGCTGGCGGTCGGCGACCACCGCGTCGTCGGCCCAGCTGCCTTCCAGCAGCTTGTACAGCACCTGCAGGTATTCGTCGGCCTGGTCGTAGCGGCGGTCATGTTCAGGTTGCTGCGCCAGGCCCATGGCCCGGGCGGCACTGTCGAGGTAGCCGGTAACGATGTTCCAGCCCACCCGGCCATTGCTCAGGTGGTCCAGGGTGGAAAGGCGCCGGGCGAACAGGTACGGCGCCTCGTAGGTAAGGTTGGCGGTAAGGCCGAAGCCCAGGTGGCGGGTGACGGCGGCCATGGCCGAGACCAGCAGCAGCGGGTCGTTGACCGGCAGCTGGATCGACTCCTTGAGGGTGACGTCCAGCGACTGGCCATAGATGTCGTAGGTGCCGACGATATCGGCAAGGAACAACCCGTCGAACAGGCCGCGTTCCAGCAGCCGCGCCAGGTTGGTCCAGTAGTCGAGGGTCTTGTACTGGGTCGAGGTATCCCGCGGGTGGGTCCACAGGCCGTGGTTTATGTGCCCGATGCAGTTCATGTTGAAGGCATTGAGCAGGATCTGCTTGGCCATCAGATGGTCCCCCGGCGTGGCGGGTTGGCATCGTTGAGGTAGTAATTGCCGATGGCGTGGTACTTCCAGCGCACCGGGTCATGCAGGGTGTGCACGCGGGCGTTGCGCCAGTGGCGATCGAGGTTGTGTTCGGCCAGGGTGGCCTGGCTGCCGCTCAGTTCGAACAGCGTCGTGCCGGCTGCCAGGGATATCTCGGTGCTGATGGCGCGGGCTTCGGCGACGGCGATGGACGCTGCGGCAACCTTGGCGGCGGTGCTGTCGTCGCGGGCGCGGTCCAGGTATTCGCCGGCACGCTCCAGCAGGGCTTCGGCGGCGTGCAGACGGATCGCCAGCTGGCCGAAGCTTTTCAGCGTCAACGGGTCATCGGTGGCCTTGTCCAGGCCGGAGTCGACCCACGGCCGGCTACGGCTGCGCACGAAGTGCAAGGCGTCTTCATAGGCGGCGCGGGCGATGCCGGTGTCGATCGCGGCATGCAGAATCTGCGCCAGCGGGCCGACCGGGGTGGGGCGCTCGAAGGCGCTCTGGAACGGCACCACGTCGGCGGCGCTGACATGGACGTTATCGAACACCACCGAGCCGCTGCCGGTGGTGCGCTGGCCGAAACCGCTCCAGTCGTCGATCACCTGCAGGCCCTGGCTGTCGGCCGGGACGAACGCCAGGTGCTGCACGCCGTGCTCGTCAACCACCGAGGTGGGAATGCGCTGGGCGTAGATGGCCCCGGTGGCGTAGAACTTGCGGCCATTGATGCGGAAACCGTCACCGTCACGGCTCAGGCGGGTGGTACGGTCGTTGGCAGTCCTGGTGCCCAGTTCGGCCAGGGCGTTGCCGAAGCGACGGCCAGCCAGTACTTCGCCAAACAGGCGCTGCTGCTGTTCGGGCGAGCCATTCACCCGCAGCACTTCCAAGGCGTAGAAGTGGTTCTGCGGGATCTGCCCGAGCGAGCCGTCGGCCTGGGCGATGCGGGCGATGACCTTGGCCAGGGTGACATTGGACACGCCGGCGCCGCCGAAGGCCTTGGGCACGCTGATCGCCCACAGGCCGGAGCGGGTGAACAGCTCCAGCTCGGCGTGCGGCAGGCGGCGTTCGCGGTCGCGCAGGGCGCTGTCGCGGCGCAGTTGCTGGGCGATGTCTTCGGCGACGGCCAGTGCTTGGGTGTCGTTGGTAATGATGGTTGTAGTCATGGTGTTCTCCGGGGGCCGCTGTGCGGCCCTTCGCGGGCTCGCCCGCTCCCACGGGTAAAGTGATACCCGTTCAGGCGGTGGGAATCCTGTGGGAGCGGGCGAGCCCGCGAAGGGCTGCGCAGCAGCCCCAAAGGCAGCAAGTCAGATCCAGGAATGCCGCGCAGGCAGCGTGCCGTTGAGGTGGTAAGCGCCCACCGCGTGGTACTTCCAGCGCACCGGGTCATGCAGGGTGTGCACCCGGGCGTTGCGCCAGTGGCGGTCGAGGTTGAATTCGGCAAGCGTGGCGCGGCTGCCGGCCAGCTCGAACAGCTTCTCGCTGGCCTGCAGGGCGATCTCGGTGGTCAGCACCTTGGCCTCGGCCACCGCGATCGAGGCCCGCGCCGCGCTTGCGGCGTCGATCGGCGCGGTGTTGACTTCGTCGAGGACCCGCGCAGCCTTGCGCAGCAACGCTTCGGCGGCGTGCAGTTCGAGCTTCAGGCGGCCGACGTCGGCAATCACATACGGATCGTCACTGGCGCGCTCGACGTTGGCATCGACCCATGGGCGCGACTTCTCGCGGACGAATGTGATCGCATCCTCGATCGCCGCTTCGGCAATACCGGCATCGATGGCCGCTTGAATCAGCTGCGAAGCTGCACCCTGGGTATTGGGGATGTCGCGCTGGCGCCAGTTGTCGATCACCAGCTCGGCCTCCACCGGCACCTGGTCGAGCAGCACGGTGCCGCTGGCGGTGGTGCGCTGGCCGAACCCGGACCAGTCATCGACGATGCGCAGCCCGGGGCTGCCACGGCGGACGAATGCCAGGCGCTGACGGCCTTCGTCGTCCAGTGCCTTGACCGCCACCCAATGGGCGAACAGCGCACCCGTGGAGTAGAACTTTTCACCGTTGATGCGATAGCCGTCGCCGGCCCGGGTAAGCCTGGCCTTGAGTGTGAGGGTATCTTTGGTGCCGCGCTCGGGCCCGGCATTGCCGATGCGCCAGCCGTCGAGCACGCTGCGGTAGATCGCCGCCTGCTGCGCTTCGGTACCGGTCAGGCGCAGCAGCTGCAGAATGCCGAACTGGTTCTGCGGGATCTGTCCCAGGGCCGGGTCGGCGGCGCTGATCAGGCGGAACACTTCGGCGATGGTCGCGAATGACACTTCGGGGCCGCCAAAGGCCTTGGGGACGCTGATGCTGCCCAGGCCGCTGCGGGTGAACAGCTCGATCTCGGCCCATGGCAGTTTGCGTTGCTGGTCGCGGCGGGCGGCCTGCTCGCGGGCGATCTCGGCCAGTTCGCGGGCCGCTTGCAAGGCTTCGGCATCGTTGCGCAGCACCTTGGCTGGCAGCAGCACCGGCGAGCTGTCGAGATCGCTGTGGAATCGGGTATTGGCTTGGCTGGACATCAGTGCCGCTCCTTGGCTGCACTCAATGCCCTGGCGTTGCGCACTGGGGTGATTGTGATCCTGACCATTCCTGACCTCACAAATTGGTTATGTCGCTGTAGCTGATCGCGACGGATGTGTGCTGGTCCGGTGGTCCGGTGGATATACCCTAATGCTTTATAAAAACTTTATGAACTAACTCTTTGGAATATGTATAGAAGGAGGGATTTGTTGCAGATGTGCCGGCCTCTGCGCGGGCGCGCCCGCCAAGAGGCCGGTACAGGCTTACTCGGAAGCCGCAGTCCCGAGGAACTTGCGCAGGAATTGCCGGGTACGTTCTTCCTTCGGCGCCGCGAACAGCGCCTTGGCCTCGCCCTGTTCAACGATCACGCCCTTGTCGAAGAAAATCACCCGGTTCGCCACGTCCCGGGCAAAACTCATCTCATGGGTGACGATGATCATGGTGCGTCGCTCCTCGGCCAGGCCGCGAATGGTCGCCAGCACTTCACCCACCAGCTCCGGGTCGAGCGCCGAGGTCGGTTCGTCGAACAGGATCACCTCCGGTTCCATGGCCAGGGCGCGGGCGATGGCCACCCGTTGCTGCTGGCCACCGGACAGGCGTCGCGGGTAGGCGTCTTCCTTGCCTGCCAGGCCGACCTTGGCCAACAGGCGCCGGCCCAGTTCGATGGCCTGCTCGCGAGGTGTCTTCTTGACGATCACCGGGCCTTCGATGACGTTTTCCAGGGCAGTGCGGTGCGGGAACAGGTTGAAGTTCTGGAACACGAACCCGGCCTGCTGGCGCAGGCGGCGGATCGCACCTTGCTGGCCACCCAGCGGGCGGTTGGCGTCGATGCTGATGTCGCCGATCTGGATCTGCCCGGCATCAGGGGTTTCCAGCAGGTTCAGGCAACGCAGGAAGGTAGTCTTGCCAGAGCCGCTAGGCCCGATGATCGCCACCACTTCGCCCGGCTGCACGGTCAGGTCGATACCGTTGAGCACGGTCTGGCCCTTGAACCGCTTGGTCAGGCCTTTGACTTCAATCATGCTCAATGCTCCTGGTCATGCTGGTTGACGCGTGCTTCCATGCGGTTCTGGAAGTGCGCGAGGATGCTGCACAGCACCCAGTAGATGACCGCGACCGCCACGTACATGGTGAATACTTCGAAGGTGCGTGCGGTAATCAGCTGGGCCTGACGGAACAGCTCGGGCACCTGGATGGTCGCTGCCAGGGCAGTGTCCTTGACCAGCGAGATGAAGCTGTTACCCAACGGTGGCAGGGCGGTGCGCAAGGCTTGCGGCAGGATGGCCCGGCGCATGGCCTGGACGCGGGTCATGCCGATGCTGGCGGCGGCTTCCCACTGGCCGCGGTCGATCGAGGAGATCGCTGCGCGCAGGATTTCACAGATGTAGGCCGCCATGTTCAGCGACAGACCGATCAGCGAGGCCGGGATCGGGTCCAGTTCGATGCCGATCTGCGGCATGCCGAAATAGATCACGAACAGCTGCACCAGTAGCGGTGTGCCGCGGAAGAACGACACATAGACCCTGGCCAGCCAGTTCAGCGGCAGGATCTTCGACAGCCGCATCAGCGCCAGGGCAAACCCCAGCAGCAGGCCGAAGAACATGCCGCCAACACTGAGCAGCACGGTATAGCCCGCGCCCTTCAGCAGGAAGGGCGCGGAATCGACAACGAGTTGCAGGCTTTCAGCGATCATTTGGTGACATCGGCACCGAAGTATTTCTCGGACAGCTTGGCCAGCGTGCCGTCAGCCTTGAGCTTGTCCAGTGCCTTGTTGATTGCGGCCAGCAGTTCCGGCTCGCCCTTGCGCAGGGCCACGCCGCTTTCCAGGCGCGAGAAGGCATCGCCGGCCAGCTGGGTGTCCTTGGCTTTCTGTGCATATTCCAGCGCAGCCAGGCGGTCGATCAGGATGGCATCGATACGGCCGTTGCGCAGGTCGGCGAACTTGCTCGGGTCGTCTTCATAGGTGCGCACATCGGCTTGCGGCACGTCCTGTTTCACCCACTGCTCGTAGTTGGTGCCCAGGCCCACGCCAACCTTCTTGCCAGCCAGGTCGGCGGCCTTGTGGATGTTCAGCTGCTCGGCCTTCTTCTTCAGGATCAGCGCCTGGATCCCGGAGATGGTGTAGGGCTCGGAGAAGTCGTACTTCTTCTTGCGCTCCTCGGAAATGGTCACCTGGTTGATCACCACGTCCAGGCGCTTGGACTCCAGGGCGGCGAGGATGCCGTCCCACTTGGTCGGCTGTACCTTGGCCTTGACCCCGAGTTCCTTGGCCAGCAGTTCGGACAGCTCGACTTCGAAGCCGGTCAGCTTGCCGTTCTCGTCCTGGAAGCTGAACGGTGGGTAGGTGCCTTCCAGACCGACGTTGATCACGCCTTTTTCCTGGATGGTCTTGAGCTGCTCACCGGCAAAGGCCTGGCTGAACAGGCCGGCACCCAGCAGGAGGGCCAGGCTGGCGTTGAGTAGCGGTTTGGCGAATTTCGACATGTGAAGCCCCGCGCTTGTTGTGAGTGATGGGTGGCGACTATAGGGTTGGCCGCTTAGGCCAGGAAATAATAAAAAATTATTTTGTTATTTCCTTTCTTGTTTTCGTCAGTCCGGGCTGCATTGAGGGTAGGTGAGTATCCGTCCCCCGTCATCGCTGCTTATGCCTGACTTAGTGCAGGATGGAATAAAGCGTTGTTTTTTCCAAGGGATGGTTTTGCCGTAGAGTGGATTGCATGTACGCAGGCCCGGCCCTTTCGCGGGTCAGCCGATAAAAATGAGTCTGGCCTACTCAGGCAGGAGAAAACCGTGAGCGAACAACCTTCATCCGGGCACTGGCAGTTGCAAAGCATCGTCGCCGGTCTGCGCGGCGCCCGTGAACAATGGCGCACGCGCAATGGCCGCAGCAGTGGCGAGCAAGGCGGGCGTGAGTTGCCTTCGCGCGAGGCGATGCGGCAGATTCTCGAACAACTGTGCGGCGCGCTGTTCCCCATGCGCCTTGGCCCTGTCGACCTGCGCGAAGAAAGTGAAGACTTCTACGTAGGCCATACCCTGGATGCCGCGCTGGCCGCCTTGCTGGCCCAGGCTCGCCTCGAGCTGCGCTACGCCGCACGGCAAAACAAGGCCGAGCTGGCCGGCGTCGACGCCCATGCGCTGCACCTGGTCCAGGGCTTTGCCGCGGCCCTGCCGGGCCTGCGCGTGCTGCTCGACACCGACGTGCTGGCCGCCTACCACGGCGACCCGGCGGCGCGCAGCGTCGACGAGGTGCTGCTGTGCTACCCCGGCATCCTGGCGATCATCCACCATCGCCTGGCGCACCACCTGTACCAGGCCGGCTTGCCACTGCTGGCGCGGATCAGCTCGGAACTGGCGCATTCGGCCACCGGCATCGACATTCACCCCGGGGCGCAGATCGGCCCGAGCTTCTTCATCGACCACGGTACGGGTGTGGTGATTGGCGAAACCGCGATCATCGGCGAGCGCGTGCGCATCTACCAGGCCGTGACCCTGGGGGCCAAGCGCTTCCCCAGCGACGAGTCGGGAACCCTGCACAAAGGCCTGCCGCGTCACCCGATCGTCGAAGACGATGTGGTCATCTATGCCGGTGCCACGGTCCTGGGGCGGATCACCATTGGCAAAGGTTCGACCATCGGCGGCAATGTGTGGCTGACCCGTAGCGTGCCGGCCGACAGCAACATTACCCAGGCCAACCTGCAGCTGGATTGCCAGGACAAGAATTGATCTAGCATCCCTTTAGCCTGTACTGGCCTCTTCGCGGGCTTGCCCGCTCCCACAGGGACCGCACAAATACTGAATCTTGTGCATTACCTGTGCCTCTTCGCGGGCTTGCCCGCTCTCACAGGGACCGCACAAATATTGAATCTTGTGCATTACCTGTGGGAGCGGGCAAGCCCGCGAAGAGGCCAGTACAGGAGGGCACCAATCAGCGCCCTGATTCGCATTGAAATCCGATCCATGTTTAACTTGAACGCTTGTTCAATGAAAACGCTGGTCCGCTGCCGGTGTTCAACAGGAGGATTCCTTTGCTGAACCCGTTCATTCCGAACCTTACGTCATTCGACGAGGTGCGCCGCCCATGAGTGCACCGATCCCTTCCCTTGCCAATGGCAAGATCCGCATGAACCCCCCGGTGTTCTATTTCGCGGCGAGTTTCATCCTGCTCTTCGGCCTGGTGGTCATTGCCAACCCGCGCAGTGCTGGCGACTGGTTGCTGGCGGCGCAGAACTGGGCGGCCAACACGGTCGGCTGGTACTACATGCTGGCGATGACGCTGTACCTGGTCTTCGTGGTGGTCACCGCCTTGTCTGGCTACGGCAAGATCAAGCTCGGTGCCGACCACGACGAGCCCGAGTTCAGCTACCTGTCGTGGGCCGGCATGCTGTTCGCCGCCGGTATCAGCATCACCTTGTTCTTCTTCTGCGTGTCCGAGCCGCTGACCCACATGCTGCAGCCGCCCCAGGGCGAGGCGGGCACGGCCGAGGCCGGGCGCCAGGCCATGCAGATCCTGTTCCTGCACTGGGGCCTGCATGGCTGGGGCGTGTTCGCCTTCGTCGGCATGGCCCTGGCCTATTTCGCTTACCGGCATAACCTGCCGCTGGCCTTGCGTTCGGCGCTGTACCCGCTGATCGGCAAGCGCATCAACGGGCCGATCGGTTACGCGGTGGACGGTTTCGGCATCATTGCCACGGTGTTCGGCCTGGGTGCCGACATGGGCTTTGGCGTGCTGCACCTGAATGCCGGCCTCGACTACCTGTTCGGCATCGACCACAGCCAGTGGGTGCAGGTGCTGTTGATTGTCCTGATGATGGGCGCGGCGGTCGCCGTCGCCGTTGCCGGGGTGGAGAAGGGCGTGCGGGTGATGAGCGACATCAACCTGTTCCTGGCCTGCGCGCTGTTGCTGTTCGTGCTGTTCGCCGGCCCTACCCAACACCTGTTCAATACGCTGATCCAGAACCTCGGCGATTATCTCGGGGCCTTGCCGCGCAAGAGCTTCGATGTGTATGCCTACGGCGAGAACAGCGGCTGGCTGGGCGGCTGGACAGTGTTCTACTGGGCCTGGTGGATTGCCTGGGCACCGTTCGTGGGGCTGTTCATCGCCCGTATCTCCCGCGGCCGTACCATTCGCGAATTCGTCTTCGGCGTGCTGCTGATTCCGCTGGGCTTCACCCTGGCGTGGATGTCGATCTTCGGCAACAGCGCCCTGGACCAGGTGATCAACCACGGCATGACCGCGCTGGGCCAGTCGGCACTGGATAACCCGGCGATGAGCCTGTACCTGCTGTTGGAAACCTACCCCTGGAGCAAGGCGGTGATCGCCGTGACGGTGTTCATCAGCTTCGTGTTCTTCGTCACCTCCGCCGACTCCGGCACCGTGGTGCTGTCGACCTTGTCGGCGACGGGGGGCGATGCCGACGAGGACGGGCCGAACTGGCTGCGTATCTTCTGGGGCGCAATGACAGCGCTGATCACCAGTGCACTGCTGTTTGCCGGCAGCATCGATTCGCTGAAGTCAGCGGTGGTGCTGACCTCGTTGCCGTTCTCGCTGATCTTGCTGTGCATGATGTGGGGGCTGCACAAGGCGTTCTACCTGGAGTCGCAACGGCAGATCGCGCAGATGCACTCGCTGGCCCCGTTCGCCCAGTCACGTCGTGGGCGCGGCGGCTGGCGTCAGCGCCTGAGCCAGGCGGTGCATTTCCCGTCGCGCGACGAGGTGTACCGCTTCATGGACGACGTGGTGCGCCCGGCAATCGCCGATGTGCGCGAAGTGTTCGAGCAGAAGGGCCTGGTGCTGATCACCCAGGACGACCCGAGCCATGACAACGTCAGCCTGAAGATTGGCCATGGCGAGGAGCAGCCGTTCATCTACCAGGTGCAGATGCGTGGCTACTTCACACCATCGTTCGCCCTCGGTGGGCTGGGCACGCAGGAGCTGAAGAACCGTCGTTACTACCGGGCGGAGGTGCACCTGAGCGAAGGCAGCCAGAACTATGACCTGGTGGGCTATAGCAGGGAGCAGATCATCAACGACATCCTCGACCAGTACGAACGGCACATGCAGTTCCTGCATCTGGTCCGATAGATCGCAGGGGCCGCTTTGCGGCTCATCGCGACACAAGGCCGCTGCTACGGGAAATCGCATTCCCCTGTAGCAGCGGCCTTGTGTCGCCAAAGGAGGCGGAAGGCCTCCCCAGGGCCCTGTCAGAAGGGCGTATCCCCGAGAATTGTCGCCCGATGCATCACCCGCCGGTTCGGCCGGTAGTCATCCACGGCAAAGTGCTGGGTCACCCGGTTGTCCCAGAACGCCACATCATTCTCCTGCCAGCGCCAGCGAATGCTGAACTCGGGCCGCGTGGCATGGGCGAACAGCAGCTTCAACAGCGCTTCGCTTTCCAGTTCGCTCAGCTCATTGATCCGCGTGGTGAACCCTTCATTGACGAACAATGCCTTGCGCCCGCTCACCGGATGCGTACGCACCACCGGGTGCGACAACGGCGGGTTGTTGCGCCGCGTGGCCTCCCAGCGCGCCAGGTCCTCTGGCGTGGTACCAAAGCGCTCCAGCGGGAACGACTTGGTGAAGTCATGGGTGGCGCTGAGCCCGTCGAGCAGCTCGCGCAAGGGCGCCGACAAGGCCTCGAAGGCCGCGATCCCGCTGGCCCACAGGGTATCGCCACCATAAGCCGGCAGCTGCTTGGCACTGAGTACTGCTCCCAGGGCCGGAGTCGGCAGGAAGGTTACATCGGTGTGCCACACGGCATTGTCGCGCACATCGGTGACCGCCGTGTCGAGGACCAGCACCTGCGGGGTTTCCGGCACATTGGGATAGATCGGGTGGATGTGCAGGTCGCCAAAGCGGGCAGCAAAGCGTGCCTGCTGCTGCGGGGTGATCGGTTGGTTGCGGAAGAACAGCACCTGATGCTGCAACAACGCCTGTTCGATGGCGTCACGCTGTTCGCTGCTGATGTCGCGGCTGAGGTCCACGCCGCTGATCTGGGCGCCGAGCGCCGGGCTGAGTGGGGTAATGGTCAGGCTCATGTCGGTCTCTTCAGTCAGGCGCCAGGCTGCTGGCGTGGTCAACAGGGTTCAGTGGCTTTGCCCGTGCCAAGGCACCAGCTTGCGTTGCAAGGCGCGCAAGCCCATTTCCAGGGCGAAGGCGATCAGGGCGATCAGCAGGATGCCCAGCACCACCACATCGGTTACCAGGAACTGCGCTGCCGACTGCACCATGAAGCCCAGGCCACTGGTGGCCGCGATCAGCTCGGCGGCCACCAGGGTCGACCAGCCGACTCCGAGGCCGATACGCAGGCCGGTGAGGATATCCGGCAAGGCGCTGGGGAGGATCACATGGCGGATCAGCTGGGCCCTGGTCGCCCCAAGCGACTGTGCCGCCCGCAGCTTGGCCGGGTCGACCGTGCGCACGCCGGTGGCTGTGGCGATGGCGATGGGGGCGAAGATCGCCAGGTAGATCAGCAGCACCTTCGACAGCTCGCCGATGCCGCACCAGATCACGATCAGTGGCAGGTAGGCCAGCGGCGGGATCGGCCGGTAGAACTCGATCAACGGGTCAAGGATGCCGCGCGCTACGCGGTTGTAGCCGATGGCGATACCCACTGGAATGGCCGTGAGGGTCGCCGCCAGCAGGGCCACGCCGATGCGCCCCAGGCTGGCACCCAGGTGCTGCCACAGGCTGGCATCCATGTAGCCCTGGGTCAGCAGGGTCCAGGCCTTGGCCAGGATGTCGGCGGGCGAGGGCAGGAACAGCGGCTCGATCCAGCCGGCTGCGGTCACCAGCCACCAGGCCAGCAGCAGGCTGGCAAGGGTCAGCGTGCTGATCCAGCGGGTGGCCAGGGGGCTGCGCAGCCTGGCGGCTGGCTGGGGTCGGGCGTTGCGTTTGCCGGTGACCGGCAGGTCCAGGCTGCTCATGCGCGCTCCTGCAGGCTTTGACGTTGCGAGAACACCCGCGCCAGCACATGCTCGCGGGTTTCGATGAAGGCCGGGTCGGACTTGATCGCCCGGGCCGGTTCGCCGGCGGCATGGCGCTGGCCGAAGTCCAGTTGCAGGCGTTCCACTACGCGACCTGGGTTGGGTGCCAGCAGCACCAGCTCGCTGGCCAGGAACACCGCTTCTTCGATGTCATGGGTAATCAGGAACACCGGCTTGGCCGTGCGTTGCCACACCTGCAGCAGCAACTCCTGCATCTGCTCGCGGGTAAAGGCATCGAGCGCGCCGAACGGCTCGTCCATCAGCAGTACCCGGGGGTCGGCTGCCAGCGCCCGGGCCAGGCCCACGCGCTGTTTCTGGCCGCCGGACAATTGCCAGATGCGCCGCTCGCCATAACCTTCGAGGTCGACCAGGGCCAGCATTTCGCGGGCCTTGGCTTCGCGCTCGGCGCGGGGCATGCCGGCCAGTTCCAGGCCGAAGGCGACGTTGGCCAGCACGTTCTGCCAGGGCAGCAGGGCATCATCCTGGAACACCACGCCGCGCTCGGCCCCGGGGCCCTGAACCGGTACGCCGTCCAGCGTGATGCGCCCGCCGCTGGGGGCGACGAAGCCGGCGATCAGGTTCAGCAGCGAGGTCTTGCCGCTGCCGGAAGGCCCCAGGGCCACCAGCAACTGGCGCGGCCCCAAGGTCAGGTTGATATCGGCCAGCACCGGGGTAGCGGCGCCGGGGTACTGTGCGCTGATGCGCTCCAGTTCGAGCAAGGCCATGGCAGGCTCCGGTCGGTTTCTACAGGCTTAGTTGGGCAGGTACTGGGCACTGACGTAAGGCGAATAGTCCGGCAGTACCGCGTCGACCTTGCCTTGCTGCTTGAGGAAGGTGGCCGTATCGGTCAGCGCCTGGGTGGTCGGAGTGCCCAGCGCACTGGCCTGGTCAGCCGCCAGCGGGTAGACGTTGCCCTGCAGCAGTACCGGGATATCGGTAGGCTTGGCGCCGGACAGCTTGGCCAGCTTGGCGACGTTGTCGGGGTTGGCGAGCCAGGCTTTGGGATCTTTGCGGTAGTCGGCGTAGGCGTCGAGGGTGACCTTGGCGAAGGCCTTGACCACGTCCGGGTGCTTGGCGGCAAAGTCCTTGCGCACGATCCAGGCGTCGAAGGTCGGCGCGCCTTTCTCGGCCAGCTCACCCGAGGTGATCAACACCTTGCCGTTTTCCTTGGCCACGCCCAGGGCTGGGTCCCATACATAGGTAGCGTCGATGTCACCACGCTTCCAGGCAGCGATGATCGCTGGCGGTGCGAGGTTGAGAATCTGCACTTTGGACGGGTCGATGTTCCAGCTTTTCAGGGCCGCCAGCAGGCTGTAGTGGCCGGTGGAGACGAACGGCACGGCGACCTTCTTGCCGACCAGGTCTTGCGGTGTGTTGATACCGTCGCGGGCGACCAGCGCTTCACCGGCGCCGATCTGCGTCGCGATCAGGAAGGTCTCGACCGGCAGCTTGCGGGTGGCAGCGGCGGCCAGCGGGCTGGAGCCCAGGTAGCCGATCTGTACATCGCCACTGGCCACGGCGGTGATCACGTCGGCGCCGTTGTCGAATTTGCGCCAGTCGATGCTGGCCTTGCTGGCTTTTTCATAATTGCCATCGACCTGCGCGACTTTGGCGGGGTCGACGGTGGTCTGGTAAGCCACCGTCAGGTCGGCGGCCTGGGCCAACCAGCTGGCGCTGGCGAGGGTCAGGGCGGCAAACAGACGCAGCGGAGCGTGCGGAATCATGGTGAACCTCTCGTCAGCCATATTGGTGTGTTGGATGGCGAGAAGGCTAAATGATCTAAGAATAGTAAAATAAATAACTTTTTTGCATTAGCTTAGGAGCCAATTGCTTGAATCGGCCGTCTGTCTTTCCGCAAGCGGCCTTGCGGTGTGATGAGCCGGCTGCTGCAGGGCGCGTTAGCAAGGTGGAACTCACGCAATGGCGAAATGCGAGAGGGCTGCTAGGCTTTTTCGTCCTGATAGAACGATCTGGAATTAGGTTATGAGCAAACGTTTGTAAATAACCAATGGTTATGATGGGGCCGCCCTTTACAACAAAATTCAGTAACAGTTCCTAACATATTCCAGAAAAATCTTACCAATTCATAAAACGGTCATTTTGGATTTATAGGATTGTCATTATCCTGTAGCGCAGGTGGCGTCTTAGACCAAAGTCGCGAAACGTTTAGAAACGATTGACTTAATGGTCACGCTTTGGGACTAAATCGCCAATCCACGGTGAGCGGGGCAGCAGATCCCGCCGCCAGAGATACACAAGAATTAGAACGTAGAGGAGCAAAATATGTACAAGTCCAGCCTGGCCCTGGCCGTGGCATTGGGGGTTCTCGCCCAACAAGCAGGCGCTGCCGGTTTCGTTGAAGACAGCAAACTGTCGCTCAGCTCGCGCACCATGTACTTCAACGATGACAACCGCGAAAGCGGCATCGACCAGAAGGAAAGCGGTCAGGGCTTCAAGCTTGACTACCTGTCTGGCTTCACCGAAGGCACCGTAGGCTTTGGTGTTGACGTACAAGCCCTGTGGGGCATTCACCTGGACGGTGGCCGTGGTAGCCGCCCAGATGCCAACAACACCTTCTTCCCAAGCGACTCGGATGGTTCGGCAGTCCACGACTGGGCACGCATTGGTGGTAACGCCAAGGCTCGCTTCTCCAAGACGGAAGTTCACTACGGTAGCGCCCTGGCGCCTAACCTGCCGATCCTGGTCTCCAACGATGGCCGTCTGCTGCCGCAAACCTTCGAGGGCGGCACCCTCCAGTCGAAGGAAATCGACAACCTGACCGTCAACGCAGGTCAGCTGACCCACGCGATGGGCCGTGCTTCGAGCAACCGGACCGGTCTTTCCGTTTCTGGCGCCTTCCGTGACAGCAACAAGTTCCAGTTCGCCGGTGGTGACTACAAGCTCACTCCTGACCTGACCCTGCAGTACTACTACTCGAACCTGGAAGACTTCTACAAGCAGCACTTCCTGGGTGCTACCCATGTCTTCAAGATTGCCGACAACCAGTCGTTCAAGACTGATCTGCGCTACTTCGATAGCAGCAGCGATGGCAAGAATGGTCAGACCGGTTACGCCTTCGACAACAACGGTGGCTTCGCAAAGAACGCCGGTGAAGTCGACAACAAGACCTGGAGCGCCATGTTCACCTACACCCTGGGTGGCCACGCGCTGATGCTCGGCCACCAGCAGGTGGGTGATGACGGTGGTTTCGTCTGGCTGAACCAAGGTAGCGTCCGCAAGGACGGCGCCACTTCTTCGCTGGAAGGCAACGGCGGCGCGAGCTTCTACCTGTTCACCGACAGCATGATCAACCAGTTCGCCCGCGCTGGCGAAAACACCACCTTCGGTCAGTACTCCTATGACTTCGCGGCGCTGGGTGTTCCAGGCCTCAAGGCTTCGGTGGCCTATCTGCGTGGTGACGACGTACGCAACAAGTCGGGTGATGGCAGCTATAACGAATGGGAACGTGACGCACGCGTCGACTACACCCTGCAGCAAGGCACCCTCAAAGGCTTGGGCTTCAGCCTGCGTCAGGGCGTTTACCGTGGTAGCGGCGAGAGCGCTGCGGACAAAGACCAGACCCGCTTCATCGTGAACTACACTTACAATTTCCTGTAAGCCGTAGCCAACAAAAAGCCTCGCCCAGTGCGAGGCTTTTTTGTGTCTGCTTGTTCATGTGAGTTTTAGTTATAAATAAATCATTATTTATTCTTTTTGTTTTTATTCGAGCGCAGGCACATTGAACCCACACGCTACAGAACCCAGCACAGGAGCCGCAGCCCATGAGCCTCAAACTCGGTGATATCGCCCCAGATTTCGAACAGGATTCCAGCGAAGGCAAGATCCGCTTCCACGAGTGGCTGGGCAATAGCTGGGGCGTGTTGTTCTCGCACCCGGCCGATTTCACCCCGGTGTGCACCACCGAGCTGGGCCTGACTGCCAAGCTCAAGGACGAATTCGCCAAGCGCGGGGTCAAGGCCATCGCCTTGTCGGTCGACCCGGTCGACTCGCACCAGCGCTGGATCGAGGACATCAACGAGACCCAGAACACCGTGGTCAATTTCCCGATCATCGCTGACGCCGACCGCAAGGTGTCCGATCTGTACGACCTGATCCATCCGAATGCCAGCGACACCCTGACCGTGCGCTCGCTGTTCGTTATCGACCCGAACAAGAAGGTGCGCCTGACCATCACCTACCCGGCCAGTACCGGGCGCAACTTCAACGAAATCCTGCGGGTGATCGACTCGCTGCAGCTGACCGACAACCACAAGGTGGCCACGCCAGGCAACTGGCAGGACGGTGACGACGTGGTGATCGTGCCTTCGCTGAAGGACGAAGAGGAGATCAGGCAGCGCTTCCCCAAAGGTTACCGTGCGGTCAAGCCGTACCTGCGCCTGACCCCGCAACCCAATCGCTGAAGAATTCCTCGTTGCATTGCTCTTAGCCATAGCAGGGATATTCGGGCCGTTTCGACGGCCCTTTTTTATGCCTGTGGGAATTGCATTGGCCTTTTCGTGGGCTGCCTGGATTGAAAAACAAAAAGGAATAAACAAATGAAAAAATATGATTTCTAGATATATGCCTGCGCTGGTAATGTCACTCCCAACCCAGACAAGGAAACGCTGCAATGTTGGTCGTCTCAATCGGTGGTAGCCCCAGTACCCGTTCACGCTCCGGCGTGCTGCTGGAGCGTTCGCGCCAGTGGCTGCAGGATCGTGGTGTCGAAGTGGTGACGTTCCAGGTACGCGACTTCCCCGCCGAAGACCTGCTGCACGCCCGTTTCGACAGCCCGCAGGTGCAGCATTTCCAGCAGTTGGTAGCCCAGGCTGATGGACTGATCGTTGCCACGCCGGTGTACAAGGCCTCTTTTGCCGGCGCCCTGAAAACCTTGCTTGACCTGCTGCCCGAACGGGCCCTGGCCCACAAGATCGTGTTGCCGATCGCCACTGGCGGCAGTATCGCCCACATGCTGGCGGTGGATTACGCACTGAAACCTGTGCTGTCGGCACTCAAGGCGCAGGAGACCCTGCAAGGGATCTTCGCCGACGACAGCCAGGTTGCCTACGCAGACGGCAGCAAACCCGCGCAGCTGGTACCGGCGCTGGAAGAACGCCTGCAGGATTCGCTGGAGACTTTCCACGTCGCCCTGGCCCGTCGGCCACGCCCCGTGGCCCCCGGTGTGCTGAAAGAACGCCTGATCAGCGCTCGCTGGAGCATCTGACCGGCCTTACATGCTTCACCACCTTACTCGCCCGACAACGAGGCAAGCAGGTGCAACCCGAACCCTATCGCACAGGAGAGCGCCATGCGCACAGTCTTCTTGCGTCGCGGTCTGGTCGCCCTGTTTGCGGCGGCTGTGTCCTTCGGCGCCATCACCCAAGCCCAGGCCGAGAGCCTGCGTATCGGTTATCAGAAATACGGCACCCTGGTGCTGCTCAAGGCCAAAGGCACGCTGGAGAAGCGCCTGGCCGAGCAGGGCGTGCAGGTGCAGTGGACCGAGTTCCCCGGCGGCCCGCAGCTGCTTGAAGGGCTGAACGTCGGCTCCATCGATTTCGGTGTCACTGGCGAAACACCGCCGGTGTTCGCCCAGGCTGCCGGCGCCGACCTGCTGTACGTCGCCTATGAGCCACCAGCGCCGCACAGCGAGGCGATCCTGGTGCCGAAGGGCTCGCCGGTGCAGTCGGTCAAGGACCTCAAGGGCAAGAAGGTCGCCCTCAATAAGGGCTCCAACGTGCACTACCTGCTGGTCCGCGCGCTGGAAGATGCCGGCCTCAAGTACAGCGACATCCAGCCCGTCTACCTGCCTCCGGCCGACGCCCGCGCCGCCTTCGAGCGCGGCAGCGTCGATGCCTGGGTGATCTGGGACCCCTACCAGGCGGCTGCCGAACAACAGCTGCAGGCGCGCACCCTGCGCGATGGTAAAGGGCTGGTCGACAACCACCAGTTCTACCTCGCTACCCGCAACTATGCGACCCAGCACCCGACGGTGATCAACACCCTGATCGACGAAGTTCGTGCGGTGGGCCAGTGGTCCCAGGCCAACCCGCAGCAGGTGACCGAGCAAGTCGCACCGCTGCTCGGCCTGCCCGCCGACATCACCCTGACCTCGGTCAAGCGCCAGGGTTACGGCGCCGCAGCGCTCACCCCGGAAGTGGTGGCTGCGCAACAGAAGATCGCCGACACGTTCCAGGCTCTGAAGCTGATTCCCAAGCCACTGAGCATCAAGGACGTGATCTGGACACCCCCGGCCAAGGTCGCCAGTGCACCTTGATTGACTTGCCGCGCCGGGGCCCTGCCCTGGCTGAGCCACCCTTGAGGAGACAACTCCAATGAGCCTGAACATTTTCTGGTTTTTGCCCACGCACGGTGATGGTAAGTACCTGGGCACCGCCGATGGCGCCCGCGCTGTCGACCACGGCTACCTGCAGCAGATCGCCCAAGCGGCCGACCGCCTCGGTTTCGGTGGCGTACTGATCCCTACCGGGCGTTCCTGCGAGGACTCCTGGCTGGTTGCCGCGTCGCTGATACCGGTGACCCAGCGCCTGAAATTCCTGGTCGCCCTGCGCCCCGGCATCATTTCGCCGACCGTGGCGGCACGCCAGGCGGCCACCCTCGACCGGCTGTCCAATGGCCGCGCACTGTTCAACCTGGTGACCGGCGGTGACCCGGACGAACTGGCCGGCGACGGCCTGCACCTGAACCACCAGGAACGCTATGAAGCGTCCGTGGAGTTCACCCGTATCTGGCGCAAAGTGCTGGAAGGCGAGGTGGTCGACTACGACGGCAAGCATATCCAGGTGAAGGGCGCCAAGCTGTTGTACCCGCCGATCCAGCAACCACGCCCGCCACTGTATTTCGGTGGCTCCTCCGAAGCCGCCCAAGACCTGGCTGCCGAGCAGGTAGAGCTGTACCTCACCTGGGGCGAGCCGCCCAGCGCGGTCGCGGAAAAAATCGCCCAGGTACGTGAGAAAGCCGCTGCCCAAGGCCGCGAAGTGCGCTTTGGCATCCGCCTGCACGTGATCGTGCGGGAAACCAACGAAGAAGCCTGGGCCGCCGCCGACAAGCTGATTTCGCACCTGGACGACGACACCATCGCCCGCGCCCAGGCCTCGCTGGCGCGCTTCGACTCGGTCGGCCAGCAGCGCATGGCAGCGCTGCACAACGGCAACCGCGACAAGCTGGAGGTCAGCCCCAACCTGTGGGCCGGTGTCGGCCTGGTGCGTGGCGGTGCCGGTACCGCGCTGGTGGGGGACGGCCCGACCGTTGCGGCGCGGGTCAAGGAATACGCCGCGCTGGGCATCGACACCTTCATCTTCTCCGGCTATCCGCACCTGGAAGAGTCGTACCGGGTGGCAGAGCTGCTGTTCCCGCACCTGGATGTGCAGCGTCCGGAGCAACCCAGGGCTGGCGGCTACGTGAGCCCGTTTGGCGAGATGGTGGCCAACGACATCCTGCCCAAGTCCGTTGCGCAAAGCTGAGGGCCTGGCCATGAGTCGTGCAACTTCCAATAGCCTTGGCCAGCGCCTGGCGCCGTGGGCGCTGCCGGTACTGCTGCTGGCCGCCTGGCAGCTGGCGGTCAGCGCCGGCTGGCTGTCGACCCGCATCCTGCCGGCGCCCAGCGCCGTGGTCAGCGCCGGCGTCGAGCTGGTGCGCAGTGGCGAGATCTGGTCGCACCTGGCCATCAGTGGCTGGCGTGCCGGGCTGGGCTTCGTCATCGGCGGCAGCATCGGCCTGGTACTGGGCTTCATCACCGGCTTGTCGAACTGGGGCGAACGCCTGCTCGACAGCTCGGTGCAGATGATCCGCAACGTGCCGCACCTGGCGTTGATTCCGCTGGTGATCCTGTGGTTCGGCATCGACGAGTCGGCGAAGGTTTTCCTGGTCGCGCTGGGCACGCTGTTTCCGATCTACCTGAACACCTACCACGGCATCCGCAACGTCGACCCGGCGTTGGTGGAGATGGCGCGCAGCTATGGCTTGTCCGGCTTCAGCCTGTTCCGCCAGGTGATCCTGCCGGGCGCCTTGCCGTCGATCCTGGTCGGCGTGCGTTTCGCTCTCGGCTTCATGTGGCTGACCCTGATCGTTGCCGAAACCATCTCGGCCAATGCCGGTATCGGTTACCTGGCGATGAACGCCCGCGAATTCCTGCAGACCGACGTGGTGGTCCTGGCCATCGTCCTGTACGCCGTGCTCGGCAAGCTTGCCGACCTCGCCGCGCGGGGCCTGGAGCGTGTGTGGTTGCGCTGGCACCCGGCCTATCAAGTGGCGAAGAAGGAGGGCGCATGACTGTGCTCAAGGAACAACCGCCACGCCTGTTGCGTGGCATCCCGCTGGCTTCCAGCGGGCTGCGCAAGACCTTCGGCCAGCGTGAAGTGCTCAAGGGCATCGAGCTGCATATCCCGGCTGGCCAGTTCGTCGCCATTGTCGGCCGCAGCGGTTGCGGCAAGAGCACCTTGCTGCGCTTGCTGGCCGGCCTCGACCAGCCCACGGCAGGGCAGCTGCTGGCTGGCGCCGCACCCCTGGAAGAGGCCCGCGAAGAGACCCGCCTGATGTTCCAGGACGCGCGCCTGTTGCCGTGGAAGAAGGTGATCGACAACGTCGGCCTGGGCCTGTCCGGCGATTGGCGCCCGCGGGCGCTGGAAGCCCTGGAAGCCGTTGGCCTGGCCGACCGCGCCAACGAATGGCCGGCAGCGCTCTCCGGTGGCCAGAAGCAACGCGTGGCCCTGGCCCGGGCGCTGATCCACCAGCCGCGCCTGCTGCTGCTGGACGAGCCGCTCGGCGCACTGGATGCACTGACCCGTATCGAGATGCAGCAATTGATCGAGCGCCTGTGGCGGCAGCACGGCTTCACCGTGCTGCTGGTCACCCACGACGTCAGCGAGGCGGTAGCTGTGGCTGACCGGGTGATCCTGATCGAGGACGGCGAGGTCGGGCTCGACCTCACTGTCGACCTGGCACGGCCCCGGGCGCGTGGTTCGCACCGCCTGGCCGCGCTGGAAAGCGAAGTGCTCAACCGTGTTCTGTCGGCCCCGGGCGCTGCGCCCGAGCCGGATCCTGTCGCCCCTTTGCCCACGCAATTGCGTTGGGCGCACTAATCCCCCGGAAGTCCCTAGAGAAGGAATGACATCATGACCATCAAAGCCATCAACGTTCGCAACCAGTTCAAAGGCACCGTGAAGGAGATCCTCGAAGGCCCGGTACTGTCGGAAATCGACGTGCAGACCGCCTCGGGTATCGTCACCTCGGTCATTACTACCCGCTCCGTGCGTGAGCTGGAGCTGCAGGTGGGCAGTGAAGTGATCGCCTTCGTGAAGTCGACCGAAGTGTCCATCGCCAAGCTGTGATGGGGTTCAGGGGGCTGCTTGGCAGCCCTGTCCCCTCTGACGGGCAGCTGTAGGAGCGGATTTATCCGCGAAGCAGGCGACGCGGTGGCTGGCACCGGCTGTGCCGGTGATCGCGGCTGAAGCCGCTCCTACCCGGCTTGCCGGCGATGAGGCGCTGAAGCTAACGCTTGGCCAGAAACGGCGGCAGGTACAACCCCAGATACGCCTCGCACACCCGCTTGCCTTCCTCGGCCATGCGCGGGGTAATCGCCTCATGCAGTTGCACCGACCGCGCATACACCCGGTCGCTCAGCTCCATGGCCATGGCGAACACATCGACATCCACCGGCATTAGCGGCAAGTGGAAGTGCTGGTCGAACAACTTGTGCATCAAGTCGCCCAGCTCCATGTCGTGCTGCCGATCGGCCTGCACCACTTCGCTCAACCCATGCTGAGCCAGAATCAGCTGCCGCGCTGCCGCATCCTCGTTGTAGATATCCAGCATGCGCTGTTCGATCAACCGTGACAGCTCATGCCAGGTGGTGAAGGCGTGGCTGTCGATCGGTGCGCTCAGGGCGTCGCGAAACGCCCGGTGCACGTCGGCGGTCAACGCTTCCAGCAGGGCCGGCACGCTGGAAAAAAAGTGATACACCGATGACGGTGGAATCTGGGCGCGCTCGGCCACGCAGTAGATCGACAGGGCTGCCACCCCTTGTTCGGCCAGCAGCTCGCGGGCAGCCGCCAGGATCGCCTCGATCCTGGCCTGGCTGCTGGCGCGCGGCTTGCGCGGGGTGGCTGTGCGGGTCATCAGTTGCTGATCGCCAGGATGCTGGCCTGGTAGGCGCCGACGAACAGGTCGAAATCGCCGACCTCTTGCTGCTCCAGGCGCGACTGCTCGGCCAGCGAGTCGCGGGCAAGGGTTTCGAAGGCCTGCTGGCGCTCGACCGGCAGCGGCTGCTCGCGGAAGGTCTCGGCGTGGATGCGGCTCTGGCGCAAGGCGAACTGGACGAAGCTTTCGTCGTGTTCGGTCATGCGCGCCAGCACTTGGGCCGATGGGGTCAGCGAGGCGTCGTCGACCTTCGCCTGCTGCGCATCCAGGGCCTTGGCGTGGTCGTCACCGCCATGTACCTGGTCGAGCAGGTCGGCCAACTGGCGGATGCGCCCGATCAGCTCGCTGGCCCAGTCCTTCAGTCCGATCGGCTGGCCATCGCGGTGCAGTTCCAAGCCAGGGCGACGACCTTCCTTGACTACGGTCAGGAAGTTGCTGGTGCACTGGCCGCATTCGCCGATATCCAGTTGCGGGCTGTCTTCCAGGGCGCAGAACAGCAGGAACGCATCGAGGAAGCGCGCCTCGGTCAGGTCGATGCCCACCGGCAGGAACGGGTTGATGTCCAGGCAGCGCACTTCCACATACTGCACGCCACGCGAGGTCAGGGCCTGGATTGGCCGTTCGCCGGTGTAGGTGACACGCTTGGGGCGGATGTTCGAGTAGTACTCGTTTTCAATCTGCAGGATGTTGGTGTTCAGCTGCACCCACTCGCCGTCCACGTGCGTGCCGATTTCAACGTAGGGCGGGTAGGGCGTGCCGACTGCCTTGCGCAGGCTGTCGGTGTAGCTGGCCAGGTTGTTGTAGCACGGTGTGAGGCCGGCCTGGGCGTTGCTCTGGTAGCCCAGGTCGCTCATGCGCAGGCTGGTGGCATAGGGCAGGTACAGGGTTTCGGCGTCGAGCTCTTCGAGCTGATGCGGGCGGCCTCGCAGAAAGCCTTTGTCCAGGGCTGGGGAGGCGCCGAACAGGTACATCAACAGCCAGCTGTAGCGGCGGAAATTACGGATCAGCGCGATATAGGCAGATGACTGGTAGTCGCGGTCGCTCTCGCTGCTGCCCTCGGCGCTGCGCAGCAGCGGCCACAGGGTCTCAGGCAGCGAGAAGTTGTAATGGATACCGGCGATGCACTGCATGGTGCGGCCGTAGCGCAGGGCCAGGCCCTTGCGGTAGACGTGCTTGAGCTTGCCGATGTTGGAGCTGCCGTACTCGGCGATCGGGATATCTTCCTCGGCCGGCAGCGTGCACGGCATCGATGGGCTCCACAGGTATTCTTCGCCCAGCTTGCTGTAGACGAAACGGTGGGTTTCCTCGAGGCTTTCGAGCACCTTGGCCGGGTCGGGCAGGGCCGGGGTGATGAACTCCAGCAGCGACTCGGAATAATCGGTGGTGATCTGCTCGTTGGTCAGCGCCGACCCCAGTGCTTGCGGATGCGGGGTCTGGGCCAGGCGACCTTCGGCGGTCACACGCAGGCATTCGCGCTCAATACCGTGCAGGCACTGCTTGAGCAGGGGGAGATTGGCGCCGAGCAGGCTCAGGCGGCGGTTGAGGAGTTCGCTCAAGATGTATTCCTTCACGCGTCAGTCGCCCCAATATGGGGGTAGAACAGACGGTCTACAAGGGTAGTGGGAAAAGGAACTGGCGTTGTCGCCTGGTTTATGCGCTTCCGGCATTGCGCAGCGCCGACCCCGGAGGCCGCTTCGCAGCCCCCGGCTGTTGCCGAAAATACCGCACATGGCGCTTGCTGAGCTAGAGAACCGCGAATGTTCCTTGCGCTTTCGCTACCCGTTTGTCGCCCTGGACTACGTCGGCGTCGACCACCAGGGTGCGCCGGCCGGCATGCAGTACGCGGGCGGTGCACAGTACTTCGCCGTCACTGACGGCGCGCATGTAGTTGATCTTGCACTCGATGGTCACGCTTTGCTGGTCAAAACCATGGCTGGCCGAGCAGGCCAGGCCCATGGCAATGTCCACCAGGCTGAAGATGGCCCCGCCGTGCAACTTCTGGCCCCGGTTGCGCAAGTGCGGCCCGACAGCCAGGGCGACCTCGGCAACACCTGTCTCCAGGTGTTGCAGGCGGCAGCCGAGTAACTGGCTGAAGGCGCTTTCGACGTATTCGCCGGGTATGTCCATCACTTCTTCTTCAACTGCTTGGCGTTGGCGAACAGTGCGGCCATGGCATTGTTGGCCGGGGCGGCCGTGGCAGTTTCACGCTGACGCGGCGCCTGCTGCTGGCGGTTGGCGCCCGCGCCACGGTTGCCGCCGCGGTTGCCTTCGACCTTTTCGCCCGGGGTGTCGCTCATGCGCATGGACAGGCCGACGCGCTTGCGCGGGATGTCCACTTCCATGACCTTGACCTTGACCACGTCGCCGGCCTTGACCGCCTCACGCGGGTCCTTGACGAACTTCTCCGACAGCGCCGAAATGTGTACCAGGCCGTCCTGGTGCACACCGATGTCGACGAAGGCGCCGAAGTTGGTGACGTTGGTCACCACGCCCTCGAGGATCATGCCCGGCTCCAGGTCCTTGAGGTCTTCGACGCCGTCCTGGAAGGTGGCGGTCTTGAATTCCGGACGCGGGTCACGGCCAGGCTTGTCCAGTTCCTGCAGGATGTCGGTGACGGTCGGCAGGCCGAAGGTTTCATCGGTGAACTGCTTCGGGTCCAGGCGCTTGAGGAAGCTGCTGTCACCGATCAGCGAACGGATGTCGCGGCCGGTGTCGGCGGCAATGCGCTGCACCAGCGGGTAGGCCTCGGGGTGCACTGCGGAGGCGTCCAGCGGGTTGTCACCGTTCATCACGCGAAGGAAGCCGGCGGCCTGTTCGAAGGTTTTTTCACCCAGGCGGCTGACTTTCTTCAGCGCCGCGCGGGTCGCGAACGGGCCATTGGCATCGCGGTGGGCGACGATGTTCTGTGCCAGGGTGGCGTTGAGGCCGGAAATACGGGTGAGCAGCGCCACCGAGGCGGTGTTGACGTCGACACCCACGGCGTTCACGCAGTCCTCGACCACGGCGTCCAGGCCACGTGCCAGCTTCACCTGGGACACATCGTGCTGGTACTGACCGACGCCGATGGATTTCGGGTCGATCTTCACCAGCTCGGCCAGCGGGTCCTGCAGGCGGCGGGCGATGGATACGGCGCCACGGATCGACACGTCCAGGTCCGGGAATTCGCGGGCGGCCAGTTCCGATGCGGAGTACACCGAAGCGCCGGCCTCGGAGACCATGACCTTGGTGATCTTCAACGCTGGGTACTTCTTGACCAGTTCGGCCACCAGCTTGTCGCTTTCGCGGCTGGCGGTGCCGTTGCCGATGGCGATCAGCTCCACCGAGTGCTTGGCGCACAGCGCGGCCATGATGGAAATGGTGCGGTCCCAGTCGTTCTTCGGCGCGTGCGGGTAGACCGTGGTGTGGTCCAGCAGCTTGCCGGTTGCATCGACCACGGCGATCTTGCAGCCGGTGCGCAGGCCCGGGTCGAAGCCCAGGGTCGCGCGCGGGCCGGCCGGGGCGGCCAGCAGCAGGTCGTGCAGGTTGTGGGCGAAGACATTGATCGCCTCGCCTTCAGCGTTGTCGCGCAGCTCGCCGAACAGGTCGGTTTCCAGATGGGTGTAGAGCTTGACCTTCCAGGTCCAGCGCACCACCTCGCCGAGCCACTTGTCGGCCGGGCGGTTGCGGTTCTCGATGCCGACATGGTCAGCGATCATCAGCTCGCAGGGGTGCAGGGTGCCGGGCAGTTCGTCGCCAACCTTGAGCGACGCGCTCAGCACGCCCTCGTTGCGCCCGCGGAAGATCGCCAGGGCACGGTGCGACGGCGCGTTGCGCAGCAGTTCATCGTGGGCGAAATAATCGCGGAACTTGGCGCCTTCCTCTTCCTTGCCCGGCACCACGCGGGCGCTGAGCACCGCTTCCTGCTTGAGGAAGCTGCGCAGCTTGTCGAGCAGGGCGGCGTCTTCGGCGAAGCGCTCCATGAGGATGTACTTGGCGCCTTCCAGCGCGGCCTTGACGTCGGCCACGCCTTTGTCGGCGTTGACGAAGCGTGCGGCTTCGCTTTCCGGTGCCAGGTCGGGGTTGTTGAACAGGCCATCGGCCAGCTCGCCGAGGCCGGCCTCCAGGGCGATCTGGCCCTTGGTGCGGCGCTTCTGCTTGTACGGCAGGTACAGGTCTTCGAGGCGGGTCTTGGTATCGGCCAGCTTGATCTCGCGGGCCAGCTCCGGGGTCAGCTTGCCCTGCTCCTCGATGCTGGCCAGGATGCTGGCGCGGCGCTCGTCGAGTTCGCGCAGGTAGCGCAGGCGCTCTTCCAGATGGCGCAGCTGGGTATCGTCCAGGCTACCGGTCACTTCCTTGCGGTAACGGGCGATGAAGGGCACGGTCGAGCCTTCGTCCAACAGGCCCACGGCCGCCTCGACCTGCTGGGGGCGTACGCCCAGTTCCTCGGCGATACGGCTGTTGATGCTGTCCATGTAAACCACCTGACATTATGAGTACGGGGGGGCGCCTGTGGGCCTTTCGCCCGGCGGCGCTGGATGAAAGCCGCGCATTATACCCATCGCAAACGCCTTGCGGTGATGGCGCCCGGCCAGCCGGAACTGGCGCCGGGGGAAAAATCTGCTAACAATGCTCACGCAACGTGCAGCAATGGCTACGCCATAATGCGCGGCGATACCAGAGGAGTAATTCATGACCGGCACGCCAAACACCGCTGAAGGTGAAAAGATTCTCATCGTCGATGACGACCCGGGGCTGAGCAGCCTGCTGGAACGTTTCTTCGCCAGCAAGGGCTACCGTGCCCGCGCGGTGCCCAATACCGAGCAGATGGACCGCCTGCTGCAGCGCGAGGTGTTCAACCTGGTGGTGCTCGACCTGATGCTGCCCGGTGAAGATGGCCTGTCGGCATGCAAGCGCCTGCGCCAGCAGAACAACCAGATCCCGATCATCATGCTTACCGCCAAGGGCGACGAGCTCAGCCGCATCAAGGGCCTGGAACTGGGCGCCGACGACTACCTCGGCAAGCCGTTCAACCCGGACGAACTGATGGCCCGGGTCAAGGCCGTGCTGCGCCGCCAGGCCCCGAGCGTGCCAGGGGCGCCGGGCAGTGAAGACGAGTCGGTCACCTTCGGCGACTATGAGCTGTCGCTGGCTACCCGCGAGCTCAAGCGTGGCGACGAGGTGCACATGCTGACCACCGGTGAGTTCGCCGTGCTCAAGGCGCTGGTCATGCACGCACGCGAGCCGCTGACCCGCGACAAGCTGATGAACCTGGCCCGTGGCCGTGAATGGGATGCGCTGGAGCGCTCCATCGACGTGCAGATTTCGCGCCTGCGCCGGATGATCGAGCCGGACCCGTCCAAGCCGCGTTATATCCAGACTGTCTGGGGCGTGGGCTACGTGTTCGTGCCGGACGGGAACGCCGGCAAATGATCCCTCGTCATTGATGAAGACACCGCTGTGGTTTCCGCAAAGCTTCTTCGCCCGCACGCTGTGGCTGGTGCTGATCGTCGTCCTGTTCTCCAAGGCGCTGACCCTGGTCTACCTGTTGATGAACGAGGACGTGCTGGTCGACCGTCAGTACAGCCACGGGGTCGCGCTGACCTTGCGAGCCTACTGGGCCGCCGACGAAGAAAACCGCGACAGGATCGCCGAAGCGGCAGGCCTTATCCGGGTTACCGGCTCGGGAGTGCCCGAAGGCGAACAGCACTGGCCCTACAGTGAGATCTATCAGCGGCAGATGCAGGCCGAGCTGGGCGATGACACCGAGGTACGCCTGCGTATTCACGCGCCACCGGCGTTGTGGGTCAACGCACCCAGCCTGGGCCCTGGTTGGCTGAAAGTGCCGCTGTACCCGCACCCGCTGCGGGGGCAGAAGATCTGGAACGTGCTGGGCTGGTTCCTGGCCATTGGCCTGCTGTCCACCGCCTCGGCGTGGATCTTCGTGCGCCAGTTGAACCAGCCGCTCAAGCGCCTGGTATTCGCCGCTCGCCTGCTCGGCCAGGGGCGCAGCGTGCGCCTGCCGATCAGCGATACGCCCAGCGAGATGACCGAGGTGTACAAGGCCTTCAACCAGATGGCCGAGGATGTCGAGCAGGCCGGGCGCGAGCGCGAGCTGATGCTTGCCGGAGTTTCCCACGACCTGCGCACACCGCTGACGCGCCTGCGCCTGTCGCTGTCATTGTTGAACAGCGACAGCGAGCTCAGTGATGACATGGTCCGTGACATCGAGGACATGGATGCGATCCTCGATCAGTTCCTGGCCTTCATTCGCGATGGCCGTGACGAACCGCTCGAAGAGGTCGACCTGGCCGACCTGGTGCGCGAGGTGGTGGCGCCTTACAACCAGCCGGAAGAACGTGTGCGCCTGTGCCTGGAGCCGATTCCGCCGTTCCCGCTGCGGCGGGTTTCGCTCAAGCGCATGCTGGGCAACCTGATCGGCAATGCCTTGCACCATGCCGGCAAGGGGGTTGAGGTGGCGGCCTATGTGTCGGGCGACGAGAGCGCGCCATACGTGGTGCTGAGCGTGCTGGACCGCGGCACCGGGATCGACGAGTCGGAGCTGGAAACCATCTTCAACCCGTTCATTCGCGGCGACCGGGCACGCGGCGGCAAGGGCACCGGGCTGGGGCTGGCGATCGTCAAGCGCATCGCGGCGCAGCATGGCGGCAATGTGGAGCTGCGCAACCGCTCCGGGGGCGGGATCGAGGCCCGGGTAAGGTTGCCATTGGGGCTGTTGCTGCCGCGTAATGCCGTGTGACTATCGGGGCTGCAGGGCAGCCCCAGCATCTCATCCCTTGCCCTTGGTCCGGGTCTGATTAGGCCCGCCATTCTTTTCCAGATGCTCGATGATCATCGCCGCCACGTTCTTGCCGGTGGTCACCTCGATGCCCTCCAGCCCCGGCGACGAGTTCACCTCCATCACCAGCGGCCCATGGTTGGAACGCAGGATATCCACACCTGCCACGCTCAAGCCCATCACCTTGGCCGCGCGAATGGCGGTCATGCGTTCTTCCGGGGTGATCTTGATCAGGCTGGCCACCCCGCCACGGTGCAGGTTGGAGCGGAACTCGCCGGGCTTGGCCTGGCGTTTCATCGAGGCGATGACCTTGTCGCCGACCACGAAGCAGCGGATGTCCGCACCGCCAGCCTCCTTGATGTATTCCTGCACCATGATGTTCTGCTTCAAGCCCATGAACGCCTCGATCACCGACTCGGCCGCCTTGGTGGTTTCGCACAGCACCACGCCGATACCCTGGGTACCTTCCAGCACCTTGATCACCAGCGGGGCACCGTTGACCATCTGGATCAGGTCGGGGATATCGTCCGGCGAGTGGGCGAAGCCGGTAATCGGCAGGCCGATGCCACGCCGCGACAGCAGCTGCAGTGAGCGCAGCTTGTCCCGCGAGCGGGCAATCGCCACCGACTCGTTGAGCGGATACACGCCCATCATCTCGAACTGGCGCAGCACTGCGCAGCCATAGAAGGTCACCGAGGCGCCGATGCGCGGGATCACTGCATCGAAACCTTCCAGCGGCTTGCCGCGATAGTGGATCTGCGGCTTGTGGCTGGCAATGTTCATGTAGGCCCGCAGGGTATCGATCACCACCATTTCGTGGCCCCGCTGGGTTCCGGCTTCGACCAGGCGGCGGGTGGAATACAGACGCGGATTGCGCGACAGCACAGCGATCTTCATGCAGCACCTGTGACAGGAGAAAGGGTGGCCGGGAAGGCCGGTTTGTCTTGTACGTATTTCAGCCCGGGGTTGACCACCAGCTGGCCGTGGATCAGCGCCTTGGAGCCCAGCAACAGGCGGTAGCGCATGTTCTTGCGGCAGGCCAGGGTGAACTCCACTTGCCACACACCATCACCCAGCGCCAGTGACGTGCGGATGACATAGCGGGTCTGGGCCTGGCCGTTGGAGCTCTTGATGGTCTTCATGGTCACCAGCGGCGCTTCGCAGCGGCGGTGGCGCAATTGCACCACCGAGCCCAGGTGTGCGGTGAAGCGCACCCAGGGTTGGCCGTCGCGCTCGAACGGTTCGATTTCGGTGGCATGCAGGCTGGAGGTGCTGGCACCGGTGTCGATCTTGGCGCGCAATCCGGCCACGCCAAGGTCGGGCAGGGCTACCCACTCGCGCAAGCCGATCACAGTCAGATGGTCAAATGTCTTCACGAAGCGCACCCTGCGGATGAGGTGGTGAACTGTAAGCACGGCGGGGATTTTTTGCATCCGCTCGTTACGGTAGTACAGTTCGATGAAATACAGCGTTCGAGGTAACGGGATGGCACAAAAAGCCGAAGACGACGACAAGGTCCGCCTGGACAAATGGCTGTGGGCGGCACGCTTCTACAAAACCCGCGCCCTGGCCAAGGCAGCGATCGAGAGCGGCAAGGTGCATTGCCGGGGCGAGCGCTGCAAACCGGGCAAGGAGCCGCGGGTTGGCGACGAGTTCGTGCTGCGCACCGGGTTCGACGAGCGCACGGTGGTGGTGAAGGCGCTGTCGGTGGTACGGCGTGGGGCGCCGGAGGCGCAGACCCTGTACGAGGAGACCGAAGAAAGTGTGCGTCGGCGTGAGCAGGCGGCGGAGATGCGCAAGGCAGGGGCCATGGGGGTGACGACCGACGGCCGACCGACCAAGAAGCAGCGGCGGCAGATTCACCAGTTGCATGGCAGTTTCGATTGAAAGGGGCCGCTTTGCGGCCCCAAGGGCTCTAGCGGATAATCGCCAGGCGCCCGACCAACGGTAGCTTGCCCGCGATCGAGAACAACGGCCCCGTCCAGCGCAGCAGCAATGCGCTGCCTTTGGCCGCCAGCGGTGTGTAGCAACTCCAGCCCAACGCCAGCAGCGCCATCAGCAGCCCGCCAATGTAGTCGTCCTGCCCCCAGTGGGCACCGGCTACCAGGCGCGGCAGCATGAACAGCAGCGCCAGCCCCCAGATCACCAGGTACTGCACCAGGCGCCGGCTGAACACGCTCATGAACAGCGCCCAGATCAACAGCACCGAGGCGTGGTCGCCGGGGAAACTGTTGCTGGAGCGGTCCTTCAGTTCCCAGGCCTTTTCCAGGTTCGGATAGTAATCGCTCAGGTGCACGACATTGTCGAATACCATCGAGGGGCTATCGTGTTGCCAGCCCATTGCGTTTACCCACTTGGAAAACAGCGCGCGAATCACCACTAAGAGGATCAGCGTGACCAGAAAGCCGAAAAAGGCCTGGCGAACCTGCGCTGCCTTGAATACCCAGTCGCCACGAATCAGCACTGCCAGCAGGATCAGGCCAACGACGATGTCGAACGGACGCAGGCTGCCGACCGTCCAGATGTAGCGCCAGGTGGCATTGTCGGCCAGCGGTGCATTCAGGCTGCGGAACAGCCATTCGTCGAAAGTCAGACACAGGATCTGGCCAACGGGCCATAACCAGAAACACAGTAGAACAATGGGAAGCAGCGTGCAGGCTGCCAATGGCCCGAACGACCACCTTGCTTGGAACAGTGGTGGATTGTCCATAAAATACCTCTATTGCAAACAGGAAGCTGAGCGCCTCTGCAGCGCTCTATAACGGGGTTCTCGCTTGCTTTTCGACAACCCTTGTAACCATTTTGTCATTATTTTTCAGATAGCCAAAACCTATGAGCGACTTGCCTGATACCGATTTCACCCAACGTTTCATCTTCGACGAGCGCGACGTGCGCGGCGAGTGGGTGTCTCTCGATGACAGCTACGCCGCGGTGCTGGCGCGTCATGAATACCCGCAGCCAGTGCAGGCTCTGCTCGGTGAGCTGATGGCCGCCACTGCCTTGTTGGTGGGGGCGCTGAAGTTCGATGGCCTGCTGGTTCTGCAGGCACGTTCGGTGGGGCCGATCCCGCTGCTGATGGTCGAGTGCTCCGGTGACCGCGATATCCGCGGCATGGCCCGCTACGAAGCGGACCAGATCCCGGCCGCTGCGACCCTGTCGCAGCTGATGCCTGACGGCCACCTGACCCTGACCATCGACCCGGTCAAGGGCCAGCGCTACCAAGGCACTGTCGAACTCGATGGCGCCAGCCTGTCGGAGTGCTTCACCAATTACTTCGTGCAGTCGCAACAGCTCAATACCCGTTTCTGGCTGCATGCCGAAGGCGGCAAGGCCCGTGGCCTGTTGCTGCAGCAACTGCCGCGCGATCGCCAGCCCGACGACGAAGAGCGCGAAGAAAGCTGGCAGCACGTGGTCGCCCTGGCCACGACGCTGAAGGCCGAGGAATGGGCGCTGGACAACGAAACCCTGCTGCACCGCCTGTACCACGAAGATGCCGTGCGCCTGTTCGACATCCAGCCGCTGCGCTTCAATTGCAGCTGCTCTCGTGAACGTTCCGGCAATGCGCTGGTCAGTCTGGGCGAGCAAGACGCCAAGGCGTTGGTGGAAGAGTGCGGCGGGCAGGTCGAGATCGATTGCCAGTTCTGCAACGAGCGCTATTTCTTCGACGCCAGTGACGTGGCGCAATTGTTTGCCGGTGGCGGTACGGACACGGCCTCAGAAACTCGTCACTGAAACGTTTAACTACAGGACAATCTCCTGTCGAATTGCGCAAAAGCGCAGTTCTGACAGGAGGGGCCTACTTTTTTTGGGCGTTTCTGGCATAATCCGGCCACTTTTTTCGCTGTAGTAGTTTTTTCGAGACAACTACAAAACGTTTGGAGCACTCGGCCTCGGGCCGGATGGGGTATCTCATGACGCAAGCCAACAACACCGTGTACACCGACCTGAGCGTCGATGAGCTGGTAAAAGAAGCGCTGCAACGCGGTGAAGGCGTACTAGCCGATACTGGCGCACTGGTCGTGGAGACTGGTCACCGTACTGGCCGTTCGCCGGCTGACCGTTTCATCGTCGAAGAACCTTCCACCCAGGACGCCATTGCCTGGGGCCCGATCAACCGCAAGTTCCCGGCCGACAAGTTCGATGCCCTGTGGGACCGCGTCGAGGCGTTCAACAACGCCCAGGATCACTTCGTTTCCTACGTACACGTAGGGGCGGCTGCCGAGCACTACCTGCCGGTGAAGATGACCACCCAGACTGCCTGGCAGAACCTGTTCGGTCGTTGCCTGTTCATCAACCCGGAGCAGTACAACCCGGCTGGCCGCGGCGAGTGGCAGATCCTCAACGTCGCCAACTTTGTCTGCGAGCCTGAGCGTGACGGTACCAACTCCGACGGTTGCGTGATCATCAACTTCGCCCAGAAGAAGGTGCTGATCGCTGGCATGCGCTACGCCGGCGAAATGAAGAAAGCCATGTTCTCGGTGCAGAACTTCCTGCTGCCGGCTGCCGACGTGCTGCCGATGCACTGCGCTGCCAACATCGGCGAAGCCGGCGACGTGACCCTGTTCTTCGGCCTGTCCGGCACCGGCAAGACCACCCTGTCGGCTGACGAAAGCCGTTACCTGATCGGTGACGACGAGCACGGCTGGGGCGAGGGCGTGGTGTTCAACATGGAAGGTGGTTGCTACGCCAAGTGCATCGACCTGTCCGAGAAGAACGAGCCGGTCATCTGGAAAGCCATCAAGCACGGTGCAGTGTTGGAAAACGTCGTGCTCGACGCCAACAAGCACGCCGACTACACCGACGTCAGCCTGACCCAGAACAGCCGTGCGGCCTACCCGCTGGAGCACGTTGCCAAGCGTTCCGAAGCGAACCTGGGTGGCGAACCGAACGCAGTCATCTTCCTGACCTGCGACCTGACCGGTGTTCTGCCGCCGGTGTCGATCCTGAACAACGAGCAGGCGGCCTACCACTTCCTGTCCGGCTACACCGCGCTGGTCGGCTCCACTGAAATGGGTTCGGGCGGCGGCATCAAGTCGACCTTCTCGACTTGCTTCGGTGCACCGTTCTTCCCGCGCCCGGCTGGCGAGTACGCTGAGCTGCTGATCAAGCGTATCAACGGCTTCAACTCCAAGGTCTACCTGGTCAATACCGGCTGGACCGGTGGTGGCTACGGTGTTGGCAAGCGCTTCAGCATCCCGACCACCCGTGCCGTGATCGCTGCGATCCAGAGCGGCGCGCTGGTCGGTGCCGAAACCGAGCACCTGGACATCATCAACCTGGACGTGCCGAAGGCTGTTCCGGGCGTTGAAACCGAACTGCTCAACCCGCGCACCAACTGGGCTGACAAGGCTGCCTACGACGAGGCTGCCAAGGGCCTGGCCAAGCTGTTCATCGAGAACTTCAAGAAGTTCGACGTATCCGACGCCATCAAGGCTGCTGGTCCGCAGCTGTAAGCTGCAGCCGGTTGCAACGAAACGCCGCCCCTCGGGGCGGCTTTTTTGTTACTCCCGGCTGGCAAACGCCTCTACAAAGGGTCAGCACCAGCAGCGGAAATCGGGTTTTTCTGTTTCACTGTCAGCATCCATCGCGAAGACAAGAGCCAGCCAGATGACCGAATCCCCCCAGCGCACTGCCTTCTCCCATTTCCACCCCATCCTCACCCGTCCTCAGGACAACGACGTCAACGGCCACATCGCCGGTGCCACCGTGCACGGCTTCTTCGAAACCGCAATCCAGGGGTTCCTCGTCGAACAGGCCGAACTGGACCTGCGCGCCGGCGAGCTGGCAGCCTTCGTGGTCAGTTCCGCAGCGGATTTCTATGCGTTGCCGGGCTTTCCGGATGTACTGGAAGTCGGGTTGGGAGTGGCGCGCCTGGCTGGCAGTACGGTGGAGTACCGCCTGGCGCTGTTCCGTCCGGGCGAGCCGGAGGCCTGTGCGGCAGGGACGGTGGTGCAGGTGTTCATCGAACGCGCCAGCGGCCGGCCTGTAACGCTGCCAGAGACGCTGCAGGTGATCCTGTCCGGCGTCATGCTCGAACTGCAGGCATGAAAAAGCCCCGCTGGCAGGGGCGGGGCTTTTGTTGCCGGGGCAGGGCCCCCAGGCATTAGTCGCGCCAGTGGCGCTTGTGCTTGCGGTGACCGTAGTGGTGGCCACGGTCCCAGTGACGGCGGTCGTCATCATAGCCACGACGGTAGCGGCGGCCATCGTGGTAATCATCTTCGTCGGCTTCCTTGCCCAGGTAGTTACCCAGTGCGCCACCGGCACCACCGCCGGCTGCTGCGCCAATGTAGCTACCGGTAGTGCCGCCTACCGAGCGACCGACCACGTTACCACCTGCCGCGCCCAGCGCGCCGCCGATTGCGGCCTCGCCACGCTGGCGTTTGTCGGCGCCCAGGGCGCCACCCGCTGCGCCGCCCAGACCCGCACCAATGGCGCCGCCTGTGCTACCGCCGATGGAGTTGCCCACGACAGAGCCCAGTACCCCACCCAATGCGCCGCCAATGCCGGCTTCGGTGGTGCCGCCTGCCATGGCAACGCCGCTGAGCAAGCTGAAAGACAACAACAATATCGAGGAGTACTTCTTCATCAAGAGAGCCTCATAGGGATGACGAGGCGAATTTGAGGCTAACAAGCCCGCCTTGCAATGGAAATCCGACGAGTAACACGAGTTGTACACAATTCTCTAAGTTGCTGTATTTACAGTGAAACTTTATCTATTTTTCGCTGTCTGAGACTTTTATGACGAAGCCCTGAACCGCACTGGAACAGGGCTTTTTTCATTTTTGGCGGTGGGGCTCCTGGCCTCTTTGCGGTTATAGCCGATCCCACACAAACACCACGTCTCAGGCTCTGTAATTTTCCCTGTAAGGGCTTCAGCCGTGATCCCCGGCACAGTCGGTGCCCAGCCATGGCGTCGCCTGTTTCGCGGATAAATCCGCTCCTGCACACACGGCTTGGACTTGACGCTGCACCTGTACAGGCGGTTTTGGCCGTGAACAGGCCGGCGCAGTTTAGACGATTCGCCCGTCGCCCTGCGCCCGCTCCAGCTTGATGGCAATGAACTTCGAGGTCGGGGTGTAGCTGCCATCACCAACGCTCTCCAGCGGCACCAGCGGGTTCACCTCTGGGTAATACGCCGCCGCCTGCCCGGCCGGGATGTCGAAGACCAGCAGGGTGAAGCCCCGCACCCGGCGCACATGTCCATCACCCCACAACGACACGATGTCGACCTTCTGCCCTGGCTGGAAGCCCAGGCGGAGGATATCGGCTTCGTTGGCGAACAACACTTCGCGCTGGCCGCGCACACCGCGGTAGCGGTCGTCCAGGCCGTAGATGGTGGTGTTGTACTGATCGTGCGAGCGCATCGATTGCAGGATCAGGTCGGGCAGTTGGCCACTGGCGCGTACACGCGCGTCGAGCAGGGTGTCGGGCAGCAGGTTGGCCTTGAAGTTGGCCCTGCGGGTACTGGTTTTCCACTCGCGGCTGGCGGCGCTGTTGCCCAGGTAGAAACCGCCCGGCTGGCGCAGGCGCTGGTTGAAACCGCTGAAGCCGGCAATGGTATCGCCAATCAGGTCGCGGATGCGGTCGTAATCGGCCACCAGCCAATGCCAGTCCACGGGGGTCTTGCCCAGGGTCGCGGCGGCGATGCCGGCGACAACCGCCGGCTCCGAGCGCATCTGCGGTGACAGCGGTTTCAGCTGGCCATTGGATGCGTGGACCATGCTGAACGAGTCCTCCACGGTCACCGCCTGTGGCCCATCGGCCTGCAGGTCGATGTCGGTCCGCCCCAGGCACGGCAGGATCAGCGCCTGCTTGCCATGCACCAGGTGGCTGCGGTTGAGCTTGGTGCTGATGTGCACGGTCAGTTCGCAGTTGCGCAGCGCCTGGGCAGTGCGTTCGGTGTCTGGCGTCGCCTGGGCGAAGTTGCCGCCCAGGCCGATGAATACCTTGGCCCTGCCGTCGAGCATGGCGTGGATCGCCTCGACGGTGTTGTGGCCATGGTGCCGTGGTACGGGGAAGCCAAAGCGCTTTTCCAGGGCATCGAGCAGCGCCGCTGGGGGGCGCTCGTTGATGCCCATGGTGCGGTCACCCTGCACGTTGCTATGGCCACGCACCGGGCACAGGCCCGCGCCTGGCACGCCGATATTGCCGCGCAACAGCTGCAGGTTGACGATTTCCTGAATGGTCGGCACCGAGTGGCGGTGCTGGGTAATGCCCATTGCCCAGCACATGATTACCCGTTTGCCACGGCAATACATGCGTGCAGCCAGTTCGATATCGGCCAGGGACAGGCCGGACTGCGCCTGGATGTGTGGCCACGGGGTAGCGTCCACCACCGCCAGGTAATCGTCGACACCCTGGCCATGCTCGGCGATGAAGGCGTGGTCGAACACTGCCGGTTCGCCCTTGGCCTGGGCTTCGCGCTCCCACTGCAGCATGAACTTGGCCATGCCGCGCAGCATCGCCATATCGCCGCCCAAGGCTGGGCGGAAGTACGCAGTGTTGGTCGGGCGGTCGCTGTTGGTCAGCATTTCCAGCGGGTGCTGGGGGTGCTGGAAGCGCTCCAGGCCACGTTCCTTGAGCGGGTTGACGCACACCACCTGGGCACCGCGCTTCACCGCGTCGCGCAGCGGGTCGAGCATGCGCGGGTGGTTGGTGCCCGGGTTCTGGCCCCAGACGAAGATCGCATCGGCGTGTTCGAAGTCGTCGAAGGTGACGGTGCCCTTGCCCACCCCGATGCTTTGCGCCAGGGCCACACCACTGGCTTCGTGGCACATGTTCGAACAGTCGGGGAAGTTGTTGGTGCCGTAGGCGCGCACGAACAGCTGGTACAGGTAGGCCGCTTCGTTGCTGGCGCGGCCCGAAGTGTAGAACTCGGCCTGGTCAGGGCTGGCCAGCTTGTTCAGTTCGCGCCCGATCATGGCGAAGGCGGCATCCCAGCTGATCGGCAGGTAGCGGTCACTGGGGGCGTCGTAGACCATCGGTTCGGTCAGGCGCCCCTGATATTCGAGCCAATAGTCGCTCTGGCCCAGCAGCGAAGTGACGCTGTAGCGGGCAAAGAAGGCTGCATCGACGCGGCGCTTGGTCGCTTCCCAGTTCACCGCCTTGGCGCCGTTCTCGCAGAACTTGACCATACCGCTTTCCGGCGAGTCGCCCCAGGCGCAGCCGGGGCAGTCGAAACCGCCGTTCTGGTTGGTCTTGAGCAGCGCGCGAATGTTCTTCAGCGCGTTGTCGCTGCCGACCCAGGCCTTGGCCACGCTGCGCAACGCACCCCAGCCACCGGCGGGGCCGTGGTAGGGCTTGTAGCGAGGAGGGGAGGCTGGGGCGTTTTCCGGGATGTGCTGGTACGAGGTCACGACTGTTACGACTCCGCCACGGGGCTGTAGACCCGCGGTGCGCTGTGCTTGGGCAGATGGATGAGGTTGAGGTTGTGCTTGCGTGCCCATTGCAGGGCAAGCCCGGTCGGCGCTGACAGGCTGACCAGCGTCTGGATACCGGCACGCAGCACCTTCTGGATCAGCTCGAGGCTGCAGCGGCTGGTGACGATGGCCAGGCCACCGTGACTGTCGATGCCCTGACGCAACAGGGCGCCAATCAGCTTGTCGAGGGCGTTGTGCCGGCCAATGTCTTCGCGGCCGAGCAGCAATTCGCCGTGGCGATCCATGAACAGCGCCGCATGTACCGCGCCGCAGTGCTGGCCAAGGGGCTGGAAGGCATCGATGCGTTCACGCAGCCCGGCCAGCCAGTGCGCGGGCGGCAAGGGGGCACCAGGCAGCTCGGCCAGCTCTGGCAATGCCTGCTCCAGCGCTTCGACGCCGCACAAGCCGCAACCACTGGTACCGGCCAGCTGGCGGCGCTGGTTTTTCAGGTTCCAGAACGCACGGCTGGAAATCTCCAGGTCGGCATACATCGCCGAGCCACTGCCGGAGAGCTTCAAGTCGTAGATTTCCGCAGTGCCTTCGACAATGCCGCTGCCAACACTGAAGCCGACCGCGAAGTCTTCCAGGTCGGTGGGGCTGACCAGCATCACCGCCTGGTTCAGGCCGTTGTAGGCGATGGCCAGGGCCACTTCTTCGGCCAGGGGGGTGCTGTCGCGTCTGGCGTCGTTGAGCTGGACGTAATCGTAGGTGTTGCTGGCTGCGGGCATGGACAAGGGCGAGGCCGCGCAGAGCGGAGGCTTGCTTTTCATCGGGGCGGGCTGTTCACCGGAGCTATCGGCAGCTTTCTGATAGCACAAGCCTAGGCGTGCGGGCCGGCGGCGTCTAATCGCTAGGGTCTATGCCTTGATAGAGCGCGTCGATGGGGTACGCAGGCATGGTCGGCGGAGTTTCGCCTAGACTTCACTGTCCAACGGTTTCACGTCAACAAGGAGAGTGTCATGAGTCTGTTCAGTTTCGTGAAAGAAGCAGGGGAAAAGTTGATCGATCTGCTGACCCCGGGGAATGCCAATGCCGAAGAACAGCTGAAGAAGCACGTGGAGAGTGTCGGCCTGGGTAACCCGAACATCAGTGCCACGGTCGAGGGCGACAAGATCATCCTCAAGGGCGAGGTAGCCAGCCAGGAGGAAAAGGAAAAGATCATCCTGGCGGCAGGCAACATCAGCGGTGTGGCCAGTGTGGAAGACCAGATCACCGTGACCGGGCCGGTGGCCCAGGCGGCGAAGTTCGTGACCGTGGAAAAGGGCGACACGCTGAGTGCGATTTCGAAGAAGGTGTACGGCGACCCCAACAAGTACCAGAAGATCTTCGAGGCCAACAAACCGATGCTCAAGCACCCGGACAAGATTTACCCGGGGCAGGTGCTGCGTATTCCTGACTGAGCTCTACAGCCGGTAGCGGCCTCTTCGCGGGCATACCTGCGAAGAGGCCCTCACAGGCCTGCCAGCAGCTCCCGGTAATCCTCGACTGCGGCAAACTCTTCGGTATCCCGTGGCCCCGCCTGGCTATCGGGCTGGCGTACCGCCAGCAGATGCCCCACGCCAAAGCGCCGCGCACTGCGCAGGATAGCCAGGGTGTCATCAATGAACAGGCTGCGTTCCGGCGCAAAGCCGATATCCGCCTGCAAGGCATCCCAGAACTGCGGGCTCTCCTTCGGGTAGCCATAATCATGCGAGCTGATCAGCCGCTCGAAATACGGCGCCAGCTCCACCCGCTCCAGCTTCAGCGACAGGGAATCCCGGTGCGCATTGGTGATCATCACCACGCGCTTGCCGGCCTGACGAATGGCCGCCAGGAACGTGTCGGCATCCGGGCGCAGGGCGATCAGGTCGGCGATTTCCCGTTTCAGCTCGCGAATCGGCAGGCGCAGTTCGCGGCTCCAGAAGTCCAGGCAATACCAGTTCAGCGTACCGGCGTTACGCTCGAACAGCGGCTGCAGTTCCATTTCCGCCATGGCTCGGCTCACCCCGTGCAGCTCGGCATAGCGCTGGGGCAGATGGTCCAGCCAGAAGCGGTTGTCGTAATGCAGGTCGAGCAGGGTGCCGTCCATGTCCAGCAGGACCGTATCGATGGCAGACCAGGGAAGAACAGGCATGGGAAATTCTCGTTCAGTCGGCAAGCCACGGTATAGTAACCCGTTCACGCCAAGGAGCCGCCCCATGCGCCAGAAACCCACTGTCCTCAGCCGCGAAATCGTCGCCAGCAGCCGCCTGTTTCGCGTCGAAGCCGTGCAATTGCGTTTCAGCAACGGCAACGAGCGCACCTACGAGCGCCTGGTGGGGCGCGGCAATGGCTACGGCGCGGTAATGATCGTGGCCATGCTCGACGCCGAGCACGCCGTGCTGGTGGAAGAATACTGTGGCGGCACCGATGAATATGAGCTGTCGTTGCCCAAGGGCCTGATCGAGCCGGGCGAGGACGTGCTGGCGGCCGCCGACCGGGAGCTCAAGGAAGAGGCCGGTTTCGGTGCGCGCCAACTGGAGCACCTGACCGAGCTGTCGCTGTCGCCCGGCTACATGAGCCAGAAGATCCAGGTGGTGCTGGCCAGCGACCTGTACGAGGAGCGCCTGGAGGGCGACGAGCCGGAGCCGATGCGGGTCGACAAGGTCAACCTGCGCGAGCTGTCGGCCTTGGCCATGCACCCGCAGTTCACCGAAGGCCGTGCCCTGGCAGCGCTGTACCTGGCCCGTGACCTGCTGATCCAGCGGGGGCTGCTGGAAGCATGAACGACCTGCAACTGATGCACGAAGTGGTCAAGCTGGCGCTGAAGGCCGGCGAGGCGATCCTGCCGTTCTGGCGTTCCGATGTGGCCGTGACCAGCAAGGCTGACGATTCGCCGGTGACCGCCGCCGACCTGGCGGCGCACCGGGTGCTCGCCGATGGCCTGCTGGCGCTGGCGCCGCAGATTCCGCTGCTGTCCGAAGAAGACTGCAATATCCCCTTGGCCGAGCGCCAGCGCTGGCAGCGCTGGTGGCTGGTCGACCCGCTGGATGGCACCAAGGAGTTCATTGCCGGTAGCGAGGAATTCACCGTCAACATTGCCCTGGTGGAAAACGGCGAGGTGGTGTTTGGTGTGGTCTCGATGCCAACCAACCGGCGCTGCTACTTCGGTGGCCGTGGGCTGGGCGCCTGGCGTGCGCAAGCCGGGGAAGCCGCTGAGCCAATCCAGGTACGCAATGCACCGCCGCTGGGGGAGCGCTTTACCGTGGTCGCCAGCCGTCGGCATTCCAGCCCCGAGCAGGAAGCGCTGTTGGCCGGGCTGGGCGCTGCGCTGGGTGAGCTGGAGCTGGCCAACATCGGCAGTTCATTGAAGTTCTGCCTGTTGGCGGAAGGTAGCGCCGATTGCTATCCGCGCCTGGCGCCGACTTCGCAGTGGGACACGGCGGCGGCCCAGGGGGTGGTGGAAGGCGCCGGGGGTGAGGTGATCGGGCTGGATGGCCTGCCGTTCCGCTACCCGCCACGGGAGTCGTTGCTCAACCCGCACTTCCTGGCGTTGCCGGCCAATGCGCACTGGCGGCAGGCTTTCCTGAGCCTGATCTGACCGCCGCACAAGGTCGCACCTGCAGGGTTTCAGCGGTGCAGGACGTACTGCCCGCTGAATCTTACCGCCGGCTCATCACAACCGGCGTTGCTCACCGTGGTCTCCAGCGTAAGCCGTGCCCGCCCGCGCCGCTGGTACAGCGTGACGAAGCGTTCCCAGGTTTTCTCGTCCGGTGCTGCGCAACGTGCCACGGCCGCCCCGGTAACCGGCAAGGGGTAACTGATCTGCCCTTCCTGGATGACGATGTGCCCGTCATCGATACCCAGCTCGCGCAGGCGCAGGTGCAGCCAGCCCCAGCCCACCAATACGGCCGCGCAGTACAGGCTGCCACCGAACATGGTGCTCTTGTGGTTGACGTTGGCCGCCAATGGCAATTGCAGGCGCAGGGTTCGCTGCTGCCAGTCGAGCACTTCCAGGCCCATTTCGCGGGTGAGCGGGATGTCGCCGTGCAGCACGGCCTGTAGGTACTGGCTATCGCTATTCATCAACGGTGGTCCTCGAGATCGTCATGCCCGCCGCTGCCACCGTCAAAGCTCAAGCCATGCTTGCGCAACTTGTCGTGCAGGGTCTTGCGGGGGATGCCCAGCGCTTCGGCCAGGCTGCGCATGGAGCTGTGTGGCTGGGCCAGTTCGGCGGCGATCAGCGAGCGCTCGAACTGCTCGACCTGCTCGCTGAGGTTGCCGCCCAGCATGGGCGCCGCGGGTTTCGCGGCAGGCGGTGCCTGGCCATCCAGGGCCAGTTCCAGGCCGAGGGCGAAACGTTCGGCGGCGTTCTGCAGTTCGCGCACATTACCCGGCCAGTCGTGGCGCAGCAGCATGGCGCGCTGGGCCGGCTGCAGGCTATGCGGGGGCAGGCCGTGGCGCTGGCTGGCGGCATCGGCGAAGTGCTGGAACAGTACCAGAATGTCATCGCCGCGTTCGCGCAGCGGGGGAATACGTAGCGGCGCCACGTTCAGGCGGTAATACAGGTCGGCGCGGAAGCGCCCTTGGTCCGCGGACTGGCGCAGGTCTTCCTTGGTCGCGGCGATGATGCGGATGTCCAGCGGGATCAGCTGGTTGCCACCCAGGCGTTCGACCACCCGTTCCTGCAGCAGGCGCAGCAGTTTCACCTGCACGTCCAGGCTCATGCTCTCGATCTCGTCGAGGAACAGCGTGCCGCCGTTGGCAAATTCGAACTTGCCGATACGGCGCTTCTGCGCACCGGTGAAGGCACCGGGCTCATGGCCGAACAGCTCGCTTTCGACCACCGACTCGGCCAGGGCGCCGGCATTGATCGCCACGAACGGGCCATCGCGGCGGCTGGACAGGTCGTGCAGGGCGCGAGCCACTACCTCCTTGCCCGCGCCGGTCTCGCCCAGGATCAGCACGTCGGCGCGGGTGCCAGCCAGGGCGCCGATCTGCTCGCGCAGGCGCTGCATGGCCGGGGACTGGCCCACCAGGCGGGTGGCCAGTTGCTGGCGGTCGCTCAGGGCCAGGCGCAGGCTGCGGTTGTCCAGCACCAGGCGGCGCAGGGCCAAGGCGCGGCGCACGCTGTCGAGCAGCGCGTCGCTGGCAAAGGGCTTTTCCAGGAAGTCGTAGGCACCGGCGCGCATCGCCTGCACCGCCAGCGGCACGTCGCCGTGGCCGGTGATCAGCAGCACCGGCAGTTCGTTGTCGCGGCCATGCAGCTGTTCCAGCAACTGCAAGCCATCGATACCGGGCATGCGGATGTCGCTGACCACCACCCCAGGCCAGTCGGCTTCGATGCGCTCGGCCAGGCCCTGGGCATCGGCCAGCGCGACCACCTTGAGCCCGGCCAGGTCCAGGGTCTGGCTCAGGGCCTGGCGCAGGTGCGGATCGTCGTCGACCAGGATGACCTGGGCTTGGCTGTCGATGAATGTCTCGGTGGTCATGCCGAGGGGTCCTCCGAATTGGGCAAGGTAGCGCCAGGCGCGGCCACACGCAGCTGCAAGGTCAGCAGTGCGCCCCCTTCCGGGTGGTTGGCCAGCAGCAGTTCACCGCCCAGGGTTCGCATCAGGCTTTCGCAGATGGCCAGGCCCAGGCCAAGGCCCTGGGTGCGGGTCTTGGTGGTGAAGAATGGCTCCTTGGCGTGCTCCAGGGCCTGGCGGCTGAAGCCGGGGCCGTTGTCGCGAATGTACAGGTAGACGCAGTCGTCGCGCTGTTCGGCACTTAGCCACAGGCGACGGGGGTTGGCCTTTTCGGTCAGGGCGTCGAGGGCATTGGCCAACAGGTTGCCGAGCACCTGGCGCAGTCGGGTCTCGCCGGCCTGTACCCACAAGGTGGCTTCCGGCAGGTCGCGAATCAGCTCCACGGCCATGGCGCGCCGACGCTTGGCCAGCAGCGCGAGGGCATCGTCCAGGGCCGGCTGCAGGGCCACGCTCTCCGGGGCGTGGCGGTCACGACGGGCGAAGGCGCGCAAGTGAGCGATGATCGAGGCCATGCGCCCGGTCAGCTCGCCGATCAGCTTGAGGTTGCCGCGGGCATCTTCGATGCGCTGGTGGTCGAGCAGGATCTCGGCGTTTTCCGCGTAGCTGCGGATGGCCGCCAGCGGCTGGTTGAGTTCGTGGCTGATGCTGGCCGACATGGTGCCGAGCACCGAGAGCTTGCCGGCCTGCACCAGTTCGTCCTGGGCGCGCACCGCCTCCTGCTGGGCGTTCTCGCGCTCCAGCACGGCACGCTTGAGGCGGGTGTTCAGGCCTTCAAGGTCGGCGGTGCGCTCGGCCACGCGTTTTTCCAGTTCCTGCCGGCCACGGGCCTCGAAGTCGATACGGTCGATGTAGTGGCGGCGCCGTTGCATCACCAGGCCGGCCAGCAGCACCAGCACCAGCAAGGTGCCGGCACCGATGGCCATCACCGTTTGCGCCGAGCGGTCGACCAGCATGCGCGGGGCAAGAATGCTCACCTGCCAGCCGGTTTCCTTGATCTCGCGGGTCTGGGTGATCCACGCATCCGGGTTGAGCACCAGCGGTTGCGGGGCCTGGGTCGGGTAGGGCTGGATGGCGATGATGGCCTGGCGCTCGGCCTCGCTCAGCGGGCGCGTGGCGCGGAAGCGCCAGTCCGGCCGTGAGGTGAGGATGACCACGCCGTTGTGGTCTGTCAGCAGCAGTTGCTCGGGGGTACGGCCCCACAGCGTTTCGGTGTGATCGAGGTCGACCTTGACCACCAGCACGCCAACGATCCGCTCACGGTCACGTACCGCGGCGGCGAAGAAGTAGCCGCGCTTGGCCGATGTGGTGCCCTGGCCGAAGAAGCGCCCCAGGCGGCCGGCCATGGCTTCATTGAAGTAGGGGCGGAAGGCGAAGTTGCGGCCGACGAAGCTGTCGCGTTTGTCCCAGTTGGAGGCGGCCAGGGTATTGCCGCTGACGTCCATCAGGTACATCACTTCGGCGCCGGTCTGCTCGACGATGCCTTTGAGCAGGCGGTTGGCGTTGGTCACCGCCTCCAGGCGCAACGGGTCGGCCAGCACGCTACGCAGCGCCGGCAGGTCGCCGAGGATCTGCGGCAAGGTTTCGTAGCGGTGCAGGGTTCCGAGCAGGTTGGCCACGTACAGGTCGAGGGTCTGACGGTTCTGCGAGGCCAGCTCTTGCTGGTAATAACGTTCGGCCAGGTGATGCAGTGGCCACAGTAGCGGGACCAGGCACAGGGCCAGCAGGGCCAGGCTGCGCCAGCGGGGACGGCGTGGGGGCGTGGGTTTTGCGATCATCACGTAAAGGCGCCAGAAAAGTCTGACGCAATTATGCGCTAGTTAAGGCAGCAGTTCCGCCTCTGCCCATGGCTGGCCGACCTTGTCCTTGTCGGAGAGTATTGGTGGCTGGGTCAACCGCCAGTCGATCGCCAGGTCTGGGTCATCCCAGCGGATGCAGCGCTCGGCGGCCGGGTTGTAGTAGTCGGTGGTCTTGTACAGGAACTCGGCGGCGTCGCTCATCACTGCGAAGCCATGGGCAAAGCCGGGTGGAATCCACAGTTGGCGATGGTTGTCGGCCGAGAGGTCCACCGCGACCCACTGGCCGAAGGTGGGCGAGCGCTTGCGCACATCCACGGCAACGTCACGGATTTCTCCCTGCACCACGCGCACCAGCTTGCCCTGGGTGTTTTCCACCTGGTAATGCAGGCCACGCAGCACGCCTTTGATGGAGCGCGAATGGTTGTCCTGGACGAACGCCGTGGTCACTCCGGCCAGCCGGGCGAACTCACGGGCATTGAATGCTTCGAAGAAGAAACCACGGCTGTCACCGAAAACCTTCGGCTCGATGATCAGCACTTCGGTGATGGCGGTCGGGATGATATTCATGTTGGATCGCTGGCCGGTTTGCCTACGTATTGACGCTAGCCGTTGTTGCCGGTTTTGTCCGCCCGGCGTGGCAAGGGTTCAGCAGGGGCGAGCTAGGGTAGATATCCGGTCCGTTCGGGCTGATGGCAGGTCGTCTGTCGATTGTTATCGGTTTAGCAGCGCTTCATGCCAATTGTTTTCGGATTGACGGGCTTCAAATGCCGATATATATCGGTTATAAATGCACAAACGCCCCAGCACAGTCCGGCTCAGGGCCCCCACAGAGGTCAACCATGAAAACCCTCAACTCCACCCCCCGTGCCGATGGTTTCCACATGCCCGCCGAGTGGGCCCCGCAAACCCAGGTGTGGATGGTCTGGCCCGAGCGCCCGGACAACTGGCGCCTGGGCGGCAAGCCGGCGCAGGCTGCCCATGTGACCCTGGCCAAGGCCATCGCCCGTTTCGAGCCGGTAACCGTCGCGGTTTCCGCTGGCCAGTACGAAAACGCCCGTCGCCAACTCGACCAGCCGAACATCCGTGTGGTCGAAATCAGCAACGATGACGCCTGGGTGCGCGACACCGGCCCGACCTTCGTCATCAACGACCAGGGCGAAGTGCGCGGGGTGGACTGGGGCTTCAATGCCTGGGGCGGCTTCGATGGCGGCCTGTATGCGCCGTGGAACCGCGACGAGGAACTGGCGGCCAAGGTGCTGGAAATGGAGCGCTGCCAGCGCTACCACACCGAAGGCTTCGTGCTCGAAGGCGGTTCGATCCATGTCGACGGTGAAGGCACCGTGATCACCACCGAGGAATGCCTGCTCAACCGCAACCGCAACCCGCACCTGAGCCGCGAGCAGATCGAAGCGGTACTGCGCGACCATCTGGCGGTGGATACCGTGGTCTGGCTGCCGGATGGCCTGTACAACGACGAGACTGATGGCCACGTCGACAACTTCTGCTGTTACGTGCGCCCGGGCGAAGTGTTACTGGCCTGGACCGATGATTCCAACGACCCCAACTACGCGCGCTGCCACGCGGCCCTGGAGGTGCTGAAGAACACCCGCGACGCCAAGGGCCGTGAGTTCATCGTGCACAAGATGCCGATCCCGGGCCCGCTGTTCGCCACCGCTGAAGAGTGCGCCGGTGTCGACCACGTGGCCGGCAGCCAGGAGCGTGACCCGTCGGTGCGCCTGGCCGGTTCGTACGTCAACTTCCTGATCGTCAACGGTGGCATCATTGCGCCAAGCTTCGACGACCCGGCGGATTCCGAGGCCAGGGCGATCCTGGAGAAGATTTTCCCCGACCATGAAGTGGTGATGATCCCCGGTCGTGAACTGTTGCTGGGGGGTGGCAATATCCACTGCCTGACCCAGCAGCAGCCGGCGCCGGTCAAGCGTTGACCGCACCGTGAAAGAAGAGGCCCGTCACCTGACGGGCCTTTTTTATTTCCAGGCGATGTCCGGTGGGCCGTGCTGGCATATGTTTTGTATTGATTTCAAAGGGATAGCCAGATCGGATAGCTCGGCCAGGCCGCGCGATCAGATCTGTAACAATACATAAGTAAATTTGCCGTCCACGGGCCAGGGAGTACGTGTAGAAATGAACGCAGCAAGTGAGTCGGCTTTGCGCCCATCGGCAGTGAATCACCAGTCGCTCAAGCTTGTGGCGAAGTGGTTGAAACACCATGGAAGCATCAGGGTCAGGACGACCGACCCACGACGTCTGCTTGCCGGACGATATCCCCAAGGGCTGATCAGCGAAGCAGAAATGCAGGCGCTGATGGCGGTGTGGCACTGATTGATTGAACCGGTGCTGGCCCTTCGCGGCTGAAGCCGTGAGGGGCCGGTACATTCGCCAGGTATCAGAAGCTGTAGCTGCCAGTCACCACCAGGCTGCGCGGGTCACCCACCTGGATCTGCGCCGCACTGGTTGCCGAGCTGTAGTAGGTCTTGTCGGCAATGTTGCTCAGCGCCGCTCGCACATCCCAGTCCTGCGCGCGGTACCCCGCCAATGCATCCCAACGGCCATAACCCGGTAATACCGTGGTGTTCTGGTTATCGGCATAACGCTCGCCCACCAGCGTCAGGCCAGTCTCGGCGTACCAGCCGAGTTGCGGCTTCCAGGTGATGAACAGGCTGCCATTGCGCTTGGCCACGTCATTGATGCGGTTGCCTTGCTGGCCGTTGTTGTCCTTGACGATGGTCGCATCCTGCAGACCGATGCCGCCGCGCACATACCAGTTGCCCATAATGTTACCGGTGGCGGTCAGCTCGATACCGCGCGAACGCTGCAGGCCGCTGAGCAGGATGTTTTCCGGTACCAGCGGATCGCGGGTACGGCGGTTGTACAACTCCAGCTCGTAAATGGCCAGCGTGGTGGTCAGGCGCTGGTCAAGCCAGTCGCTCTTCACGCCGATTTCTTTCTGCCGGGTTTCTTCTGGCTTGGTGTCGTTGGTGTTGCCCTTCGCCTGCGGGGTGATGCCGATCAGGCCGCCACCAACTGGCGAAAAGGTCTTGCTCCACGAGGCATAGAACGAATGGTCGCGCCACGGTGTGTAGACCACACCCAGGCGTGGGCTGGTGCTGTTGCTGTCCTGTGATTCGCGGCGTCCATCCTTGTCCGTGGTCTGCACTTCGAACTGGTCGAAGCGTACACCGGCAAGCACCTGCCACTGATCGTTCAGGCGGATCTGGTCCTGCAGGTAAAGGCCGCGGCTATCGACCACGGTGTGATTGTCACTCCATAGCGCCAGGTTGCCACCGAGCTGCTGGTCGGGCGCTTTATACAGCACGGGGTCACGCTTCTGGTTGCCGATCTCCAGGCCCAGCAACAGCTTGTGCTCCAGGCCCAGAGTGTCGAAATCACCTTCGGCCTCCAGGTTGTTGAACAGGTTGCGGGTGTTCAGGTCTTGCTGCCAGCGCTGGCGGGTCAGGGTGTCGGTGCTGGCGTTGTAGTGGGTGACGTAGGTGTTGTCGAACTCGCTGTCGAGCTTGAACAGGCCCAGGGTATGGCGCAATTGCCAGGTTTCGTTCAGCTGGTAGTTCAGGCGCGAGCGCAGCGACTGGGCGTGGTCGTCAATGTAGTCGCGCGGGTCGCCGTAGGTAGTGCTGCGGCTGACGTTGGCCGGGCGACCGTTGGCCCCGGGGATACCGCGGTCCGGGGTGCGGTTGTAGCGGCTGTATTCATACTGCACCAGCCAGTTCAGGTCAGGGTTGACCTGCCAACTGAGCGACGGTGCGAACAGTTGGCGGCTGCCGTGGACGCCGTCGCGGAAACTGTTGTTGTCCTGGTTGCCCATGTTCAGGCGCAGGCTCACGGTGTCGCTGGGGTCGGCACTGAGGTCGGCATACAGGCTGCGCAGGTCTTCGCTGCCGGCCTGTGCCTCGAGGGTCGAGCGGCGGCCGGGCTCCGGCGCCTTGCTGACCCGGTTGACGATACCGCCCTGGCTCCCACGGCCATACAGTACCGCCGCCGGCCCCTTGAGCACTTCGACACGCTCGATGTTATGCAGGTCGCGGATGTACTGGCTGTCGTCGCGAATGCCGTCCAGGTAGAAATCGTTGCTGGCCTCGAAGCCGCGAATACGCACGCTGTCGAAACGGGTATCCGCGCCACTGCTGACGTTCGGGATGCCTTCCAGCGCCTTGCCCAGCGTATTGCTGCCGTAATCCAGCACATTGGCAGTCTTCACCGTGTCGATAGCCTGCGGCACATAGCGCAGCGGCGTCGCGGTGCGGGTCGCCGTGCTTACCTCGCGGACCTGCGGGTTGTCCTTGTCGCGCTCGCTGTCGGCAGTAACCGAGAGTTCCGGCAGGGTGGTAGTGGCAGCGCTGGCCAGGCCGGCGCTGAACAGCAACGACAGGCCAAAGGGCAGGGGGGAGAGACGGCAGGGTACAAGCATGGGCACATCCGGATCGAGCAAGTGAAAAAGAAGTGCGGATGGTAATGCTTGCCATTTGCTATTGCATGGCTATTTGAAATGACTTGTTTCTACATGTGTGTCTGTTTGTAAAAATCCATCATATCGGGTTGCTCGCTGGCAGCAGCGTTTGCCCTGCCGCGCAGGAAATTATCCGTTCGGTCAGAAAGCCAATTCCGCCCAGGATAAATTGCCCGCTGATAGCGCAGCCCTTTATGGAAATGCACTGAAGTAGCCGCCGATTTTGGTTATATCAACCTTCATTTCACGATTTTTTGACATTTGTAAACGCGCACGGCTAGGATTCGGCCAACGCCTGCTGGCCACCCTCGTGGCCACGCAGCTGCCAGAGCCGCCGGGTGATAACCGGCAGGCCTTCCAGTCTGGATCCGCATAGCGTCGAACCTACGAAGGGGCGTTGGTTCCTGGCGTCATTTGCAGAGCGTTTTTGATTAGGAACAAGGAAAACAACATGTTGAAAACCAGGATCAGCCTGGTCGCCCTGGCGATGATCGCCGCGACCCAGGCACAGGCCAATGACCAGGCCGATAGCAAGGGCTTCATCGAGGACAGCCACGCCAACGTCCTGCTGCGCAACGCCTACATCAATCGTGACAAGAAGCACGGCACCGACGACCAGATCGAATGGGGCCAGGGCGTCATCGCCAACTTCTCCTCCGGCTTCACCCAGGGCACCGTCGGTGTCGGCGTCGACGCATTCGGCCTGTACGCCGTGCGTCTGGACGGCGGCAAGGGCCACAACGGTGGCGCTGGTGTCGACTTCTTCAAGCCTTCGGACTTCAAGGACGAGAACGGCAACGCCAACTCGCCGCACAACCTCGCCCGTGGTGGCGCTGCAGTGAAATTCCGCATCTCCAACACCGTGCTCAAGTACGGTGACCAGATGCCGGCACTGCCAGTGCTGCAGTACGACGACGCCCGCCTGCTGCCAGAAAGCTTCACCGGTACCCTGATCACCTCCAAGGAAATCCAGGGCCTGGAACTGAACGCCGGCCGCTTCACCCAGGAAGCGCGCAAGAGCGCCGAGCGCCGTGACGGTGGTGGCCTGAAGTCGATCAACGTGCTCGGTGGCAGCTACAAGTTCACCGACAACTTCACCGCTTCGCTGTACACCGCCGACAACGAAGACGTGATGAAGAAGCACTACCTGGGCCTGAACTACGTCTTCCCGATCGCCAGCGACCAGTCCCTGACCCTGGACTTCAACGGCTACAAGTCGGACATCGACAACAAGTTCGTCAAGAGCGCAGAGCTGAACGGCGACTCCAACACCATCTGGAGCCTGGCCGCCACCTACGCCTACGGTGCGCACTCGTTCACCATCGCCCACCAGCGCAGCACCGGCAGCACTGGCTACAACTACGGCTGGTACCAGAACGCCGGTGGCGTGGGTGACGGTGGTTCGACCATCTACCTGGCCAACTCGTACTGGTCCGACTTCAACGCCGAAGACGAGCGTTCCTGGCAGCTGGGCTACGGCCTGGACTTCGGTGCCTACGGCATTCCGGGCCTGACCTACAAGCTGGCCTACGTGGTGGGTGACAACATCAATACCCGCAACGTCGCCAACCCGCAGGGCTTCGGCGAAGGTAAAGAGCGCGAGATCTTCAACCAGATCCGTTACGTGGTGCAGGACGGCCCGGCCAAGGACCTGTCGATCAAGCTGCGTAGCTCGTTCGTGCGTACCAACAACGCCGTGCAGCAGAACGGTTACAACGACGACGGTAACGAAGTCCGCGTATTCGTCGAGTACCCGATCAGCATCTTCTGATCCTGATCTGATCGGACAAGGGGCTGCTTTGCAGCCCATCGCGACACAAGGCGGCGCTCACAGGTACCCGGCAGGCTTCAGGCCTTGTCAGGTACCTGTGGGGGCCGGCCCTTTCACCTGGGCCCTGCCTCTTGCTCCGGGTCGAGCGGCTTCTCCAGCCGGTCCTCGAAACTGTCCCAATCCTCGCCAAACAGTTCCGCCGGGTGCATGGTCCGGCTCGCGCCATTGCCACAGGCCAGCGCCTTCGCCGGGCAGTACAGGTCGCACCCCCAACAGATGCGTTCGGGGTGGCTGGGGTTTACAGGAAATTTCTTCGCCATGGTGTGCTTCCCTCTGGGGGTGCCTGCCCTGAGCGTACGTCTCATGCCTGGCCCAGGGTTGATCGAAATCAAGCATTGCTGCATCTACCCCGGGTGGTACCTCCTTCGAGGAATGGGCGTGGCGCTGTGTCAGGCCCAGGCTGCGCGCTGACATTCCGATGAGGGCGCCGTCATGGCTCACCTTGCACTCAGCGAGTTCCAGGCACTGCGCATCGCCGTGCTGACCATCAGTGACACCCGCACCCTGGCCACCGATGGCTCAGGGCAGACGTTGGTCGATGGCCTGCAGGAGGCTGGCCATGTCCTGCAGGACCGGGCCCTGGTGCCCGACGATATCTGGCAGATCCGCGCGCGGGTTTGCGCCTGGGTGGCCGACCCGATGGTGCAGGTGGTGCTGCTGACCGGTGGTACCGGTTTTACCCCGCGCGACAATACTCCCCAGGCCGTCGAGCCGTTGCTCGACAAGACCGTGGAAGGTTTCGGCGAACTGTTCCGGCAGATCTCGCTGGAAGAAATCGGTACCTCGACCCTGCAGTCCCGTGCCCTGGCCGGGCTGAGCAACGGCACACTGGTGTGTTGCCTGCCGGGCTCCCCGGGTGCCTGCCGCACAGGCTGGAACGAGATCCTGCGCAAGCAGCTCGACTGCCGTACCAAGCCGTGCAATTTCGTCCCGCACCTGAAGCTGCTGCCCGAACAACCCATGACCGCCTGCGGGAGCCGCTCATGAACGATTATATGTGTGGCCACGACAACCTGCGCCCGGTCGACCAGGCCATCGCCGAACTGCTGGAGCAGGCCCCACGGCCGCCGGCGGTGGAGCGCTTGGCGCTGGACATGGCGCTGGGCATGATCCTCGGCGACGATATTCGCGCCCCGCGCCCGGGCCCGGCCTGGGACAACAGCGCGATGGATGGCTACGCCCTGCGCGCTGCCGATCTGCCTGCCGAGGGCGGCCTGCTGCCACTGGCCGGGCGTATCGCTGCAGGTGATGCGGCGCTTGAAGCGCTGCCGGCGGGCCACGCGGTGCGTATTTTCACCGGCGCGCCGCTGCCCGCCGGCGCCGATAGCGTGGTCCCGCAAGAGCAGGCCAGGCTGATGGATGACGGCGTGTGGCTACCAGCCTGCTGGCCAGGTGACCACGTGCGCCGTTGCGGCGAAGAATTCCGTCAGGGGGCTTGCCTGCTCGAGGCCGGGCAACGGCTGCGTGCTGCCGAGCTGGGGCTGCTGGCCAGCCAGGGCATCGCCTCTGTCGCGGTGTACCGGCCATTGCGCGTGGGCTTGCTGAGCACCGGTGATGAACTGTGCGCACCAGGTGATGCGCTGCGCCCCGGGCAGATCTATGACGCCAACAGCCATAGCCTGGCGGCGGCATTGCGTGGCTGGCAGCTGGAGGTCGGCGACCTCGGGCGGCTGCCGGACGATGCGCGTGCCTGCCGCGAAGCGCTGGGCAAGGCCGCCACTGACTGGGACGTGATCATTACCTCTGGTGGCGTCTCGGTGGGCGAAGAAGACCACCTCAAGCATGCCGTACAGGCGCTGGGTGAGCTGCGCCTGTGGCGCTTGGCCATTCAGCCGGGCAAGCCGTTTGCCTTCGGCCGCATCGGCAACACCCCGTGGCTGGGCCTGCCGGGCAACCCGGTCGCCGCACTGCTGTGCCTGCAGGTGGTGGCCAGGCCGTTCCTGTTGCGGGCGCAGGGCCGCCGCGAGGTGCTGCCCCGCGCCATGCCGGTCATGGCCGGGTTCGATTGGCCCCGCTCCAGTCTGCGCCGCCAATACCTGCGCGCCTGGCTGACTTCGACACCGGCTGGTTTGCGCGTGATTCCGCATGCCTGGCAAGGCTCGGCAATGCTCAGCGGCATGTGCAGCGCCGAAGGCCTGGCGGTGATCGAGGCCCATCGCACGTTGCGCGTCGGCGAGACCGTCGACTTCATCAGTTTCGACACCCTGGCGGCCTGAGCCGCCCCGCTACGAGAGGGAGCATCATGCACCTGGTATGTCCGGCAGGCAGCCTGCCCGCCCTCAAGGCTGCCCTGCAGCAGGGGGCCGACGCGATCTACGTGGGTTTCCGCGATGACACCAACGCGCGCCACTTCACCGGCCTGAACCTGGATGAGCGGCAACTGGAAATTGGCCTGGCGCTGATCCGCGAGAAAGGCCGGCAACTCTACGTGGCCGTGAACACCTACGGCCAGGCCCAGGGCTGGTCACGCTGGCAGCGCGCCGTGGACCAGGCCGCAGACCTCGGCGTAGATGCGCTGATCGCCGCTGACCCGGGTGTGCTGGCCTACGCCAGCCGGCGTCATCCGGCGCTCAACCTGCACCTTTCGGTGCAGGGCTCTGCCACCAACCCTGCGGCACTGACGTTCTATCAGCAGCGCTACGGCATCCGCCGTGCCGTATTGCCCAGGGTGCTGTCGCTGGCCCAGGTGCGCCAGGTGGCGCAGCGCAGCGAGGTGCCACTGGAAGTGTTCGCCTTCGGCAGCCTGTGCATCATGGCTGAGGGGCGCTGTCATTTGTCTTCCTATGTCACCGGCGAGTCGCCGAACCTGTGCGGGGTGTGCTCGCCAGCCAAGGCGGTCCGCTGGAGCGAGGATGCCGAGGGGCTGAGTGCGCGCCTGGGTGGGGTATTGATCGACCGCTATGCGCCGCACGAGCCGGCCGGCTACCCGACCTTGTGCAAAGGCCGTTTCGTGGTGGAGGGCCAGCGCTTTCATGCGCTGGAAGAGCCTGCCAGCCTGAATACCCTCGAGCTGATTCCGCAACTGGTGCAACTGGGCATTGCGGCAGTCAAGATCGAAGGCCGGCAACGCAGCCCGGCCTATGTCGAGCAGGTGACCCGGGTGTGGCGAGAAGCGCTCGACGCCCATGCCCGTGACGGCGACGGCTTCACCCTGCAACCGCGTTGGCAGAAGGTGCTGGCCAACTTGTCCGAAGGCAGCCAGACCACGCTGGGTGCCTTTCATCGTGCCTGGCAGTGAGGTGCCTATGAAGCTGAGTCTTGGGCCGGTGCTCTTTTACTGGAGCCGGGCGAAACTGCTGGCGTTCTATGAAGCGATGGCCGGTCAGCCACTAGATGTGATCTACCTGGGCGAAACCGTGTGCGCCAAGCGCCGGGCGTTGTCGCTGGACGACTGGCTTGGCCTGGCCCGCGAGTTGCGCGCCGCCACTGGCGCCGAACTGGTGCTGTCGGGGCTGGCGCTGGTAGAGGCCGCCTCGGAGCTGTCGAGCCTCAAGCGCCTGTGCGAGAACGGCGAACTGCTGGTAGAAGCCAACGACATGGGCGCGGTGCAGATGCTGGCCGAGCGCCGTCTGCCGTTTGTCGCCGGGCCGGCGCTGAACCTGTACAACCCCTACGCCTTGCAGGAGTTGACGGCGTGCGGGCTGCAGCGTTGGGTGCCGCCAGTGGAGTGTGCCGGGCGGCTGCTGCGGGATTGCCTGCTGCAGCTCGACACCCTGGGTATCGCACGGCCCGAGGTGGAGCTGTTCGCCTATGGTCACCTGCCTTTGGCCTATTCCGCGCGTTGTTTTACCGCCCGCGCGCAGAACCGGCCGAAGGACGACTGCCAGTTGTGTTGCCAGGCGTACGCGGATGGCCTGCCTATGTCGAGCCAGGAAGGCGAGGCCCTGTTTGTGCTCAACGGCATCCAGACGATGTCGGGCGAGGCCTGCAACCTGCTGAGCGACTATGCCGGTATTGTCGACAGTGGCGTGGACATTCTGCGCCTGAGCCCTCGCAGCGAAGGTATGCAGGCGGTCATCGCCGCCTATGACGCCGTCCGTGACGGTGCTGCGCCGCCTATCGCGACCGCTGGCTGCAACGGCTACTGGCACGATCGGCCGGGCATGTTGCGAATAGGGGAGGTACTGGCATGACGCGGTGGCTGGAATATGGCGAGCCCTTGCTCAAGCTGGGGCGGCATGTGCCCTTCGGCTGCCAGCGGATGCTGATTGAGAAGCTGGCGGCACGGCTGTTCGCCGAACCGTTGGCGCAGGGCACGTTTGCGGTGTTGCGCGGGCATTGGCTGCGCCTGCAGGTCAGCGACCTGGGGCTGGCCTGGTGCATCACCTGCGACGGCAGGCGCCTGCGGGTTGCCGCGCGGCGGGATGTGGACGTGACCATTCGTGGCAACTGGCGCGAGTTTCTGCTGCTGGCCAGCCGGCAGGAAGACCCGGATACCCTGTTCTTCCGGCGGCGGCTGGTGATCGAGGGTGATACCGAGTTGGGGCTGGCGGTGAAGAACCTGCTGGATGCCCTGGACCCGGAACAGATGCCGCCGATGGTGTGGCGGGTGGTCACAGGCCTGGGCGAGGCCGCCAGCACACAAGGCCGCACAGGTACGGTGTGAGCTCGCAGTCGGCTAGCACCTGTGGGAGCGATGGCACCGGCTGCGCCGGTGTTCGCAGCTAAAGCCGCTCCCACAGGCACAGCGTCAGCCGGGCTTGCGCCGTCTACTGTGGGAGCGGGCAAGCCCGCGAAGCAGCGGCGCGGTGGATGGCAGCGGCTGCGCCGGTGTTCGCGGCTAAAGCCACTCCCACAGGCCACCAACGCACAGATTGCAGCGCCCGGGCTAGCGCAGGTTTTCCAGGGCCCAGACGGCGGCTTCGACGCGCGAGCGCAAACCAAGCTTGTGCAGCAGATTCTTCACATGCACCTTCACCGTCCCTTCGGTAATTCCCAGCTTGTTGCCGATCATCTTGTTGCTCAAGCCCCCGGCAATCATCTTCAGCACCTGCCGCTCACGGTCGGTCAGGTCAAGCGAGCTGGCGCCATGTGAGGCTCGCAATGCCTGGGCCAGCACAGTGGTCAGCGCCGGGCTGACCACCAGGCTGCCAGCCAGCAGGTCGCGTATGCGTTCGATCAGCAGCTCTGGCTCCATGTCCTTCAGCAGGTAGCCGTTTGCGCCGAAACGCATGGCATCGCGCACATCCTGCTCGGCATCCGATACCGTGAACAGCAGAATGCGCCCCGCATAGCCCTGTTCGCGCAGGCGCTTGAGCGCCTCCACACCGTTGAGCTCGGGCATGTTGTTGTCCAGCACCACCAGGTCCGGCTGCAGCCGTTGCACCAGCTCGCAGGCCTCGACACCATTGTTCGCTTCGCCGACCACCACCAGGTCGCTTTCCAGCTCGATCAGCTGGCGCAACGCACGGCGCATCATCGGATGGTCATCGGCCAGCAGCAGGGTATAGGGGGCAGCAACGTTCATGTCTGCGTCTCGGTTTCAGGTTGGCGCAGGAAGCCCGGGGCGAAACGCAGCCTTACCTGGGTACCTTGAGGGGCGCGGGGTGCCAGGCTGAGCTGGCCGCCCAGGCTGCGGGCGCGCTCCTGCATGATGTTCAGGCCGTGGTGCTGGCGGCCGTCGTAATCGGGCTGAAGCCCGATGCCGTCATCCTCCACCAGCAGTTCGATCAGCTCGCCATCCTGGCGCAGGTACACCCAGGCCTCGCTGGCCTTGGCGTGGCGGGCACAATTGGACAGCGCTTCACGGGCAATCTGCAGCACATGGATCTGCTCGTTGGCACCCAGAGTGAATGCCAGCGGTTGCTGTTGCAGGCGTACGCGGAGGTTGCCGCGTTCGGCAAACTCGTGGGCGGTGTCTTCCAGTGCCTGCTCCAGCCCGCCGTCCTGAATCTGCAGGCGGAAGGTGGTCAGCAGCTCACGCAGTTGCCGGTAGCCATTGTTCAGGCCGTTGCGCAATTCGTCACTGACCGCCAACAGGGTTTCGGTATTTTCACCACGGCGAATCAGGGTTTGCAGACGGCTGACCTGCAGCTTCATGTACGACAGCGCCTGGGCCAGCGAGTCATGCAGTTCGCGGGCGATGGTGTTGCGCTCGTCGAGCAGCAACAGGCGGTTTTCCCGTTCGCGCTGGCGCTCCAGCGACAAGCTGGTGCCGATCAGGTCAGCCAGCGCCTGTATTAGCTCACGCTCCCAGGCGTGCGCCGCGTGCCCATCGAGAAAATACGCGCGCAAGTCGCCAAGCAGTACACCTTGCGAGCTGACTGGCAGGCTGAAGCGGTTGGCCAGGAACTGGCGCTGGCAACCCTGGCAATCGCCAGGGGCGCAGACCTCGCGCGTGCCGTCGTCGCCATGCAGGGCGATCAGCTGCGCATGGCCGGCCGCGCTTTCGCCATGCAGGCACAAGGACAGGCGCAAACCCGGCAAGCGTTGCTGGAAGCTGGCGATCAGCTCATCAAGGTGCTCGGCGCTGGTGGGCTGGGTGGCGATGCTGCGGCTGGCGTGGCACAGCAGGTCGAGGGCGGCGTTGCTCTGCTCCAGCTCTTGGGTTTTTTCCGCCACGCGCGAGGCCAGGGTGCGGTGTGACTGCTCGATGGCATCGGCCATGGAATTGAAACTGTCGGCCATCTGCCCCAGCTCGTCGCTGGAGCGATGGCGAATGCGCGCGTCGAGCTTGCCGGCGCGAAAGCGCTCGGTGGCGCGCACCAGTTCCTGTAAGGGGGCGATCACGCCGCTGTTCAATTCATACAGGCCGATCAGCAGGATGACGACCGTGATCAACAGCGCGGCGCCCTGGATGTTCTGTTGCCAGCCCTGGCGCCGCTCGCTCTGCTTCTGCAGCTGCAGGACGAAATCTTCGAGGTGGCCGACGAAGCGCTCGGCCTGTTGCTGAAACAGCTGTTTGTCATTGGCCTGCAAGGCCGGCAGCAGCTGGGTTTGCCAGTGCCCGAGCACTTGCGCGAAGGCTTTGCCAACCGGGCTGTGGTCGCCCTCATCGAGCATGTGCGCCAGGGTCGGGCTCTGCAGGCGTTGCTGCATGTCATCGCGCAGTTGTTCGAGCACCGCCGGGGCGGCGTTGGCTTCCAGCTGCCAGTCCAGGCGGTAGGTGGCCATACGCAAGGAACCGGCGGTGTTCATGGCGGCGGCATCGTTCTCGCTCACCCGGGCGATCATCACGGCGCTGAATGTGCTGGCCAGGCTGAGGGCGGCCAACAGAACCACTGCCAGCCCGGCACGGGCGGGCAACGAGCTTTTCAGCCAGCTCAACATGGTGCTACCTCCAAAGAATGCCGGTGTGTTTATCCGTTGTCAGAGGCTTCCTACAACATCGCTTAACTTATTGATACAAAAGGATTAATAGGCGTTTAAAAACACTACCACTTTGGTGGTAGCCGCTTACATGGTAGGTCAGCCGACCGCCTATGCACCTTGATGCAGGTCAATCGCGGCCGGCCGCCGTGCTTCTAGCCTGCGCCTGAAATGTCGCCCTGGAGAGCGTTCAACATGCAACGCAACGTACAACAGGGGCTGGTGCTCGGGATGAGTACGACCGCTTTCACCATCTGCTTCATGGTATGGATGATGTTCGCGGTGCTGGGTGTGCCTATCAAGGATCTGCTCGACCTCAACGAAACCCAGTTCGGCCTGCTGGCCGCGACCCCGGTGCTCAGCGGTTCGCTGGTGCGCCTGCCGTTGGGCATGCTCGGCGACCGCTTTGGCGGGCGCATCGTGTTTTTCCTGCTGATGCTGGTGTGCGTGCTGCCGATCTACCTGATCGGCGATGCCCACGAATATTGGCAGTTCCTGGTGCTGGGCCTGTTCGTCGGCCTGGCCGGCGGCTCGTTCTCGGTGGGTATCGCCTACGTCGCCAAATGGTTCGACGCCTCCCGTCAGGGCCTTGCCATGGGTATCTTCGGCGCCGGCAACGCGGGCTCGGCGCTGACCAAGTTCCTGGCCCCGGCGATCATCGCCGCCAGTACCTGGCAGATGGTACCGAAAGCGTTTTCGGCGATCCTGTTCGTCACCGCCGTGATGTTCTGGTTCTTCACCTATGACGACAAGTCCCACCGGGTGGCCGCCAGCGTCTCGCTGCGCGAGCAGCTCGCCACGCTGAAAGACCGGCGAGTATGGCGTTACTGCCAGTATTACTCGATCGTCTTTGGCGGCTATGTAGCCCTGGCCCTGTGGATGACCCAGTACTACGTCGGCGAATATGGTTTCAGCCTGCAGAACGCTGCCTTGCTCGCCGCCTGCTTCTCGCTGCCGGGCGGGGTACTGCGCGCGGTTGGTGGCTGGATGTCCGACCGCTGGGGCGCGCAGAGCGTGACCTGGTGGGTGATGTGGGTGAGCTGGGTGTGCCTGTTCCTGCTCTCATACCCGCAAACCGACATCACCCTGCAAACCGTCAATGGCCCGCGCAGCTTTCACATCGGCCTCAACGTCTGGGTGTTCACTGCGCTGATGTTCGTCGTCGGCGTGGCCTGGGCGTTCGGCAAGGCCTCGGTATTCAAGTACATCTCCAACGAATTCCCCGATCGCATGGGCGCGGTGTCCGGCATCGTCGGCCTGGCCGGTGGCCTGGGTGGTTTCGTGCTGCCGATCCTGTTCGGCGCGCTGGTCGACCTGACCGGCGTGCGCAGTTCCAGCTTCATGCTCCTGTACGGCGTCGTCTGGGTCTCGCTGATCTGGATGTACCTCAGCGAGGTGCGCCAGACAGCGGTGCTGGGCGCCAAGCATTCCGATTCCTGAACCCTTGAGGAGACTGACCATGTCGGCATCCAACAACCCCGCCCTGGGCCGCCAGGCCCGCCCCGGGCCGGTGATCGAAGACTGGCGCCCGGAAGACCCGCAGTTCTGGAACGCGACCGGCAAGGCCATCGCCAACCGCAACCTGTGGATTTCCATCGCTGCGCTGTTCCTGGCGTTTGCCTTGTGGATGGTGTGGAGCACGGTGATCGTACGCATGAACGCCGCAGGCTTTGCCTTCAGCACCGACCAGCTGTTCTGGCTGGCGGCGCTGCCGGGCCTGTCAGGCGCCGCCCTGCGGGTGTTCTACTCGTTCATCGTGCCGATATTCGGCGGCCGTCGCTGGACTGCCCTGAGTACCGCCTCGTTGCTGATCCCGGCGCTGTGGATGGGCATGGCATTGCAAGACCCCGATACGCCCTACAGTGTGTTCGTGATCATTGCCCTGCTGTGCGGCTTTGGCGGTGGCAATTTCGCCTCGTCGATGTCCAACATCAGTTTCTTTTTCCCCAAGGCCCAGCAGGGCACGGCCCTCGGCCTGAATGCCGGCCTGGGCAACCTGGGTGTATCGGGCATGCAGTTCCTGGTACCGATGGTGATCGGTGTCGGCCTGTTCGGCGCCGCCGGTGGCGAGCCCCGTGAGCTGGCCGACGGCAGCGCGATGTGGCTGCAGAACGCCGGCCTTGTGTGGGTGCCACTGGTTGCCCTGGTCACCCTGGCGGCCTGGTTCGGCATGAACGACCTCAAGTCTGCCAGCGCTTCGTTCAGCGAGCAGGCGGTGATCTTCAAGCGCAAGCACAACTGGCTGATGTGCTGGCTGTACCTGGCCACGTTCGGCTCGTTCATCGGTTTTGCCGCCGCCTTCCCGCTGCTGACCAAGACCTCGTTCCCGCAGGTGAATGCGCTGCAGTTCGCCTTCCTCGGTCCGCTGGTCGGCGCCCTGGCGCGGCCGCTGGGTGGCTGGGTCTCGGACAAGCTCGGCGGGGCCCGGGTAACCCTGTGGAACTTCGTGCTGATGATCGCCGCGGTGTTCGGCGTCATCGCCTTCCTGCCACGGGCCGGCGAGGCCGGGCACTTCTTCGGCTTCCTCAGCATGTTCATGGTGCTGTTCATTACCACCGGCGTCGGCAACGGCTCCACCTTCCGCATGATCCCGGTGATCTTCCGCACCCTGCACGAACGCGCCAGCGCTAAGGCCCAGCCGGCCGAGTGCGAGCGGGCGCTGCGCGAGGCGGGCAAGGAGTCGGCCGCGGTGCTGGGCTTCAGCTCGGCCGTGGGCGCCTTCGGCGGTTTCTTCATCCCCAAGAGCTTCGGCAGCTCCATCGCCCTGACCGGTGGCCCGGAAGCAGCGCTGTATGCGTTCGTCGCGTACTACGTCAGTTGCATCCTGGTGACCTGGTGGTGGTACGCGCGCAAAGGCGCGCAGACGCCCTGCTGACCGGGCCCGACGACTTGATTACGAGCGCGGGCAGCCGCGCTCAGCCTGAGAGGAATTGAACATGAGTCACCTTCTCGACCAGTTGCGCTTCTTCAAGCGCAAACAAGGTGAGTTTGCCAACGGCCACGGTGAAACCCGCAAGGAATCCCGTGACTGGGAAAACGTCTACCGGTCGCGCTGGCAGTACGACAAGATCGTGCGCTCCACCCACGGGGTGAACTGCACCGGGTCGTGTTCCTGGAAAATCTACGTGAAGAACGGCCTGATCACCTGGGAAACCCAGCAGACCGACTACCCGCGTACGCGCAACGACCTGCCCAACCACGAACCACGCGGTTGCCCACGGGGCGCCAGTTACAGCTGGTACATCTACAGCGCCAACCGCCTGAAGTACCCCAAGGTGCGCAAGCCGCTGCTCAAGCTATGGCGTGAGGCCCGGCGTAGCCTGGCACCGGTCGAAGCCTGGGCCAGCATCGTCAACGACCCGGTCAAGGCCGAGGCGTACAAGAGCCAGCGTGGCATGGGTGGTTTCGTGCGTTCGAGCTGGGACGAGGTCAATGAGATCATCGCTGCCGCCAACGTGCACACCGTCAAGCAGCACGGCCCGGACCGCGTGGTGGGGTTCTCGCCGATCCCGGCCATGTCGATGGTCAGCTACGCCGCCGGTGCCCGCTACCTGTCGCTGATCGGCGGGGTGTGCCTTTCGTTCTACGACTGGTACTGCGACCTGCCGCCGGCCTCGCCACAAGTGTGGGGCGAACAGACCGACGTGCCGGAGTCGGCCGACTGGTACAACGCCAACTACATCATCGCCTGGGGTTCCAACGTCCCGCAAACCCGCACCCCTGATGCGCACTTCTTCACCGAAGTACGCTACAAGGGCACCAAGACCGTGGCCATCACTCCGGACTATGCCGAGGTGGCCAAGCTCACCGACCTGTGGCTGAACCCCAAGCAGGGCACCGACGCCGCCTTGGCCCAGGCCTTCGCCCACGTGATCTTCAAGGAGTTCCACCTCGACACGCCGAGCGCCTACTTCCGCGACTACGCCAAACAGTACACCGACCTGCCGATGCTGGTGCTGCTGGAGGAACGCGCCGATGGCTACAGCGCCGACCGCTTCCTGCGTGCCTCGGACCTGGCCGACAACCTTGGCCAGGCCAACAACCCCGAATGGAAAACCATCGCCGTCGACGACATCAGCGCTGGCCTGGTTTCGCCACAGGGCGCCATCGGCTACCGCTGGGGCGAAAAAGGCAAGTGGAACATCGAAGCACGCGAGGGTGGCGAAGGCCGCCCTACCGATTTGCGCCTGAGCCTGCTTGACGAGGGTGAAGCAGTGGAGGTGGCCTTCCCTTATTTTGGTGGCCAGTACCACGAGCACTTCACGGCCGCCCCTGGCGACGATATCCAGCTGCGCCGTGTGCCGGTACGCAGCCTGACCCTGGCCGACGGCCGTCAGGCCAAGGTGGCCACGGTATTCGACCTGATGGCCGCCAACCTCGCTATCGACCGTGGCCTGGGCGGCAATAATGTGGCCAGTGACTACGACGACGCCAGCGTGCCCGGCACCCCGGCCTGGCAGGAGCGGATCACCGGCGTCTCGCGCGAAAAGGCGATCCAGGTGGCCCGCGAATTCGCCGACAACGCCGACAAGACCCATGGCCGCAGCATGATCATCGTCGGCGCGGCGATGAACCACTGGTACCACATGGACATGAACTACCGTGGGCTGATCAACATGCTCATGCTCTGCGGTTGCGTCGGCCAGACCGGCGGTGGCTGGGCCCACTATGTCGGCCAGGAAAAACTGCGCCCGCAGTGCGGCTGGCTGCCGCTGGCCTTCGGCCTGGACTGGAGCCGCCCGCCACGGCAGATGAACGGCACCAGCTTCTTCTACAACCACAGCTCGCAGTGGCGCCACGAGAAGATGAGCATTCACGAAGTGCTCTCGCCGCTGGCAGACAAGGCACAGTTCCCCGAGCACATGCTCGACTACAACATCCGCGCCGAACGCGCCGGCTGGCTGCCCAGCGCGCCACAGCTCAACCGCAACCCGCTGCAGGTCACCCGTGACGCCGCCGCTGCGGGCATGCCGACCAAGGACTACGTGCTCAAGTCGCTGCAGGATGGCTCGCTGCGCTTTGCCTGCGAGCAGCCGGACAACCCGGCCAACTTCCCGCGCAACATGTTCATCTGGCGTTCCAACCTGCTGGGCAGTTCGGGCAAGGGCCACGAGTACATGCTCAAGTACCTGCTAGGCACGCGCAACGGCGTGATGAACGAAGACCTCGGCAAGCGCGGCGGCTTCAAGCCGAGCGAGGCCGAGTGGGTGGAAGAGGGCGCCATCGGCAAGCTCGACCTGGTCACCACCCTCGATTTCCGCATGTCGTCGACCTGCATGTATTCCGACATCGTCCTGCCGACCGCGACCTGGTACGAAAAGGACGACATGAACACCTCGGACATGCACCCGTTTATCCACCCGCTGTCGGCAGCCATCGACCCGGCCTGGGAAGCGCGTTCGGACTGGGAGATCTACAAGGGTATCGCCAAGGCCTTCTCGGCCATGAGCGAAGGCCAGTTGGGCGTGGAACAGGACCTGGTTACCGTACCGCTGCTGCACGACAGCCCTGGCGAGCTGGCCCAGCCGTTCGGCGGCAGCGACTGGAAAACCGCCGGCGTGGCCCCGGTACCAGGCCTGAACTGCCCGAACATGACCGTGGTCGAGCGTGATTACCCGGCCACCTACAAGAAGTTCACCTCGCTCGGCCCGCTGCTCGACAAACTGGGCAACGGCGGCAAGGGCATCAACTGGAACACCGATCACGAAGTGGAGTTCCTCGGCGAGCTGAACCACACCGTCCGCGACGAAGGCGTGAGCCAGGGCCGGCCGAAGATCGAATCGGCCATCGATGCAGCCGAGGTGATCCTCAGTCTGGCCCCGGAAACCAACGGCCACGTGGCGGTCAAGGCCTGGGCTGCGCTGTCCGAGTTCACCGGCCGCGACCACAGCCACCTGGCGACACCCAAGGAGCACGAGGCGATTCGCTTCCGCGATATCCAGGCGCAGCCGCGCAAGATCATCTCCAGCCCGACCTGGTCGGGCCTGGAAGACGAGCACGTGAGCTACAACGCCGGCTACACCAACGTCCACGAATACATCCCGTGGCGCACCATCACCGGCCGCCAGCAGTTCTATCAGGACCACCCGTGGATGCAGGCCTTCGGTGAACAGCTGCAGAGCTATCGCCCGCCGATCAACACCCGCACCGTGGATTACGTGAAGGGCAAGAAGCCCAATGGCAACCCCGAGATTGCCTTGAACTGGATTACCCCGCACCAGAAGTGGGGCATCCACAGCACCTACAGCGACAACCTGATCATGCTCACCCTGAGCCGTGGCGGGCCGATCGTGTGGATGTCCGAGGTCGACGCGAAAAAGGTCGGCATCGAGGACAACGACTGGATCGAGTGCTTCAACGCCAACGGTGCGCTCACCGCCCGCGCAGTGGTCAGCCAGCGGGTCAAGGAAGGCATGGTGATGATGTATCACGCTCAGGAGCGCATCGTGAATGTGCCCGGGGCCGAGAGCACCAAGACCCGTGGTGGCCACCACAACTCGGTGACCCGCGTGGTGCTCAAGCCCACCCACATGATCGGTGGCTACGCCCAGCAGGCCTATGGCTTCAACTACTACGGCACGGTCGGCTGCAACCGCGACGAATTCGTGGTGGTGCGCAAGATGAGCAAGGTCGACTGGCTGGATGACACCGATGTCGGCGGCCTGGGCGGCGATGCCCTGCCACAGCCACTGCCCAAGGATATTTGAGGAGATAGCCATGAAGATTCGTTCGCAAGTCGGCATGGTCCTGAACCTGGACAAGTGCATCGGCTGCCATACCTGCTCGATCACCTGCAAGAACGTCTGGACCAGCCGCGAAGGCATGGAATACGCCTGGTTCAACAACGTCGAGAGCAAGCCTGGCATCGGCTATCCCAAGGAATGGGAAAACCAGGACAAATGGAAAGGCGGCTGGGTACGCAACCGCGACGGCTCGATCAATCCACGCATCGGCGGCAAGTTCCGGGTGTTGGCGAACATCTTCGCCAACCCCGACCTGCCGGGCATCGACGACTACTACGAGCCGTTCGACTTCGACTACCAGCACCTGCACAGCGCACCGCAGGCCAAGCACCAACCGGTGGCGCGGCCACGTTCGCTGATCTCCGGGCAGCGCATGGAGAAGATCGAATGGGGCCCGAACTGGGAAGAAATCCTCGGTACCGAGTTTGCCAAGCGGCGCAAGGACAAGAACTTTGACCAGGTGCAGGCGGATATTTACGGTGAGTACGAAAACACCTTCATGATGTACCTGCCGCGCCTGTGCGAGCACTGCCTGAACCCGGCGTGCGCGGCCTCGTGCCCGAGCGGCGCGATCTACAAGCGCGAAGAGGACGGCATCGTCCTCATCGACCAGGAAAAGTGCCGCGGCTGGCGCATGTGCATCAGCGGCTGCCCGTACAAGAAGATCTACTTCAACTGGAAGAGCGGCAAGTCCGAGAAGTGCATCTTCTGCTACCCACGCATCGAAGCCGGCATGCCGACCGTGTGCTCGGAAACCTGCGTGGGCCGCATCCGCTACCTGGGTGTGCTGCTGTATGACGCCGACCGCATCCATGAAGTGGCCAGCACGCCGGGCGAACAGGACCTGTACCGCATGCAGTTGGAGATTTTCCTCGACCCCAACGACCCCAAGGTCATCGAGCAGGCATTGAAAGATGGCGTGCCGATGTCGGTGATCACGGCTGCGCAGCAATCGCCGGTATACAAGCTGGCGGTGGACTGGCAGCTGGCGTTGCCGCTGCATCCCGAATACCGCACCTTGCCGATGGTCTGGTACGTGCCGCCACTGTCGCCGATCCAGAACGCCGCCGCTGCCGGCAGCGTGAGCATGGACGGCGCGCTGCCGGACGTCGACAGCCTGCGCATTCCGCTGCGCTACCTGGCCAACCTGCTGACCGCCGGCGACGAAGAACCGGTGCGCCTGGCCCTCAAGCGCCTGCTGGCGATGCGCGCCTACAAGCGCGCCGAGCAAGTGGACGGCGTGCGTGACCTGCAAGTGCTGGAGTCGGTCGGCCTGACCCAGGCCCAGTGCGAAGACATGTACCGCTACCTGGCTATTGCCAACTACGAAGACCGCTACGTGGTGCCGTCGGCGCACCGCGAAGAGGTCATGAGCGACGCGTTCGCCGAACGCTCCGGCTGCGGCTTCAGCTTCGGCAGTGGTTGTGGCGGCAGTTCCGACAGCAACATGTTCGGGGCGAAGAAGGCCAACCGCCGTGATGTGCTCAAGACCGTTCAGCTGTGGGAGAAATGAGCATGCGCATTCTCAAGGTGATTGCCCTGCTGCTCGACTACCCCGACGAGGCGTTGATCCAGGGCTACCAAGAACTGGCAACGGCCATCGACGCCGCCCGCGAAATCAGCCCGGCGCAGCGTGCCGCGCTGCGCGGCCTGCTCGACGAACTGGCTGGCGACGACTTCATGGAGGTGCAGGCGCGCTATGACGGCTTGTTCGAGCGTGGCCGTGCCGTGTCGCTGTTGCTGTTCGAGCATGTGCATGGCGAGTCGCGCGATCGTGGCCAGGCCATGGTCGACCTGATGGCCCAATACGAAGAGGCCGGCTTCGCCATCGGTGTGCGCGAGCTGCCCGACTACATCCCGCTGTACCTGGAATACCTCTCCACCTGCGACGACCTCAGCGCCCGCGAGGGCCTGGCTGACGTGGCCCACCTGCTGGCGTTGCTGGCCGCACGCCTGGAGGAACGCGACAGCCGTTACGCCGCTTGCCTGCGTGCGTTGTTGCAGATTGCCGGGGTGAACCCGCAGGCGGTGATGGAAGCTGCCCGCGAGCGGGTGGTGGAAGAGCCGCGCGACGACTCGCTGGAGGCCATGGACAAGGTCTGGGAGGAGGAGGCCGTGGACTTCCTCAAGGCCGAGCAGCAAGAGCGTTGCCCGAGCCAGCCACGGGCGCCGGGCAAGGCGCGTGAAGAGGTGCCAGTGCCATTGCACTGGGTCGATTTCAAGCAAGGCGGGTCGGAGGCTCCGGCCCGGGAGGTAAACAATGCCTAACGTCAACCTGCTGGTGTTCGGGGTCTACCCGTATATTGCCCTTGCCGTCTGCCTGATCGGCAGCTGGGCGCGCTTCGACCTGTCACAGTACAGCTGGAAGGCCGGCTCCAGCCAGCTGTTCAGCCAGACCCCGGCCGACCAGCGCTACATGCGCGTGGCCAGCAACCTGTTCCACGTCGGCGTGCTGTTCATCCTCGCCGGCCACTTCGTTGGCCTGCTGACGCCAGAGGCGGTGTATCACCGCTTCATCAGCACGGCCGACAAGCAGCTGCTGGCAATGGTATCGGGCGGCGTCTTCGGCATCCTGTGCTTCTTCGGCCTGATCATGTTGCTACACCGCCGCGTGTTCAACCCACGGGTGCGGGCCAGTTCCAGCTTCTCCGACATCATGATCCTGATAGTGCTGCTGGCGCAGTTGTCGCTCGGGCTGATGACCATCGTCGCCTCCACCCAGCACCTGGATGGCTCGGTGATGGTGATGCTGGCCGACTGGGCGCAATACACCGTGACCCTACAGCCGCAGCTGGCCGCACAGGCGATCGCCCCAGTGGGCCTGGTGTACAAGCTGCATGTGGCACTGGGCCTGACCCTGTTCGTGCTGTTCCCGTTCACCCGCCTGGTGCACTTTGTCAGTGCCCCGGTGTGGTACCTGGGCCGGCGCTACCAGATCGTGCGGCAAAAAGGCTGAGGAGGGGATACAACCATGCAAGCTTCAGCATTGATTGCCAGCAGCGAACAACAGTGGCCGCGCATTACCGTCAACGGCGTGGCCATTGCCGGCGACGCCATTGCCCGGGAATTGCAGTATCACCCGGCGCAGGACCGCCAAGAAGCGATCTTCCTCGCCAGCCAGGCGCTGGTGGTGCGGGAGCTGCTGTTGCAGCGCATCGCCGAACTGGGCCTGGAGGCCGAGTGCACCGACGGCGAGAGCGAGGAAGAGGCGCTGACACGGCTGCTGATCGAGCGGGAGCTGCCGCTGCCGAGCGCCGACGAGGCGATCTGCCGGCACTACTTCGACAGCAACCGCGAACGCTATGCCAGCGCGCCGCTGCTGGCCGTACGGCACATCCTGCTGGCCTGCGCGCCGGAGGATGCCGAGGGGCGCAGCCAGGCCAGGGCGCAGGGGGCGGCACTGCTCGCCCAGCTGGGCGAGGATGGCTCGCGCTTTGCCGAACTGGCCCTGGCCCACTCCGGCTGCCCATCCAGGGAGCAGGGCGGCGCGCTGGGGCAGATCAGCCAGGGGCAGACCGTGCCGGAGTTCGAGCGGCAGTTGCTGCGCTTGCCATTGGGCTTGGCCAAGCAGCCGCTGGAAAGCCGTTATGGGGTGCACCTGGTGTGGGTCGACCAGCGCATCGAAGGGCGTGCGCTGCCATTCGAGGTAGTGCGCGAAGCGATTCGTGCCGAGCTGGACCAGCGGGTGTGGCAGGTGGCGGTGGGGCAGTACTTGGGGAGCCTGATTGGCCAGGCTGACATTCGTGGGATCTTGCTCGATGGGGCGGCTAGCCCGTTGGTTCAGTAACACCTTCAAGGGCATCTTCGCGGGCATGCCCGCTCCCACAGGCATCGCACAAGATTCAAAGCCAGTGCAGTACCTGTGGGAGCGGGCGTGCCCGCGAATGGGCCATAAGGAATACCCATATGATCACCCAACTGCTCGACGGCTGCGGCCGCAAGATCGACTACCTGCGGATCTCGGTCACCGACCGCTGCGACTTCCGCTGCATCTATTGCATGGCCGAAACCATGAAGTTCCTGCCCCGCCAGCAAGTGCTGACACTGGAGGAAATCGAGCGCACGGCCCGCCTGTTCGTCAGCCAGGGTGTGCGCAAGATCCGCCTTACCGGCGGGGAGCCGCTGGTGCGGCCCGGCATCGTCGGCCTGTGCCAGCGCATCGCCGCCATGCCTGGCCTGCGCGAGCTGGTCATGACTACCAATGGCTCGCAACTGCCCAAGCTTGCCCAGCCGCTGGCCGACGCCGGCGTGAAGCGCCTGAACATCAGCCTCGACACCCTCGACCCGCGGCGCTTTCGCAGCATCACTCGCAGCGGCGAGCTCGGCCGCGTGCTGCGCGGTATCGACGCCGCCTGCAAGGCGGGTTTCGCCGCCATCAAGCTCAACACCGTGGCCCTGCATGGTCGCAATTCCGACGAAGTGCCGGCCCTGGTCGATTTCGCTATCACCCATGGCCTGGACATCAGCTTCATTGAAGAAATGCCCCTGGGTGACGTCGGCCGCTCACGCCCGGAAAGCTACTGCTCCAGCGCCTGGGTACGGGAACGCATTGCCGAACGCCACACGCTGGTCGACAGCGCCGAGCAAAGCGGCGGCCCGGCCCGTTATGTGCGGGTCAGCGGCAACCCCGGTACCCGCATCGGCTTCATCTCACCCATCAGCCAGCACTTCTGCGACACCTGCAACCGCGTGCGCCTGACCGCCGAGGGGCGCCTGCTGCTGTGCCTGGGCCATGAACACTCGCTGGACCTGCGCGGCCTGCTGCGGCGCTACCCCGGTGACGATGCGCCAGTGCTTGAAGCCATCCACCAGGCGTTGCAACGCAAGCCTGCCCGGCACGTGTTCGACCATGACGATGTGCAAGTGCTGCGGTTCATGAATGTCAGCGGCGGCTGAAACACTTGATATAGGTCATCTTTAAATCAACAGCACAACATGTAGTGTTCTTGTTCTTTTTGATGACTAGATGTTGTGTTCTGGAGGTTGGATGAACAGCGAGCAAGGGGCGCCGCGCGGGCGGCGGTCGATCGACGTGGCGGGGGCCATGAACGAGTACCTGTCACGCCAGGACTGGCGCGTGCAGGCCAACGCCAACCAGGGCTACTCGCTGGGCGGCCTGGTGCTTAACGTAGCCGGCAAGGTCACCGCCAACTACTGGCTCGACGAAATCTACCGAAGCGAAATCGGCGAAGCGCACCGCGAAGGCGACCTGCACCTGCACGACCTCGACATGCTCGCCGGCTACTGCGCCGGCTGGTCGCTGCGCAGCCTGTTGCACGAAGGCTTCAACGGCGTGCCTGGGCGGGTCGAGGCCGGCCCGCCCAAACACCTGACCAGCGCCCTCGGGCAGATGGTCAACTTCCTCGGTACCCTGCAAAACGAATGGGCCGGCGCCCAGGCCTTCAGCTCGTTCGACACCTACCTTGCGCCCTTCGTGCGCAATGACCGGCTGGGTTATCCCCAGGTGCGTCAGGCGCTGCAGGAATTCATCTACAACCTCAACGTGCCCTCGCGCTGGGGCAGCCAGACGCCGTTTACCAACCTGACCTTCGACTGGGTCTGCCCCGCCGACTTGCGCGAGCAGATCCCGGTCATCGCCGGCGAGGAAATGCCCTTCGCCTACGGCGACCTGCAAGCCGAGATGGACCTGCTGAACCGCGCCTACATCGAAGTGATGATGGCCGGCGACGCCAGGGGCCGGGTGTTCACCTTCCCGATCCCGACCTACAACATTACCCACGACTTCCCCTGGGACAGCGACAACGCCCGGCGCCTGTTCGAATTGACCGCCCGCTACGGCCTGCCGTATTTCCAGAACTTCCTCAATTCCGACATGCAGCCCAACCAGGTGCGCTCCATGTGTTGTCGCCTGCAACTGGACGTGCGCGAGTTGCTCAAGCGCGGCAATGGCCTGTTCGGCTCAGCCGAGCAGACCGGCTCACTCGGAGTGGTAACGCTGAACTGTGCCCGTCTCGGCTACCTGTACCCAGGCGACTCAGCCGGCTTTTACGCCCGCCTGGACACCCTGCTGGAACTAGCGTTCGAAAGCCTGGAGCGCAAGCGCGAAGTGATCCAGCGCTACATGGACAACGGCCTGTTCCCCTACACCCGGCGCTACCTGGGTACCCTGCGCAACCACTTCTCCACCATCGGCGTGAACGGCCTTCACGAGATGCTGCGCAACTACACCGGCGACCGCGACGGCCTGCACACCGAGGCCGGCCGCGCCTTCGCCCTGGCCCTGCTCGACCACGTACGCGCCCGCCTGGTGGAGTTCCAGCAACGCAGCGGCCACCTCTACAACCTCGAAGCCACCCCCGCCGAAGGCACCACCTACCGCTTTGCCCGCGAAGACCGCAAACGCTTCCCGGGCATTCTCCAGGCGGGCACGCCCGAGGCGCCGTATTACACCAACTCCTCGCAGCTGCCGGTCGGCCTTACCGACGACCCGTTCGAAGCGCTGGAGCTGCAGGATGCCCTGCAATGCAAATACACCGGCGGCACGGTGCTGCACCTGTACATGGCCGAGCGCATCTCCTCTGCCCAGGCCTGCAAGCAACTGGTGCGCACCGCCCTCAGCCGCTTCCGGCTGCCCTACCTGACCGTGACACCCACTTTTTCGATCTGCCCGGTGCACGGTTACCTGGCGGGCGAACACGAGTTCTGCCCGCGTTGTGATGAAGCGCTGTTGAACGCTGAAAAGGAGCGAAAGCATGAATGCAAACCAGCCATTGCCTGAAGAAAAACGCCAGCGCTGCGAGGTGTGGACCCGCGTGATGGGTTACCACCGCCCCGTGGCCGCCTTCAACCCTGGCAAACAATCCGAACACCACGAACGCCAGCACTTCCGCGAGCAACGCTGACGCATCAAGCCTGACTGCTCCCACAGACCAGCTACATCCTCGAGTTCTATGCAATACCTGTGGGAGCCCGGCTTGCCGGCGATGAGGCCAGCCCAGGCAACCACGACTTCTCCTTACCCAGGAGCAACCATGCCAACCCCCAACCCCAACCCCAACCCCAACTGCCAGGCCAGCGCCCTGCGCATCGGCGGCCTGCAACCCCTGACCACCCTCGACTACCCCGACCACCTCGCCTGCGTGGTGTTCTGCCAAGGCTGCGCCTGGCAATGCCGCTACTGCCACAACCCCGAACTGATCCCCCGCACCCGCGACCCCGGCCTGCCCTGGCGCGATGTCCTCGACCTGCTCGACCGTCGCCAGGGCCTGCTGCAGGCCGTGGTTTTCAGCGGCGGCGAAGCCACCCTGCAACCCGCCCTGCCTGCTGCCATGCGCGCCGTGCGCGAACGCGGCTTGAAGGTAGGGCTGCACACCGCCGGCATTCGCCCAGGCTCGCTGAACCGGGTGTTGCCGTATTGCGACTGGGTGGGGATGGACGTGAAGGCCCTGGAAGAAGACTGCCAACTGATCACCGGCGTGCGCGGCAGCGGCCGGGCGAACTGGGCGAGCCTGGAATTGTTGCTGGCCAGTGGGGTGGACCATGAGTGCCGTACCACGGTGCATTGGGGGTTGCTCGATTGCCAGCAGGTACAGCGGTTGGGGGAGCGCTTGGCAGGGGCTGGGGTGCGCAGGTTCGTGGTGCAGCTCGCGCGGGCGGGGAGGATGCTGGATGCTGGGTTGGGCGAGCTGGGGAGGCCGGCTGAGGTGGAGGGGGTTTGGCGGTATTTGGGGCAGTTGTTCGAGGGGTTTGAGGTAAGGGAGGGGTGAAGAGGCTAATTCTTGTTCGGCTGTTGCCAGAACGAATCATCACGCCAGTCATCAGGAAATCCCATCGCGCGCAAATTGATCTCTGGAAAGTCCGCCAACAGTTCGTCTAGCCGGTTTTCCAGGTTGCTTCAGGGCTGACCTGGCGAACCAGTAGGCTGAGAATGCATAAGACAGTCGATGTTCTTACATGCTGCTCAGACCGCTGCAGATACTGGGGCCAAGAAATACTGGCTGTCTTGGGTCGCTCAGGACGGATGCCCAATTCAGGATTCCATAAGCGGTCGTGATGCGCACAGATGTTGCGGATGGTGGTCAGTGTATGTAGCCAGGATTGTAGCAACGGGCCTGGTAGCCCGAAGAGGCGGGCAATGGCCTTTCTGTCGGCATCCCGCCCCAACCCTTGAAACAGGTGCGAGAGATCGCCAAGGGTAAGCTCTTCCATGGCTGTCCAGGCTGGCATCAGGTCTGGCTGTAGTGGTCTACTAATCCCGAACACCTCTCTGTGGCGAGCATTCTCGCCTAAATGGGTGTCCGGGATGAGTTGACCACTACAATCCGACGGAACGCCAAAACGAAAAAACCCGCCAAAAGGCGGGTTTTTCGGGGGTTCCAGAGATTTTGAAAGCTTTCTATGGAACCTTGAATGGTGCCGGCACCAGGAATCGAACCCGGGACCTACTGATTACAAGTCAGTTGCTCTACCATCTGAGCTATACCGGCAGTGGGGCGTCATTATAACGATCGGTTGGCGCCTGTAAACCACTTCCTTGCGATTGTTCGCAAATGACCTAAGTTACCGGTCTGAAAGAAGAATTTTCCTACCAGCCGCGGTGGATGGTGGTGACGCTTGGCTCGGTTTTGCCCGGGTTGAAGAACAGCTTGTCGTTGTCGCAGCCACGCTTGCGGCACGGGCTTTCGGTGCGCAGGGGCAGGCCGTTGTCGCCGCCCAGCTGCATGCCGGGGTGGTTCCAGTCCAGGCTGTTGCGGGGTTGGGGCGGGGTGCTGCTGGCGCAGGCGGTCAGGGCCAGGGTGAGGCACAGCAGGGCGAGGGGCTTGGTCTGGGTCACGATGGTCGGGTCCGTTAGTCCATTGTCGGTTCTGGCGCAACGCCAGAAGGTCGCGGGGCTGGCGGGCAGCGCGCGACGTCACTTTTTAATGATTTGGGGGGCGGATGATACACCGTTACGGTGGTTCAGCATTAGCCTTGTGTGGCCTGGCAGGGCCTTATCGCGGGTGAACCCGCTCCTGCAGGTAGCGCGCCGCTGTGAAGATAGGGGTCAGACAATTCTGAACTTGGGGGCAAATGCTTCAAGGTTTGGGGGCTTCGGACCTATCCTACGCGCGCCGCTGAAGTATCGCTGTTGTCGGGGAAATGGCTCACGGATACCGTTTTCGGGTCGCTCTGGCGACCGGGTGTGAGAACCCGACTCGAATAAGCGCTACCCATTTATGGTGGCCGTACGCGGGCAGACTTCGGTCTGGCCGGGCTTCCTTATTCGACCGGTTTCTCACCCCGCGTACGGCTGCCACCCAAATCCGTGAGAAAGATTTATGGCAGTGTCTTCCCCGAGTAAGGATCTATGCCATGAAGAAAAATATCATCGAACCCATCACCACCGCCGGCGTGGAAACCTTCCTCGCAGCCGGTAACCCGTCCCTCAACCTGCTACGCGTCGAGCCCGGCGTCCCGGCCGATGCTGTCTACGAGCACGTCTCGATCCTGATGGGCTACATCAAGCACCTGGTGCGCGAGGGGGATATGGAGGATGACCATAAATTCCTGGGGGCGGCCGACTATTTGTGCGACATGGCCAAGGCGCTGATGAACGATATCGAGATTGCCAGGAACAAGGCGCACTGAATCCTGACGCGGACGGGTGTGTGTAGGAGCGGCCTTGTGTCGCGATGGGCTGCGAAGCAGCCCCCAGCACTCTCTGTAATTAGGCAAAAAGCGGGGCCGCTTTGCGGCCCATCGCGACACAAGGCCGCTCCCACAGGAATTGCATTGGCAGCTGTGGTCGACAACCACAACAAATGTTTATGCACAAGTGGCATTGACGCCTTGCGCGAAATGCATGCCGGATCAGTATTCCGCCGGTCTTTGCGCAAACGCCTGTTTTTACTGGGCTTGAAGTACTAGGCGGAATAAGCCAAACGCTTGAAATAGCGCTCGGATCCAACAGCTAATCAAAAGCTTGTGCACAGAGTTATCCACAGGTTGTACTGCGGCTAACGGTCGCGTTCCGCGAGGACCAGCAGGTTGCGCGGGGTTAGTGGGTAGTCGCAGAACAGGCCCAGCTGCACGTTATAGTCGTGTTCTTCCAGAAACAGGGCGCGATCCAGTACCAGCCACAGCTCCAGCGGCCGACGGAACAGGTTGCGCACGCGCTCCAGGTTACGGACCTCGGCCAGGCGTTGCCAGCCGGCTGCTTCCAAGGCCGCCCAGTCCGGGTTGCCAGTCAGTTGCAGTTGCTTGAGCGCGGCCAGGTCGCGGCAGTATTGCTCGAAGGGCTTTTCCAGCCAGGCCACAGGCAACGAAGGCGTCGGCAAGTATTCGGCGCTCTGGCGCTGCTGGCGTTGCAGCAGGTCGAAGCCCAGGCGCCGGGCCATCGAGGTGTCGCGCTGGCGCCGCACGCGGGCGCCGGCGGTGACGGTTTCGCTCAGCGGCAGGCCCAGGTCATCCAGCGACAGCTGCAGGCTGGACGCTTGCGCGGCTGTGGATAACGCCTGGTACTGCTGCGCCGCAATGCGGTTGTAGCAGCAAGGGGCTACGGCCAGTTGCCGGCAGCCTTGCTGGCTGGCCAGCTGCATCAGGCGTACATGCAAGTCGCCACAGGCGTGCAGGGCGACCACGGTTTTGTCGTCCACCAGGTGACGGGCGCTGTCGTCGGCCATCACATCCTGGTGCAGGTGCAGCGCTGGCAGGTGATGGTGCGCGCTCAGCGCCTGGCCGGCAGCGACCAGGTCGGCATCGTATTCCAGGCAGGTCAGCTGTTGGCCAGGTTGCAGCAGGCGGCGGCCGAGGTGGCCTTTGCCGGCGCACCAGTCCAGCCAGTGGCGGGGCTGCGCGCGGAAGCTCAGGTGGCTGGCGAAGGCTTCGATCTGCTGCCATTTGCGACCGGGGACGGCAACGTCGAGGCGGTGGGCGGCAGGGGGCAGTCCCGTGGCCGGGAGGTTGCCAAGGGTTGCGAGCTGTTGGGCTTGGCTGGCCAATTGCGGGAATGGGGCGGGCAAGGCCGAGGCGGTGCTTTCGCTTTCGGCGTCCGCCAGGGAGCATTGGCGCAGGTGGGCGGCAAGTTCTGGATGCGCGGTTTCCCACTCCAGTTGCAGGGTGGTGAAGGGGCGGGGTTTCCACAGCTGCTGGTGCTCGATCAGGAACTGGTCGAGGGCCTGGAAGCGGGTGCTTAGGTGGTGGCTGTGGAGGTGGCTGGGCATGGCAAGGATGTGTGGTGGTTTTGAGGGCCTCTTCGCGGGCACGCCCGCTCCCACAGGTATAGCGCCACATTCAAGGCTGGCGCTACACCTGTGGGAGCGGGCGTGCCCGCGAAGCAGTCAGTGAGGTATCAGCGGCCCTGGCAGGCATCCACACGCAGCCAGCGCTCCAGCAACTTGAAGCCCTGCACCAGCACGAACGAGATCAGCAGGTAGAACACCCCGGCGGCAAAGAAGATCTCTACCGGCAGGTAGGTGCGGGCAATGATGGTGCGGGCCATGCCGGTCAGTTCCAGCAGGGTCACGGTACTGGCCAGGGCGCTGGCCTTGAGCATCAGGATCACTTCGTTGCTGTACGCCGGCAGGCCGATGCGCGCGGCGCGCGGCAGCATGATGTAGAACAGCGTCTTGCCACGCGACATGCCCAGCGCCCGTGCCGCCTCGATCTCCCCCTTGGGGATCGACTGCAGCGCGCCGCGCAGGATCTCGGCAATATAGGCGGCGGTGTGCAGGGTCATGGTCAGCACCGTGCACCAGAACGGATCGCGCAGGTAAGGCCACAGCGAACTTGAACGCACCATGTCGAATTGCGCCAGGCCGTAGTAGACCAGGAACAGCTGCACCAGCAGCGGCGTACCGCGGAAGAAGAAGATGTAGCTGAACGGCACGGCGCGCACGTACCAGTGGCGCGAGGAGCGGGCGATGCCCAGCGGGATGGCCAGGATCAGCCCGGCCACCACGGCGATGGCGACCAGCTCCAGGGTCAGGGTGGCACCCTGGGCCAGGCGCGGCAGCCATTTGATGATCACTTCCCAATTCATTACACGGCCCTCGCAAAGCCGCGAGCGGCGCGTTTTTCCATGAAGTGCATGCCGGTCATGGCGATGATGGTCAGGCTCAGGTAGATGCAGGCCGCGACCATGTAGAAGGTGAACGGCTCCTTGGTCACGGTCACGCCGATTTGCGCGTGGCGCATGATTTCTTCCAGGCCGATCACCGACACCAGGGCGGTGTCCTTCATCAGGATCATGAACAGGTTGCCGAGGCCGGGCAGGGCGATACGCCACATCTGCGGCAGGATGATCCGCGACAGGATGCGGCCCTTGGACAGGCCCAACGCCAGGCCGGCTTCGCGGTGGCCCTTGGGGATCGCCAGGATGGCGCCACGGAACACTTCGGTGGCGTAGGCGCCGAAGCACAGGCCCAGGGCAATCACGCCCGCCGCGAAGGCGCTGAGTTCCAGGCCCGGCATGTTCAGGGCTTCACCGAGGGCATTCATCAAGCCGACGGTGCCGAAATAGATAAGCAGGACCCACAGCAGTTCGGGCACGCCGCGCACCAGGGTCGAATAGAAGCCGCCAAGCCATTGCAAAGGCTTGACCGAGGAAGTCTTGGCCAGGGCGCCGAGCAGGCCCAAAACCAGGCCCAGCAGCAAGGCGCAAAGCGCCAGTTTTACGGTCATCAGGGTGCCGGCCATCATGGCCGGACCGAATCCGTGCAGGTCGATATTCATGGGCAGGTCATTCTAGGGACTGGCGCGCCGCAAGGGCGCGCCAGTCTGGGCGGGTCATTCGATGCTGAACGGGAAGTACTTGTCGTTGATCTTCTTGTACGTACCGTCGGCCTTGATTTCTGCCAGGGCTTTGTTCAGGTCGTTGCGCAGCTTGTCGTCGCCCTTGCGCACGGCAATGCCGATCTTGTCGCTGTCCATCACCGGCTCGCCCTTGAACTCGAAGTTCGAGCCGTCCTTGCTCTTCAGCCACTCGTACTGCACGTACTTGTCGGCCAGGATGCCGTCGATGCGGCCGGAGACCAGGTCGAGGTAGGCGTTTTCCTGGGTGTCGTACAGCTTGATCTCTACGTCATCGCCGTAGTTGTCTTCCAGCCAGGTGCCGGCCAGGGTGGCGCGCTGGGTGCCGATCACCTTGCCCTTGAGCGAGGCCTTGTCGGTCTTGAAGTCGACGTTCTTCGGCGCGATGAACTGCAGCTTGTTGGAGTAGTACGGGTCGGTGAAGTCCACTGCCTGCTTGCGCTCGTCAGTGATCGACAGCGACGACACCAGGAAGTCGAACTTCTTGGCATTCAGCGCCGGGATGATGCCGTCCCAGTCCGAGGTGACGACCGAGCATTCGACTTTCATCTTGGCGCACAGGGCGTCGCCGATGTCCTTGTCGAAGCCGACCACGTTACCGCTGGCATCCTTGTTGTTGAACGGTGGGTAGGCGGCTTCGATACCCATGCGCAGTTTTTCTGCGGCCATGGCGTTGGCCGAGATCACCAGCGTGGCAGCAGCTGCCAGGAGAAACTTCTTGTAAGTGTGCATGTATTGCTCCGTTAACGGTGGCTGGACATGAATTGCTTGCAACGCGCCGAGGTCGGGTTCTCGAACACCTGCTGCGGCGATCCCTGCTCTTCGACCAGGCCCTGGTGCAGGAAGACGACTTCACTGGACACATGCCGGGCAAAGCTCATCTCGTGCGTGACCAGCAGCATGGTACGGCCTTCTTCGGCCAATGCGCGGATAACGTTTAGCACTTCCTGGACCATTTCCGGGTCGAGTGCCGAAGTTGGCTCGTCGAACAGGATGACCTTGGGCTTCATGGCCAGGGTACGGGCAATGGCGGCACGCTGTTGCTGGCCACCGGAAAGCTGGGCGGGGTAGCTGTGGCGCTTGTCGTAGATGCCGACCTTGTTCAGCAGCGCTTCGCCGGCTTCGATGGCCTCGGCCTTGCTCTGGCCAAGTACGCGGCGTGGCGCCTCGATGATGTTGTCGAGGATCGACATGTGCGGCCACAGGTTGAAGTTCTGGAAGACGAAGCCGATTTCGCTGCGCAGGCGGTTGATCTGGCGGTTGTCGGCGGCGACCAGGTCGCCGTTCTTGGCGGCCTTGAGCTTGAGCGCTTCACCGGCGACGAGGATTTCGCCCTGGTGCGGGTTCTCGAGCAGGTTGATGCAGCGCAGCAGGGTGGACTTGCCGGAGCCGGACGACCCCAGGATGGAGATCACGTCACCGTCGCGTGCGGTCAGCGAAATGCCCTTGAGAATTTCCTGCTCGCCGTAGCGTTTGTGCAGGTTGCGGATTTCCAGCGCGGGCGTGGCCTGAGCCATGTGCGTTCCTCATTGTGTTCGGGTGCGTTCCCAGCTGTTGGCGGCCTTCCTGGCGAGCGCCAAGCTAGCATAGCGGTATCGCGGCGGCCAACAGGGGCGCCAGGTGCTCGGGGCGCTGGTGGGGCAGTTTGTCGCATCGCTGCAGCGCAACGTCGCGCCGATGTCCGCGAAGGTCTCGCCCAGCACCAGAGCCTTGATGAAAAAAGGCGCGATGGTGCCAGCTTTGGCCGGCTCATGGAAGCGGTTTTAGACCATTCGCGAGTAGATCCGGGCTGACAAGGTAGCAGAGCCCATGAAAACGGGTTCACCGGCAAAGGCCTTTTACATGGGATAGGGTTGTACCCATGGGTTGCACTTTTGTGCGTTGCATCGGTGCAAAGGTGTTACCGAGGAGCACCTTTTGTGCGTTTGTAAGTGGGTATTTCAGTAATCCGAAGATTTGATGCCCTTTCGGTCAGCTCTTGGCCGAAAGCCCTCCGAACCGCGTCGTGAAAGGCCTGCCGGGCTTTCTGACGAACGCGTTCCGTATATGGCGCGCTTATTGCCAGCAGGAAACCGCCGATTGCAGCGACGCCCAGGTCAACCCTTGGCGCGCTTTGTAACCGCAGTCGGGTGGTCCACTCCTTACAAAGGTAGTTTTATGAGCGGTAACAATTCCAATGACCTCGCTCAGGGGCTCAAACAACGGCATGTGACCATGCTGTCCATCGCTGGCGTCATCGGTGCCGGCCTTTTCGTTGGCTCCGGCCACGCCATTGCTGCTGCCGGCCCTGCCGTGCTGCTGGCTTACGCTGCCGCCGGTACGCTGGTGGTACTGGTCATGCGCATGTTGGGCGAAATGGCGGTCGCCTCGCCTGACACCGGTTCGTTCTCTACTTATGCCGACCGCGCCATCGGGCGCTGGGCCGGTTTCACCATCGGCTGGCTGTACTGGTGGTTCTGGGTGCTGGTGATTCCGCTGGAAGCCAACGCCGCCGCAGCCATCCTGCATGCCTGGTTCCCTGCGGTCGACCTGTGGGCGTTCTCCCTGGTCATTACCTTGGCGCTGACCCTGACGAACCTGTGCAGCGTGAAGAACTACGGCGAGTTCGAGTTCTGGTTCGCCCTGCTCAAGGTCCTGGCAATCATCGGCTTCATCGCCGTGGGCTGTGCTGCCTTGTTCGGCTTCGTGCCGAGCAGCCAGGTCAGCGGTGCCAGCCACCTGTTCGACACCCAGGGCTTCATGCCCAACGGCCTGGGCGCGGTGCTGGCAGCCATGCTGACCACCATGTTCTCGTTCATGGGTACCGAAATCGTCACCATCGCCGCGGCCGAGTCGAAGGACCCGGGCAAGCAGATCAGCCGTGCCACCAACTCGGTGATCTGGCGTATCTGCCTGTTCTACCTGGTGTCGATCTTCCTGGTCGTGGCCTTGGTACCGTGGAACGACCCGGCGCTGGCCGAGACCGGTTCCTACCAGACCGTGCTGAGCCGCATCGGCGTGCCGAATGCCAAGCTGATCGTCGACATCGTCGTACTGATCGCGGTCACCAGCTGCCTGAACTCGGCGCTGTACACCTCCTCGCGCATGCTGTTCTCGCTGAGCAAGCGCGGTGACGCCCCGGCCATCGCCCAGCGCACCACCAAGTCGGCGACCCCGCACGTGGCGGTACTGCTGTCCACCGCAGCGGCGTTCCTCTGCGTGTTCGCCAACTTCGTGGCCCCGGCCCAGGTGTTCGAGTTCCTGCTGGCAAGCTCCGGTGCCATTGCCCTGCTGGTGTACCTGGTGATTGCCGTGTCGCAGCTGCGCATGCGTGCCCAGCGTGAGGCCCGTGGCGAGAAGATCACCTTCAAGATGTGGCTGTTCCCGGGCCTGACCTGGGCGACCATCGCCTTCATCATTGCCATCCTGGTGGTGATGGCGCTGCGTGAAGACCACCGTGCCGAAATCATCGCGACCGCGCTGCTGAGCATTGGCGTGGTGGCGGCTGGCTTGCTGGTGCACCGCAAGCGTGAAGCTGCCGGGCGGGTAGCGCTGGATAACTGATCCGCGCTAGCTGTAATGAAAAGGCCGCGTCCTGTGCAGGGCGCGGCCTTTTTTTGTTTTCTGTTCCGGCCCTTTCGCGGGCTTGCCCGCTCTCACATGGGGTGTTGCCTTCAGGCTGGCGGTGAACCTGTGGGGCCGGGCAAGCCCGCGAAGGGCTGGAACAGGCTACATGGCCCTGTCAGCCAAACTGCTTCTGCTGCTGTTGCTGCTTGGCAACCAGCTCCGAGGCTGCCACATAGGCTGCCTGGAATTCGTCGCTTTCCAGCCAGGCCATGGTGGCGTCTTCGTCTGCGCCGTCCAGCCATTTACGGTAGGCGTTGAACACCAACACGATGTAGTCGGTGGCGTGTTCTTCCTTGTGCCCCTTGAGCACCAGGCCCAGCAGTGGGTCTACCAGGAACACCGAGATCATCGGGACCAGGCCGCCCTCCTGGGCTTCCTTCATCTTCTTGAACAGCGCGTCGTAGCTGCCCGACTCCATGGCCTTGTTGTACACCTGCTCGACGCTGGCGCTGTCACCGGCGCTGGCCTTTACCGCCTGGCCACTGCGTACCATGCGGTTCTGCTTGGCCTTGCTGGCGGCGCGCTTGGCGCGTTTCTGTTGCTTGGTGGGGGTGGCCATGGGGAATCCTGGGGCTGCTTGAAGTTGCGCGTATTGAAGCGCAATTGCTTGAGAAACCCAAGCTGTACACCGTTACAACGCAGGCTGGCGGGTTGATATGGACACGTATCCAGATTATGTCCGCCGCCCGAGCTACCTAACCTCTCCCTCGCTGTCGCCCATGCTCGGGCGACAGTCGATCATCGCGCCAGATCGGCGTTCACAGGCAGCGCACAGTTGCGCTAAGGAGAGAGTCGTGAAGCATGGCTATCTTCTTACCCTGTATGGTTATGACGAGGAAGATGACCTTTACTATGCGACCGGGTTCGCCAAATGCAACCAACAGGCGCTCACAAAAGCTGACATCGTGGCAATTATCGAGGACAGCAAGAAGCACGGTGACCTTCAGTTGCACAGCGTCTCCTATCTGGGGCACATGACCGAGGACGCTTTCGAGCATCTTCGTTCCATGTCGGGCGAATAAGGGGGGCCCGCAGGCCGTGCTCGGCCTGCGGGGACTGTTGCTTCAGCCCGCTGGTTGTAATGTGTCGTCTTCTTCCAAGCCGCGCGCAGCCCGGCCTACCAGCAGGGGGTCGGGTGCATGCGCCACCTGAGGGTCCTTGCCCGGGTAATCCAGCGCATGCAGAAAGTGCCGAATACAGTTGATCCGCGCCCGCTTCTTGTCATCGGACTTGATCACCGTCCAAGGCGCGTCGGCGGTATCGGTATGGAAGAACATCGCCTCCTTGGCCGAGGTGTAGTCCTCCCACTTGTCCAGTGACTTGATGTCGATGGGTGACAGCTTCCAGTGCTTGAGCGGGTCGTCCCGGCGCGAAATGAAGCGGCGCAGCTGCTCTTCGCGGTTCACCGAGAACCAGTACTTGAACAGCAGGATGCCGCTGTTGCACAGCATGCGCTCCAGCTCCGGGGCCTGGCGCATGAATTCCAGATACTGCAGTGGTGTGCAGAAATCCATCACTTTCTCGACCCCGGCGCGGTTGTACCAGGAGCGGTCAAAGAACACCATTTCACCCGCGGTAGGCAGGTGCTGGATGTAGCGCTGGAAGTACCACTGGCCTTTTTCCTGCTCGGAAGGCTTCTCCAGGGCGACGATGCGCGCGCCCCGTGGGTTCAGGTGTTCCATGAAGCGCTTGATGGTACCGCCCTTGCCCGCCGCATCGCGTCCTTCGAACAGGATCACCACGCGCTGGCCGGTTTCCTTCACCCAGCTTTGCACCTTCAACAATTCGATCTGCAGCGCGTGCTTGGCCTTTTCATACTCCTGGCGGCGCAGCCGGGTGCGGTAGGGGTAGCTGGCAGGCAGACGGGCTGAAGTGCTGTCTTCATTGCTGCCTTTGGGCGCCGTGGCCACTTCCAGGGCTGCGGGTTGCTGGCTGACACGGGTGATACTTGGCTCCGGCTTGCGCTGGCGTGGGCGGCGGGTGCGGGCTGGGGCGGCAACGGGTTCGCTGGGGGCGGGGAGCAGGAGGGGGGATTCTTCGCTCATGGAGGTCCTTGCAAATCGATTCGAAAGTCCATCATCGATTATGAAGGTGGGCGAAAGTGGCGGTTTGATGCTGATCAATGCAGAAAATACAGACAACAAAAAACCCGCACTAGGCGGGTTTCTTGTTGTCGCTTCGGGTAACTTTGCAACCACCAGAAGCTGAAGGTGGTGCCCAGAGACGGAGTCGAACCGCCGACACGAGGATTTTCAATCCTCTGCTCTACCGACTGAGCTATCTGGGCGACGAGGTGAATTAAATAGACTTTCAGACCGCTCGTCAACGACTTTTTGAAAAAATTTTAAATTAATTCCGTCGCTTACGTTCCGTGGGGTCATTCCGAGGGTGGTACGTAGCCTTCCGCCTGGGCGTACTCTTCGCCGGCGAAAAACTTGTCCATCTCGCCCTGGAGGAATTTGCGGTCCTCGGCGTTCATCATGTTCAGGCGCTTTTCGTTGATCAGCATGGTCTGGTGTTTCTGCCAGTCGGCCCAGGCCTTCTGCGAGATGTGTTCGAAGATGTCCTGGCCCTTGGCGCCGGGGTAGGGCGGGCGCTCCAGGCCTGGCAGTTCTTCTTTGTACTTGCGGCACATCACGGTGCGGGTCATCGGGCGTCTCCTGCGATCAGTTCGTCGGCCGCGCGTTTGAGCAGTTTTTTCACCGGGGCGGCAAGGCCCAGGCGCGGCGGGGTGGCGAGGTTATACCAGAGCCAGTCGGCCTCGGCCACGTGCTGGCCGAGCGGGTCGACGCGCACCAGCCAGGGCTCGATCGCCAGCTGGAAGTGGCTGAAGGTATGGGTCAGGCCGTCCATGGCGCGGCTTTCGGCCAGGCTCAGGCCGTGCTGATAGGCCAGGTCGTCGAGCTGGGCGATGTCGTCCAGTTCCGGCAGGCTCCACAAGCCACCCCACAGCCCGCTGGACGGTCGGCGGTAAAGCAGGATGGCGCCTTCGCGGTTGGCCAGCAGCGGCATCAGCGTGCGCCGTTGAGGCAACGCCTTGCGCGGCTTGGGCTCCGGGTAGCGGGTTTCTTCGCCGTGCAGGTGCGCTTCGCAGCCGCGCTGCAGCGGGCAGATCAGGCAGCTGGGCTTGCTGCGGGTGCACAGCGTGGCGCCCATGTCCATCATCGCCTGGGTGTAGTGGTTGGCGCGCTGCTGCGGGGTAAAGCGCTCGGCCGTGGCCCACAGCTGGTTGGCCACCTTGGGCTCGCCAGGGTAGCCGGCCTGGGCCGTGTAGCGGGCCAGCACGCGTTTCACGTTGCCGTCGAGGATCGGTGCGCGGATACCCATGCTGATGCTGGCGATGGCGCCCGCAGTGGAGCGGCCGATGCCGGGCAGCTCGGTGAGCTGTTCGACACTGCGCGGGAATTCGCCACCATGCTGCTCGACCACGATCTTCGCGGCCTTCTGCAGGTTGCGCGCCCGGGTGTAGTAGCCCAGGCCGGTCCACAGGTGCAGCACCTCGTCCTCCGGTGCCTCGGCCAGGGCCTGCACGGTCGGCAGGGCCTGCATGAAGCGGTCGAAGTAATTCAGCACGGTGCTGACCTGGGTCTGCTGCAGCATGATTTCCGACACCCACACCCGGTACGGGGTGATGCCCTGCTGCCAGGGCAGGTCGTGCCGGCCGTGCTCGTCATACCAATCCAGCACAGCGCTGGAGAACTGCTCTGGGGTCATCGCTTGAACAGCCCCTTGAGCGCGTCTTTCAATTCCGGGCTCACTTTGTCTCCGAGTTTTTCATCGAGCTTTTCCTGCAGGCGGTTGCCGGCCAACTTGGCGGCGACCTTGCCCATGCCATCCTGGTCCAGGCGGCAGGCCTTGGCACCCAGCTCCAGCGGGCCACGGCAACGCAGCGGCACTTCCACGCCGACATAGCGTTCGTTGACCTGGCAGGCCGGGTCGGGCATGGCGCGCTGGTCGCCTTCGACAATCACGCCGACCTTGTAGTCCATGCCCAGCACGCGCAGGTCGAGGTCACCCTGGCCGTTGACGGTAAGGCCCGGGATGCGCGCCTTGAGGTCCGGGTTGCTGGCGACCCCGTTGCGTACCACCAGGCTGCCGCGCAGCTCCTGGAAGGGGGTGTCCTTGCCGCGAGGCTCGCCGCTCAGCGATTTGCGGTTGAGCGTGGCGATGGCCTGGCACAGTTGCTGTTCCAGGTTGGCATTGACCAGCACGCCGTCGTTGATGACGAAATTGGCGTTGCCGTTGAGCGTATCGACCAGGGCCTTCTGGCTGTTGCCGGTGGCGGTCAGGTCGCTGGTCAGGGTCAGCAGGCCTTTGACCGGCGGCTGCTGTTGCTTGCCCTCGGTCTTGATGAAGTGCTCCACCGGTACGCGCTGGATGTTGGTGTTCACGCCCAGTTGCGGCACGGCAGGGCGAACGTCGACGGTACCCTTGGCCTCGAACGTGCCGTTGTACAGGCCACCGCGCAGGGTTTGCAGGGTCAGCAGGCCGCCCTGGCCGATGGCCTTGAGCTGGGCGTCTTCGATCGGCAGTTTGTCCAGGGTCAGCGAGCCAAAGGCCAGGTCGGCCTGCAGGTCGAGGGCGCGCAGGCGGTCCACCGGCAGCAGCTTGTCGTCGCTCCAGGCCACCTGGGTCGGGGCGTTCGGCAACGGCGTGGTGCCGGCACCGGCAACCGCACTGGCTTCCTGCTGCTTGACCTCGGCCTGGCGCGCAGCAGTGGCGCCCTTGGCCTGTTCGCTCTTGGCCGGCAGGTAGCGGTCGGCGTCGAAGGTATCGCCTTTGAGCTGCAGGCGCAGCGCCTGCCTGGCGAAGTCTTCAATGGCCACGCGGCCAGCAAAGGTGCTGTCGTCCAGCTTCACGGCCAGGTCTTCCAGGGCCAGGCTGTTCGGCGTGCCTTGCAGGCGGGTGACCATTTCCAGCCTGGAGAAGGCTGCCGGGTCGTTGCTCGCCGGCAGTGGGCGGCCAATGCCGTCGAGGAACGTGCGCAGGTCGAACTGGGCGATAGACAGGCCGCCGCTCAGCTGGGGTGTCTTGTCCAGGTCGCGCAGGTTCAGCTCGCCCAGGGCACGCAGCTGGTTGGCCGAGACTTTCAGGCCGCTCCACGAAGCGACATTGGCACCCAGGTCGACCAGCAGTTGGCCCTGGGCGACGAAGGTCACGGTCTTGCCGCCGGTAGGCTCACCCGAGGTTTCGCCTGACAGGCGCATGTCTTCGAAGTTGTAGCGCTTGAGCTTGCGGTCGAAGCGCAGCTCGCCGGCCAGTTCGGTGCGGGCCTTGATGTTCGGCTGGCTGGCGCTGAGGAAGGCGCTGGCCTTGAGCGGAATGTTCGCGCCTTCGTGAACCGGCCCAGTGCTCAGCTGGATGCTCTCGGCGCTGTAGCTCTGCCCGGTCTTGGCATCGGTGTACTGCACGCGGGCGTTGTTCACGGTCAGGCTGTCGATGTCCAGCTTGACCGTGCGATCGTCGCTGGTAGCCGGTGCCGGTTGCTGTTCGGCGGGTGCCTGGGCTGGGGCATTGGCTTGTGCGCCGGCGTCCTGTGCGGGCAATGGTTTGCCAATGTCTTCCCAGTTGCCATGGCCCTGTTCGTCACGCGCCAGGGTCAGGTTCAGGCCCTCGACGCGTACGTCGCTCATCTGCACTTCGCGGCGCAGCAGCGGCAGTACACGCACCGACAAGCCCAGCATCTGCAGGTCGGCGAACGGCTCCTTGGGCTTGTTCAAGGTGGCGATGCTTGCTTCGTGCAACTCCAGGCCCAGCCACGGGAACAGGCTCCAGCCGATATCACCGTTGAGGGTGAGCTCGACGTGTGCCTTGTCGCGAGCCAGCTGGCGAATCTCGTCTTTGTAGTCGTTGGGATCGAAGAGGTGGGTCAGGGCGAAGCCCAGCGCCACGATGATCAGCAGCAACCCGAGAAGCCCCAGTCCCAGGATTTTGCCGAACGCTTTCATGGGCGAGTCCTTGTAGTCCGTTTGAAATTCAAGCGCCAGAGTATAGCGCCGCAGTGGTTGTCCCTGCGTATTCGTCAAGAGATACAGGGCATTTCCTACGTGTGAAGCACAGGATACGGCTTTCGACAGCCTGGGCGTCGTCAGTTCCGAAAGTGTGGCCGTCGCCAAGCATGACCGTTTCAGCCGAGCAAAAAATAGCAATATCAGATTGCCTTCACGCTACTTGATGCTGCTACCCTTGCGCCGCTTTGCCTGCACTCTCCCCATATAAGAAGGATCCGATCCCATGAGCAGTACCGTCGCGGCGGGGACCCTGGTCAGTGCGCCAGGCTTCCTGTCGAAGGAGCGCATTATCGCCCGCCCGGGCTTCAACCGTTGGCTGGTTCCGCCGGCCGCACTGGCCATTCACCTGTGCATCGGCATGGCCTATGGCTTTTCGGTGTTCTGGCTGCCTCTGTCGCAGGCCCTCGGCATCACCGCCCCGGTCGCCTGCGCAGCGGACATGGGCTTCATGGCCCGCCTGTTCAGCGCCGAATGCGACTGGCCGATCTCGATGCTGAGCTGGATCTACACCTTGTTCTTCGTCTTCCTCGGTTGCTCCGCTGCGGTGCTGGGCGGCTGGCTGGAACACGCCGGCCCGCGCAAGGCTGGCCTGGTCTCGGCGCTGTGCTGGTGTGGCGGCATGCTGATCTCGGCCGTGGGCGTGAAAACCCACCAGCTGTGGCTGATGTGGCTGGGCTCCGGTGTAATCGGCGGTATCGGCCTTGGGCTGGGTTACATTTCGCCGGTCTCGACCCTGATCAAGTGGTTCCCGGACAAACGCGGCATGGCCACCGGCATGGCGATCATGGGCTTTGGCGGCGGCGCCATGGTCGGTGCACCGCTGGCCACTGCGCTGATGGGGCACTTTGGCAATGCGCAAGAAGTGGGGGTGTGGCAGAGCTTCGTGGTCATGGCCGCGATCTACTTCGTGTTCATGACTGCCGGCGCCTTGGCGTATCGCGTGCCGCCGACCGGCTGGAAGCCCGAAGGCTTCACTGCCCCGCTGAAGAAAGCCGGTAACACCATGGTCACCGACCGCCATGTGCACGTCAGCGTGGCGTGGAAAACTCCACAATTTGCGTTGATCTGGCTGGTGCTGTGCCTGAACGTGTCGGCGGGTATCGGCATTCTCGGCATGGCCTCGCCGCTGCTGCAGGAAGTGTTCGCCGGCAAGCTGCTGGGCAACGGGCTGAGTTTCAGCGAGCTGGACAGCGCCCAGCTGGCGCAGATTGCCGCGATCGCCGCCGGCTTCACCGGCCTGCTGAGCCTGTTCAATATCGGTGGGCGGTTCTTCTGGGCTTCGTTCTCCGACTACATTGGCCGCAAGAACACCTACTTCGCCTTCTTCGCGCTCGGGGTTGGCCTGTACAGCCTGGTGCCGAACATGGGGCACCTGGGTAACGTGGCCCTGTTCGTGGCGGCGTTCTGCATCATCCTGTCGATGTACGGCGGTGGCTTCTCCACCGTACCGGCGTACCTGGCCGACCTGTTCGGCACGCAGATGGTCGGTGCCATTCACGGTCGCCTGCTGACTGCCTGGGCGGCGGCGGGCGTGCTGGGGCCGGTGCTGATCACCTACCTGCGCGAGTATCAACTGGCCGCCGGGGTGGAACGTGCCGCGGCTTACGACATGACGCTGTACATCCTGGCCGGCCTGCTGGTGCTGGGCTTTGTCTGCAACATGCTGGTGCGTCCGGTGGCCGACAAGTACTTCATGAGCGATGCCGAGCTGGCTGCCGAGCGGGCGCTGAGCCACGACAAGGGCGCCGATGCCGCGCAGTCGCTGGAGTGGAAGGCGGCACCGGGCAGCCTGCCGCTGGTGCTGCTGGCCTGGGCGGTGGTGGTTGTACCGCTGGCCTGGGGGGTGTGGATTACCCTGCAGAAGACGGCGGTACTGTTCCATTGATGGAAACATCCGGTACCCACGGGTGACCTGATACAGGAGCGGCCTTGCGTCGCGAGGGGCCGCTCCTGCAAACAGTCCCGCATTATTCGCTTGTATAGACCTGTAGCACTAATCAACCCTCGTCATTCCTCGCCATGCCATATGTCATCCGCGTTTCAAGCGGGCGCGTTCTGGGCCTATAATGAAACCCTTTTCGCCCAATGATTTTGCGGAGCTGGTGATGGTTGAACGTAAGGCGTCCGTCGAGCGCAACACCCTGGAAACCCAGGTCAAGTGCTCGATCAACCTCGATGGCAGTGGCAAGGCCCGGTTCGATATCGGTGTGCCTTTCCTTGAACACATGCTGGACCAGATCGCCCGCCACGGGCTGATCGATCTGGATATCGAGTGCAAGGGTGACCTGCATATCGACGATCACCATACCGTCGAGGACGTCGGTATCACCCTGGGCATGGCATTCGCCCAGGCCATCGGTGACAAGAAGGGCATCTTCCGCTACGGCCATGCCTACGTACCGCTGGACGAAGCGCTGTCGCGCGTGGTCATCGACTTTTCCGGTCGCCCCGGCCTGCAGATGCATGTGCCTTATACCCGGGCTAGCGTCGGTGGCTTCGATGTCGACCTGTTCCAGGAATTCTTCCAGGGCTTCGTCAACCACGCCCTGGTGACCCTGCACATCGACAACCTGCGTGGCCACAACACCCACCACCAGATCGAAACCGTGTTCAAGGCATTCGGCCGCGCCCTGCGCATGGCCATCACCCTCGACGAGCGCATGGCCGGGCAGATGCCTTCCACCAAAGGGTGCCTGTAAATGCAGACGGTAGCCGTAATCGACTATGGCATGGGCAACCTGCACTCGGTGGCCAAGGCGCTCGAGCATGTAGGTGCCGGCAAGGTACTGGTCACCAGCGACGCCGCCGTCATCCGTGAGGCCGACCGCGTGGTGTTCCCGGGGGTGGGCGCGATTCGCGACTGCATGGCTGAAATCCGCCGCCTGGGCTTCGACAGCCTGGCGCGCGAAGTCAGCCAGGACCGCCCGTTCCTGGGTATCTGCGTAGGCATGCAGGCACTGCTGGAGCACAGCGAAGAAAACGACGGTGTCGACTGCATCGGCCTGTTCCCCGGCCAGGTGCGCTTCTTCGGCAAGGACCTCAAGGAAGACGGCGAGCACCTGAAGGTGCCGCACATGGGCTGGAACGAAGTCGGCCAGACCAACCATCACCCGCTGTGGCATGACATTCCCGACCGTGCGCGCTTCTATTTCGTGCACAGCTACTACATCGATGCCGGCAAGCCGGCGCAGGTGGTCGGCCGCGGCCATTACGGCGTCGATTTCGCTGCGGCGCTGGCCGATGGCTCGCGTTTCGCCGTGCAGTTCCACCCGGAGAAGAGCCATACCCATGGCCTGCAGCTGCTGCAGAACTTCGTCGCCTGGGACGGGCGCTGGTAAATGAGCAGATCGAAGACCAAGGCCCCGGTCATCACCCTGGCCCCAGAGCAGGAGCGCGCCGCGCTCGACACGCTCAAGCGCTTCCTCGAAGACCGTTTCGAGTTGACGCTGGGTTCGTTCGAGGTGGCTGAGGTCCTCGATGTGTTCAGCAAGGAAATTGCACCCCATTACTACAACAGGGCGATTGCCGATGTTCAGCTGCACCTCAAGGAGCGGTTCGACAGCATCGAAAGCGATCTGTGGGCGCTCGAAAAGCCCTGAAACCCCAAGAACAGACAGGTTCCCAAGATGCTGATTATCCCCGCTATCGATCTGAAGGACGGCGCCTGCGTGCGCCTGCGCCAGGGCCGCATGGAAGACTCCACGGTATTCTCCGACGACCCGGTGAGCATGGCCGCCAAGTGGGTCGAGGGTGGCTGCCGCCGCCTGCACCTGGTCGACCTCAACGGCGCCTTCGAAGGCCAGCCGGTCAACGGTGAAGTGGTTACCGCCATTGCCAAGCGCTACCCGACCCTGCCGATCCAGATCGGCGGTGGCATCCGCTCGCTGGAAACCATCGAGCACTACGTCAAGGCGGGTGTCAGCTACGTGATCATCGGCACCAAGGCGGTCAAGCAGCCAGCGTTCGTTGCCGAAGCGTGCAAGGCCTTTCCGGGCAAGGTCATCGTCGGCCTGGACGCCAAGGACGGCTTCGTCGCCACCGACGGCTGGGCTGAAGTCAGCTCGGTGCAGGTCATCGACCTGGCCAAGCGTTTCGAGGCCGATGGCGTCTCGGCGATCGTCTACACCGACATCGCCAAGGACGGCATGATGCAGGGCTGCAACGTGCCCTTCACCAAGGCGCTGGCAGAAGCTACGTCGATCCCGGTGATCGCCTCGGGCGGCATCCACAACCTGGGCGACATCAAGGCCCTGCTGGACGCCAAGGCCCCGGGCATCATCGGTGCCATCACCGGCCGTGCCATCTACGAAGGCACCCTCGATGTTGCCGAGGCCCAGGCCTTCTGCGACAACTACCAAGGCTGAGGACTGAACCATGGCACTGGCCAAGCGCATCATCCCTTGCCTGGACGTGGATAACGGCCGGGTGGTCAAGGGCGTCAAGTTCGAGAACATCCGTGATGCCGGCGACCCGGTGGAAATCGCCCGTCGCTACGACGAGCAAGGTGCCGACGAAATCACCTTCCTCGACATCACCGCCAGCGTCGATGGTCGCGACACCACCCTGCATACCGTCGAACGCATGGCCAGCCAGGTGTTCATCCCGCTGACCGTGGGCGGTGGCGTGCGCACCGTGCAGGACATCCGGAACCTGCTCAATGCCGGTGCCGACAAGGTCTCGATCAATACCGCCGCGGTGTTCAACCCGGAGTTCGTCGGCGAGGCGGCAGACCGTTTCGGTTCGCAGTGCATCGTCGTGGCCATCGATGCCAAGAAAGTATCCGCGCCGGGTGAAGCACCGCGTTGGGAAATCTTCACCCACGGTGGGCGCAAGCCGACCGGGCTGGATGCCGTCGAGTGGGCGAAGAAGATGGAAGGCCTGGGGGCCGGCGAGATCCTGCTGACCAGCATGGACCAGGACGGCATGAAGAGCGGTTTCGACCTGGGCGTCACCCGCGCGATCAGCGATGCGCTGGGTATTCCAGTCATTGCGTCGGGGGGCGTGGGTAACCTGCAGCACCTGGCTGATGGCATTCTCGAAGGGCATGCCAGTGCAGTGCTGGCGGCCAGCATCTTCCACTTCGGTGAGTACACGGTGCCCGAAGCCAAGGCCTACATGGCTTCGCGCGGCATCGTGGTGCGCTGAAACAGTGATTGGGGCTGCTTTGCAGCCCATCGCGGCTGAAGCCGCTCCTACAGGGACCGCGCAAGCCTGGAAATTTGCGCGGCCCCTGTAGGAGCGGCTTCAGCCGCGATGGGCCGCAAGGCGGCCCCAATTGCATCACCCGTGGTTCTTGCCGAGCAAGGCGTGGTAAAGCTCGGTATCCCCAAGAATCCCAACCACCTTGTCGTTGTCCTGCAACACCAGCTTGTTGCCGGTCTGATAACGAATCTGTAGCGCCTCGCGCATTCCGATATCAGCATTGACCAACGTTGGGCGGCGGCCCAGCAGCTCCACATCCTGCCCAGGTGCCCAGTTCTGCAGGTCGAGCCCGTTCTGCCCTTGGCGTGCGCGCTTGATCGAGCCACCTTCGCCAAGGTCGAGCCACGAGTCGATGCCGGGATCGATGCACACCGAACCATTCACCCGCTTGCACTGGTCCAGGCTGCGCATCAGGCTGCGACCGCACAAGACGTTCAGCGGGTTGGTATGGGCGACGAAGGTGCGCACATATTCGTCGGCCGGGTTCAGCACGATCTCTTCCGGCTTGCTGTACTGGATGATCCGCCCGTCCTTCATGATCGCGATGCGGCTGCCCAGCTTCAGCGCCTCGTCCAGGTCGTGGCTGACGAACACGATGGTCTTGCTCAGCTTCGCCTGCAGGCCCAGCAACTCATCTTGCAGGCCCTGGCGAATCAGCGGGTCGAGTGCCGAGAACGGTTCGTCCATCAGCAGGATGTCGGCATCCATCGCCAGCGCCCGGGCCAGGCCCACGCGCTGCTGCATGCCGCCAGACAGTTCGTCCGGCTTCTTGTTGCGCCACTGGGTCAGGCCCACCAGCTCGAGCTTCTCGTCAACCAGCTTGCGCCGTTCCTTCTCAGGCCGGCCCTGCATTTCCAGGCCAAAGCTGATGTTCTCGCGCACTGTCAGCCAGGGCATCAGGGCAAACTTCTGGAACACCATGGCAATGCGCTTGGTGCGCATCATCTTCAGTTCGGCGGGGGTGCAGTGGGCAATGTCGATGTGCTTGCCTTCGTGCTCGACGAACAATTTGCCACGGCTGACAGTGTTGAGGCCGTTGATACAGCGCAGCAGGCTCGACTTGCCAGAGCCGGACAAGCCCATCAGGACGCAGATCTCGCCCTTCTGGATATCCAGGTTGGCCTTCTCGACACCCACCACCAGGCCGGTTTCCTTGAGGATCTGCTCGCGGGTCTTGCCTTGGTCGAGCAGCGCCAGCGCCTCGCGCGGCTTGCTGGAGAAGATGACGTCGACGTCTTCGAATCGAATGATACTCATGCTTCACCCCTTGCCGGCAGATCCGGTTGCTTGCAGATACGGTCGAGCATGATCGCCAGCAGCACGATCGCCAGGCCCGCTTCGAAGCCCAGGGAGATATCAGCGGTGTTCAGTGCGTTGACCACAGGTTTGCCCAGGCCGTCAGCGCCGACCAGGGCGGCAATCACCACCATCGACAGCGACAGCATGATGCACTGGGTTACGCCGGCGGCGATGCTCGGCATCGCGTGCGGCAGTTCGATACGGGTGAGCAGCTGGCGGCGCGAGCAGCCAAACGCCTTGCCGGCGTCCATCAGCTCCTGCGGTACGTCACAGATGCCCAGGTAGGTCAGGCGGATCGGCGCGGCGATGGCAAACACCACGGTCGAGATCAGCCCGGGCACCACACCCAGACCGAACAGGGTCAGGGTAGGGATCAGGTAGACGAAGGTGGGGACCGTCTGCATCAGGTCGAGTACCGGGCGCATGGCGGTGTAGAACATTGGCTTGTGTGCGGCGACGATGCCCAGCGGCACGCCGATGGCCACGCACACCACCGTGGCGAAGGTGACCTGCGCCAGGGTTTCCATGGTTTCCTGCCAGTAGCCCAGGTTGAGGATCAGCAGGAACGACAGGGCAACGAATGCGGTCAGCGCCCACTTGCGCTGGATCAGGTGCGCCAGGGCGGCGAACAGGGCAATCAGGACGAACGGGTTGAACCAGGTCAGGGCACTGGTGACGCCATGGATCATGAATTCCAGGCCTTGGGCGATGGCGTCGAAGTAATTCGCGCCGTTCTGGGTCAGCCACTCGACGAACGACGCGATGTACTGTCCCAGGGGTATTTTCTGATCGATAAGCATGATAGCGAGCTTCCACCTGCATAGATTGAACTCAACCCGGGGCAGACACGATCCGGCCCCGGGGTAGCGCTATTGCATATTTCGTTATTGCGTCAGCTTGGCCTTGGCTGCCTCGAGGCCTGGTTTGCCGTCCACGGTAGTCACACCGGCCAGCCAGGCATCCAGCTTGGCTGGGTTTTCCTTGAGCCACTTCCTGGCAGCCGCGTCGGGTTTCATCTTGTCGTCCAGGACATAGCCCATCATGGTGCTTTCATCCTTGAGCTCGAACGACAGGTTCTTCAACAGCTGGCCAACGTTGCTGCATTCCTGCACGTAGCCCTTGCGGGTGTTGGTCAATACGGTCGCCTTGCCGAACTCGGGGCCGAAGTAGTCGTCCCCGCCGGTCAGGTACTGCATCTTGAAACGGGTGTTCATCGGGTGCGGTTCCCAGCCGAGGAACACGATGGCTTCGCCGCGCTTCTGCGCACGGTCGACCTGCGACAGCATGCCGGCCTCGCTGGACTGCACGATCTTGAAACCGGCGTCTTTCAGGCCGAAGGCGTTCTTGTCGATCATGCTCTGGATGGTGCGGTTGCCATCGTTGCCCGGCTCGATGCCGTAGATCTTGCTGTCCAGTTCCTTCTTGAACTTGGGAATGTCGCTGAAATCCTTCAGGCCCTTGTCATACAGCGCCTGGGGCACTGCCAGGGTGTACTTGGCGTTCTCCAGGTTGGCGCGCACGGTTTCTACGCTGCCGGCGTCGCGATACTGCTTGATGTCGTTCTCCATGGTCGGCATCCAGTTGCCGAGAAACACATCCAGGTCCTTGCCGGTGGCCAGCGACTTGTAGGTCACCGGTACCGAGATCATGGTGGTGTGGGTCTTGTAACCCAGTGCTTCGAGCACAACGCTGGTGGTGGCGGTGGTGACCGTGATGTCGGTCCAGCCGACATCCGAGAACCTGACCGTCTGACATTGCTCGGGCTCGGCGGCATGGGCCAGCACGGGCGCTGTCAGCATCGCAACCAGCAACAGCGAGAGTGAACCTTTCATGGATGGACTCCTGTGGATTTTGTCTTCGGGTTCGCGTGGGTCGCCGGGCATTCTGGGTGTCCGGTCGACAAGGCCTGCAGAGGGCAGGATGCGTGGCCGTGCTTTACGAGTCGCTTTCGATAATCCTCCAGCGCCGGGCAATCGCCTACTGGTGGAGTCGTAACCAGTACGGAACGGGTCGTATCCAGTACAGGCGATGTCGCTTATGGATTTTTCCACCCCCTCGGCCGCATCTTTACGTCACCAGGCCGCCGTAAAACGGCGTGGCGAGGGCCGGAATCGTGCGGCGCTGCTGGACAAAATTACGTCGGTTGCAGACGGCGAGGGCTACGGCAAAAGCCCGATGATGCGTGCATTCAAGGCGGCCCGCTGCTTCAGCCTAGCAGCTGTCCCGCCCTGCGCATGGCGCGCAGAGACAAGCCCAGCAAGAGGTGATTCGACAATGGCCATCAGCGTGTTCGACCTGTTCAAGATCGGTGTCGGGCCTTCCAGCTCCCACACCGTCGGCCCCATGCGTGCCGGTGCCCTGTTCGTTCAGGGCCTGCGCGAACGCGGCGAGCTGGAGCGTGTGAAGCGGATCGAAGTGCGCCTGTATGGCTCGCTGTCAGCCACCGGCATCGGTCACGGCACCGACAACGCCACCATCATGGGCCTGATGGGCGAATGGCCTGACGCCATTGACCCGACCCAGATCGTGCCGCGTATCGCCGACCTGCGGGAAACCGACACGCTGCTGCTGGATAACCGCCTGCCCATCGAGTTCGTCTGGGCCCGCGACATGCGGCTGCTGGACGAGAACCTGCCGTATCATCCCAACGCCATGACCCTGATTGCCGAAGGCGAACAGGGCGAACTGCACCGCGACACCTACTACTCGGTGGGTGGCGGCTTCGTGGTCGATGCCGCCCAGGCCGCCAGCGGCGTGCTGGATGCCGACCAGACCGAGCTGCCGTACGACTTCGGCAGCGCCGCCGAACTGCTGCGCCTGTGCAAGCAAAACGACCTCAGCGTGTCGCAATTGATGATGGCCAACGAGAAGGTCTGGCGCAGCGAGGAAGAGATCCGCGCTGGCCTGCACAAGCTGTGGGAGGCCATGCAGGAATGTGTCAACAATGGCCTGAAGTACGAAGGCACGCTGCCTGGCGGCCTTAATGTGCGCCGTCGCGCTGCCAAGCTGCACCGCAGCCTGCAGGAAATCGGCAAGCCCAACGTGATCGGCTCGACCATGAGCGCCATGGAATGGGTCAACCTGTTCGCCCTGGCGGTCAATGAAGAGAACGCTGCCGGCGGGCGCATGGTCACTGCGCCAACCAATGGCGCTGCCGGCATCATTCCGGCGGTACTGCATTACTACATGCGCTTCAGCGATGCGGTGAACGAGTCCAGTGTGGTCGACTTCTTCCTCGCCGCTGCGGCAGTGGGCATCCTGTGCAAGAAGAACGCGTCGATTTCCGGTGCCGAGGTTGGCTGCCAGGGTGAAGTCGGTTCGGCCTGTGCCATGGCCGCCGCCGGTTTGGCCGAAGTACTGGGGGCAACCCCGGCGCAGGTGGAGAACGCCGCTGAAATCGCCCTGGAACACAACCTCGGCCTGACCTGCGACCCGGTTGGCGGGTTGGTCCAGGTGCCGTGCATCGAGCGCAACGCCATTGCTGCGGTAAAAGCCATCAACGCGGTGCAGATGGCCTTGCGTGGTGACGGCGAGCACTTCATTTCCCTCGACCAGGTGATCCGCACCATGCGTGACACCGGCGCCGACATGCACGACAAATATAAAGAGACCTCGCGCGGTGGCCTGGCGGTCAGCGCCATTGAATGCTGAGTCGTTGACCCTCTCAAGGGCCTCATCGCGGATGAATCCGGCTCCTACAAGGCATGCATGACCCTGTAGGAGCGGATTCATCCGCGATCGAGGCCCTTGAACGTTTCAAGTGCGCCGCGCCCTGTTTCAGTGCGCGGCCTGAGCTGACCAATCGTCGGCTGTCGCTATCAGCACGGGCATTGTCGGTGACACTCATGAGTGTCGTTTCTGGGCAACCTGCACGCCGCGTGTCACCAAATTGCTCAGTTGCTGCATGCAAGGCGCTAGGACGGTGCTTTGCGAACACCAGTCAAAGCGATCGAAGTACCTGATTTGCCGGATGAAGGCGTCGTTTTCAGGTTTTTTTGGATGGCCGTTCAATTTCAGGCACGGCCTTTGCGTTGAGATTGGAAACAAGCCCCTGCACATGACCCGGGGGCCATAACAAGAAAATCAGTGCTCGCCTGAGGCACACACCCTGCATTTGTGTGAGGAGAAATCGCGATGACGTCGTACACCTCCGGGAACCCAACCCAGAACCGCACAGCCCCTCAGTCCATCGGGTTTCTCCTTCTGGACAATTTCACCCTGATTTCCCTGGCATCGGCCGTGGAGCCGCTGCGCATGGCCAACCAGCTGTCCGGTCGCGAGCTGTACCGCTGGCACACCCTGACCGTCGATGGCGGCCAGGTGTGGGCCAGCGACGGCCTGCAGATCACCCCGGACGCGGCCATGCACAGCGCCCCACCGATGGACACCGTCATCGTCTGCGGCGGCGTCGGCATCCAGCGCACCGTTACCCGTGAGCATGTCACCTGGCTGCAGGCCCAGGCCCGCCAGTCGCGCCGCCTGGGTGCGGTGTGCACCGGCAGCTGGGCGCTGGCCTGCGCCGGCCTGCTCGACGGTTTCGATTGCAGCGTGCACTGGGAATGCCTGGCGGCGATGCAGGAGGCCTACCCACGGGTGAACATGAGTACCCGCCTGTTCACCCTGGACCGTAACCGCTTCACCAGCTCCGGCGGCACCGCGCCGCTGGACATGATGCTGCACCTGATCAGCCGCGACCATGGCCGCGAGCTGTCGGCGGCGATCTCGGAGATGTTCGTCTACGAGCGTATTCGCAACGAGCAGGACCACCAGCGCGTGCCGCTCAAGCACATGCTCGGCACCAACCAGCCGAAGCTGCAGGAGATCGTCGCGTTGATGGAGGCCAACCTCGAAGAGCCGATCGACCTGGACGAACTGGCGGTGTACGTGTCGGTATCGCGCCGCCAGCTCGAGCGGCTGTTCCAGAAGTACCTGCACTGTTCGCCGTCGCGCTACTACCTGAAGCTGCGCCTGATCCGCGCCCGGCAGTTGCTGAAGCAGACGCCGATGTCGATCATCGAAGTGGCCTCGGTATGCGGCTTCGTGTCGACCCCGCACTTCTCCAAGTGCTACCGCGAGTATTTCGGTATTCCGCCACGTGACGAGCGTGTGGGTTCCAATACCGCGCAGCAGGTCGCCATGATGCCGATCCCGCAGGCCATGACCCTGTCGCCGCACAGCGGGCCGATGGCTGCCCTGAGCCAGGCGCGCAACGAGTCGACCTTTGCCAGTGTAAGGCTCTGAAACGGCACCAGCCTCTTCGCGGGTAAACCCGCTCCCACAGGTACTGCACCGGGTTCAAAAGCGGTGCAGTACCTGTGGGAGCGGGTTTACCCGCGAAGGGGCCGGTGTAGGAATACCCAGTCAGGCGCGTTTGTTGAACTGCGCCAACGCTGGCAACAGCTGCTTGTCGATGGCCTGGCGCACCGCCGGCAGGATCGTCGCGCTACCGGTATACATCTGCTCCACCATGCCCTTCAGCGCCCGCGCATTGGGCTCGGTCAGCCCGCGCACCACTGCCTCGCAGGCCTGCTCGGCGCTGGCGCCGGCCGGAATGTCGAACCCGCGCGCGCGCAGGTGGCCTGCCAGGTCGTCCTGGTCAATCAAATCCGCATGCATCATGGCTGTTGTCCCTTTTATCGCTAAGAGAGTGCTGCTGTGATTTACGACCGATTCTGTGACGCTGGCGACATACCCGCAACCACAGAATGGCGGCATGGCTGCTTTGGCTAAGAACAGGTCGTTTCCGGCTAAATCGAACGGCCGGGAACTGCGCAAACTCAAGCCATCTACCGCAACGGAGGGTTTGGTCACCCTCGTTCGTGCAACGTGGATGCTGCTCGCTCTTGGCCCCGGTTGCTCACGGCTTCCCGGGGCTATTTTTTTGCCTGAAGACATGACCTGTGGCAGCGGGCGTGCCCGCGAATGCGGCGGTCAACCCAGCATCGCATTCGCGGGCATGCCCGCTGCCACAGGTCATAGGTTGCTGCTCAGTTTGGCGTAGGCAGGGCTATCACTCGGCCGAGGAACACAGCCGGGGGCACATCCTGCTGCTCAGCCACCAACCCCTGCAGCAACCCGACACTGTGCTCACTGAACGGCGCCGACTTCGGCCCGGCCAGGTCCACATGCAGCAGCATCTGCTCGCTGGCCGCCAGCACCTCGTCGAACCCCGCCCGATGCAGGCTGTGGTAGACGTGCAAGCGCTTGCGGTCGAAGCCGATGATCTGGCTCTGCACCCATACCTCGCAGCCCAGCTTCACTTCGTGCAGGTAGTTGATGTGCGCTTCCAGGGTGAACAGCGAATTGCCGCTTTGCCCCCGGCTGTCGGCATCCAGGCCGATGCGCTCCATCAGCGCATCGGTGGCATAGCTGAAGATCAGCAGGTAGAAGGCATCGCGCAGATGCCCGTTGTAGTCGACCCAGTCCGCCTGGACCGGGGTGCGGTAGGTGATCAGTGCGGGCATTACAGGCTCCTCAATCGCCGAAGGCCATGCCGTGCTTGGCCTTGCTGGTTTTCACGGCGTCCAGCACGGCCAGCAGGGTGTCATCACGATAGCGCTCCAGCGCGGCGATGCTACGTTCGCCCAGCTGTTGCGAGGTGCCTTCGACCACGTCGTCGATCAGCTTGTCGGTCAGCTCCGGTGCTGGCAGGTAGGTCCATGGCAGCTTCAGCGCCGGGCCGAACTGAGCCATGAAGTGGCGCATGCCAGCGTCGCCACCGGCCAAGGTGTAGGTGAGGAACGTGCCCATGAACGACCAGCGCAGGCCGGCGCCGAAGCGGATTGCATCGTCGATCTCGCCCGTGCTGGCCACGCCGTCGTTGACCAGGTGCAGGGCTTCGCGCCACAGCGCTTCAAGCAGGCGGTCGGCGATGAAGCCGGGGACTTCCTTGCGCACATGCAGCGGGCGCATGCCCAGCGCGGTATAGATGACCTTGGCCGCTTCGATGGCCTCCGGCGCAGTGCGTTTGCCGCCGACGATCTCTACCAGTGGCAGCAGATACACCGGGTTGAAAGGGTGGCCGACCACGCAGCGCTCGGGGTGGGTGGCCGACTCGTAGAACTCGCTGGGCAACAGGCCCGAGGTGCTGCTGCCGATAATGGCGTCGGGTTTGGCCGCGGCGCTGATTTTCGCGTGCAGGTCGAGCTTCAGGTCCAGCCGCTCCGGCGCGCTTTCCTGGATGAAGTCGGCATCACGCACGCATTCCTCGATGGTGGCGACGAACTTCAGCCGGTCCGGGGAAGCACCCGGCGCCAGGCCTTGCTTCTGCAGGGCCGGCCAGGCATTGGCAACACGCTTGCGCAGCGCCTGTTCGGCGCCGGGTGCCGGGTCCCAGGCGACCACGTCGAGGCCGTGGGCCAAGGCGCGGGCGACCCAGCCGCTGCCGATCACGCCGCTACCCAGGGCAGCGAAGGTGTTGATCTGGGTGATGAAGGTCATGGTGTTCTCCTGAATGGCTCAGCGGCGTTTGAGGTTCATCTTTTCCCGGCCTTCGGCTGGGGTAAGCACACGGGCACCAAGGCGCGAAATGATTTCTACCGCGCGCTCGACCAATTGGCCGTTGCTGGCCAGCACGCCGCGGTCCAGGTACAGGTTGTCTTCCAGGCCCACGCGCACGTTGCCACCCAGCAGCACCGCCTGGGCGGCCATCGGCATCTGCATGCGGCCGATGCCGAAGCCGGCCCAGGTGACATTGGCCGGCAGGTTGTCGACCATCGCCTTCATGGTGGTGGTATCGGCCGGCGCGCCCCACGGGATACCCAGGCACAGCTGGAACAGCGGGTCATCGAGCAGGCCTTCCTTGATCATCTGCTTGGCGAACCACAGGTGGCCGGTGTCGAAGATTTCCAGCTCGGCCTTGACCCCCAGTTCGGTGATGCGCCGGGCGCCGGCACGCAGTTGCGCCGGGGTGGAAACGTAGATCGAGTTGCCGTCACCGAAGTTGAGCGTGCCGCAGTCCAGGGTGCAGATCTCCGGCAGCAGCGCTTCGACGTGTGCCAGGCGTTCCAGCGGGCCGATCAGGTCGGTGCCGGGGCCGAACTCCAGTGGCGTTTCGCCCGGGCCGATTTCCAGGTCGCCGCCCATGCCGGCGGTGAGGTTGACGATGATGTCCACATCGGCTTCGCGGATGCGTTCCATGACTTCGCGGTACAGCGCCACGTCGCGGCTGAAGCGGCCGGTCTGCGGGTCGCGGACGTGGCAGTGGACCACGGTGGCGCCGGCTTTGGCGGCTTCCACGGCGGCTTCGGCGATCTGCTTGGGGGTGACCGGGACCAGGTGGCTTTTCGAGGCGGTGTCGCCGGCGCCGGTGAGGGCGCAGGTGATGATGACGTCGTGGTTCATGGTGGGTTCCTTGTGATAGCTGTGTTGGGCTTTTCGCGGGCGCGCCCGCTCCCACAGGGTTTACGTGACCCTGAGTGTGTCGCTGTACCTGTGGGAGCGGGCATGCCCGCGAAGAGGCCGGATCAGTTGGCGGTGAGCTTGAGGTTGTCCGCCGCCGGCTTGCCATCGAAGGTGGTCACCCCGTCAAGCCAGCGGGCCTTGTCCTGGGGATGGTCCTTGAGCCATTGGCGGGCCGATTCCAGCGGGTCCTTGTGGTCGAGCAGCGGCTGCATCATGCGGCTCTCGTCTTCGGCGCTGAAGTTGAGGTTGGCCAACAGGCGGTGGGCGTTGGGGCAACGTTCGGCATAGTCCGGCGCGGTCACTGTCCAGACCGTCGCGCGGCCTTCGTCAGGCCCCAGGGCGTCCTGGCTGTCGCCGAGATAGACCATGTCGATGTTCACGTTCATCGGGTGTGGCGCCCAGCCGAAGAACACCACGGCCTCATTGCGCCGAACTGCGCGGTCGACGGCGGCGAGCATGCCGGCCTCGCTGGACTCGACCAGCTGGAACTTGCCCAGGCCGAACTGGTTCTTGGCGATCATCGCCTTGATCTGGGTGTTGGCGCCCGAGCCTGGCTCGATGCCGTAGATTTTCCCGCCCAGCTCCTTTTCGAACTTGTGGATATCGGCGAAAGTCTTCAGGCCCTTGTCGGCCAGGTACTTGGGTACCGCCAGGGTGGCGCGGGCATCTTCCAGGCTGGGCTTGTCGAGTACCTTGACCTGTTTGGCGTCGAGGAACGGGGTGATGGTCTGGGTCATGATCGGGTTCCAGTACCCGAGGAACATGTCCAGGCGCTTGTCACGGATGCCGGCGAAGATGATCTGTTGCGACGCACTGGTCTGCTTGGTCTGGTAGCCCAGGCCGTCGAGCAGCACCTGGGCCATGGCGCTGGTGGCGATGACGTCGGTCCAGTTGACCACGCCCAGGCGGACGTTCTTGCAGGCCGCGGGTTCGGCGGCATAAAGCGGGGAAGCGACGATAGTGCTCAGGGCTACGGACAACAGGCTGCGGCGGATCAAGCGTTGCATGGTGGCTCTCCATCGGCAGGGCGTTTTTTATAGGGGCCGGCCTCTCTGGGCCGTGTGAACACGCTACGCTGCTGCCAGGGTGGAAAATCGCACCCTGGCGACCAACAATTGCACGGAGGCGACCACCTTTGCCGTGGAGCATGCAATGCCGCAAATCATCCATTTCCTGCTGTTACCCGGTTTCTCGGCGATTGGCTTCATCAGCGCCCTGGAGCCATTGCGGGTGGCGAACCGTTTCAAAGGCCCATCGTACAGCTGGCAGGTGCTGAGCCTGGATGGCGGCGCAGTACAGGCCAGCAACGGCATGTCGGTGAATGCCGACGCAGCGCTGGCGACGGCTGAACCGGGTGGCGTCCTGCTGATCGTCGCCGGCTTCGATCCCCTGGCCTGCTACGGGCCGGCCTTGCAACACGCGCTGCGCCGGCTCGACCGCGACGGGGTGATTCTGGGCGGCATCGACACCGGTGCGGTGGTGCTGGCCGAGGCCGGCCTGCTGGATGGCCACCGCGCCACCGTGCATTGGGAGGCGCTCGAAGCGTTCAAGGAGAACTACCCGAACCTGCAGGCGACCCAGGAGCTGTTCGAGATCGACCGGCGGCGCATCACCTGCGCCGGCGGTACCGCCTCGATCGACCTGATGCTCGACCTGATTGCACAGGCCCACGGCAGCGAACTGGCGGTGCAGGTCTCGGAGCAGTTCGTGCTCGGGCGTATCCGCCAGCGCCAGGACCACCAGCGCATGCAGATCGCCAGCCGCTACGGCATCAGCAACAAGAAGCTGGTGAAGGTGATTGGCGAAATGGAGCGCAACACCGAGCAGCCGCTCAATACCCAGGTGCTGGCCGATGCGGTGCAGGTGACCCGGCGGCAGCTGGAGCGCCTGTTTCGCCTGCACCTGGACGACACGCCCAGCGGCTTCTACCTGCGCCTGCGGCTGGACAAGGCTCGGCAACTTTTACGCCAGACCGACATGAGTGTGCTGGAGGTCGGGGTGGCGTGCGGGTTCGAATCGGCTTCGTACTTTACCCGCTGCTATCGGGCGCGCTATCAGCGCTGCCCGCGCGAGGACCGCCTGGCCCGAGCGGTTTGATTTGCGCCTGTACCGGCCTCTTCGCGGGCACGCCCGCTCCCACAGGAACCCCGCCGCCCGTGAGCGTTGCGCAGTACCTGTGGGAGCGGGCGTGCCCGCGAAGAGGCCGGTACAGGCTTACTGCTGGCCGATGGACTGCAGGTACTCCGAACGGTCATCACTGCGCTGCGCCACGCAGGTATCCCAGGCCGCCTGGAATGCCTTGCTGCCGGGCTTCTCGGCAAAGGTCTCGACCTTGCAGTCGGCATCACGCAGCTGCGTCCACAGCTTTTCGGCAGCGTCCATGCGCGTGACCAGTGCGCTCGCCTGGTCGCCTTCGTCGGCATACTGGTCACGGATGCGCTGGATCAGGTCGTCATAGGCCGCTTTCAGCTCGCGTTCGGCAGTCTGCTTGTTGAATGCCGCGCAAGCGTAGGTCTGCTGGTCGGTCTCGACGTTGTCGCACGGGGTGCTTTCTTCCTCGCCGGCCTGGGCGCCCGACACGACAGCCAGCAGTACCAGCCATGCCATTGATTTCATCCGTATTCTCCTCAACAGGCTGACGAATCGCAGGGATTCTCGCTCAGACGACGGCGCCGCGGTAGCTACCTGAACAAATGTTCATAAAACCCTGGAAAACGTCGTTATCGAGACTGTCTCTCATCCCCGAACGGCGTCGTCAAGGCGCTGGAACAGGCGCGTTGTCGCGCATTGACGCTTTCGGCAAACCCCCTGTCGTTTTTGCATCGGGGCGCCGTTGGGCACAGGCATATGCTGGCCCCAAAGCGCCGGCACAAGGTTTGGCGCCAACCTATTCAATAAAAGGGGACAGCCTGATGAGCCCAGCCGAACTTCACGCCGACAGCATCGTCATCGACGGCCTGATCATTGCCAAATGGAACCGCGAGCTGTTCGAAGACATGCGCAAGGGCGGGCTGACTGCGGCCAACTGCACGGTTTCGGTCTGGGAAGGCTTCAAGGCAACCGTCGACAACATCGCCGCCAGCCAGAAGCTGATCCGCGAAAACAGCGACCTGGTCATGCCGGTGCGCACCACCGCCGACATCCGCAAGGCCAAGGAACTGGGCAAGACCGGCATCCTCTTCGGCTTCCAGAACGCCCACGCGTTCGAAGACCAGATCGCCTACGTCGACGTGTTCAAGCAACTCGGCGTGGGCATCGTGCAAATGTGCTACAACACCCAGAACCTGGTGGGCACCGGTTGCTACGAGCGTGACGGCGGCCTGTCGGGCTTCGGTCGCGAGATCGTCGCGGAGATGAACCGCGTCGGCATCATGTGCGACCTGTCCCACGTCGGCTCCAAGACTTCCGAAGAAGTCATCCTCGAATCGAAAAAGCCGGTGTGCTACTCGCACTGCCTGCCGTCGGGCCTGAAAGAACACCCGCGCAACAAGTCCGATGCAGAGCTGAAGTTCATCGCCGACCACGGCGGTTTCGTAGGCGTGACCATGTTCGCGCCGTTCCTGGCCAAGGGCATCGACTCGACCATCGACGACTATGCCGAAGCCATCGAATACACCATGAACATCGTCGGTGAAGACGCCATCGGTATCGGTACCGACTTCACCCAGGGCCATGGCCAGGACTTCTTCGAGTACCTGACCCACGACAAGGGCTATGCCCGTCGCCTGACCAACTTCGGCAAGATCATCAACCCGCTGGGTATCCGTACCGTGGGCGAATTCCCCAACCTCACCGAAACCTTGCTCAAGCGCGGCCACTCCGAGCGCGTGGTGCGCAAGATCATGGGCGAGAACTGGGTCAACGTCCTCAAGGACGTGTGGGGCGAATAAGCCGCTCTCCAAGCCTGTAAGCCCCTGCCAGCAACGCCGGGGCATCCCAAACAAAATTTTTATGGAGTTGAGTTTCCATGGCCAAGATCGCCCCGCAATTGCCAATCGAAGTCGACAGCGAGACCGGTGTCTGGACCAGCGACGCCCTGCCGATGCTGTATGTGCCGCGCCATTTCTTCGTCAACAACCACATGGGTATCGAAGAAGTCCTCGGTGCCGACAAGTACGCCGAGATCCTCTACAAGGCCGGCTACAAGTCCGCCTGGCACTGGTGTGAAAAAGAAGCCGAATGCCATGGCCTGGAAGGCGTAGCGGTGTTCGAGCACTACATGAAGCGCCTGAGCCAGCGCGGCTGGGGCCTGTTCGAGATCCAGGACATCGACCTGGACAAGGGTACCTGCAGCGTCAAGCTCAAGCACTCGGCATTCGTGTACGTCTATGGCAAGTGCGGCCGCAAGGTCGACTACATGTTCACCGGCTGGTTCGCCGGCGCCATGGACCAGATTCTCGCTGCCCGCGGCAGCTCGATCCGCACCGTGGCCGAACAGGTCTACGGCGGTTCGGAAGAAGGCCACGAAGATGGCCTGTTCGTCGTCAAGCCGTTGTAAGCCGGAGATAGCGTCATGGCATTCGAAGCAATGTTCCAGCCGATCCAGATCGGCAAACTGACCATCCGCAACCGCGTGCTCAGCACCGCACACGCGGAGGTCTACGCCACTGACGGCGGCATGACGACCGACCGCTATGTGAAGTACTACGAAGAAAAGGCCAAGGGCGGTATCGGCCTGGCGATCTGCGGCGGCTCGTCCGTCGTCGCCATCGACAGCCCGCAGGAATGGTGGTCGTCGGTCAACCTGTCGACCGACCGCATCATCCCGCACTTCCAGAACCTGGCCGACGCCATGCACAAGCATGGCGCCAAGATCATGATCCAGATTACCCACATGGGCCGTCGCTCGCGCTGGGACGGCTTCAACTGGCCGACCCTGATGTCGCCATCGGGTATCCGTGAACCCGTGCACCGCGCCACCTGCAAGACCATCGAGGTGGAAGAGATCTGGCGCGTGATCGGCAACTACGCGCAAGCGGCACGTCGCGCCAAGGAAGGTGGCCTGGACGGTGTCGAGCTGTCGGCCGTGCACCAGCACATGATCGACCAGTTCTGGAGCCCGCGGGTCAACAAGCGTACCGACGAATGGGGCGGTACTTTCGAAGGCCGCATGAAGTTCGGCCTGGAAGTGCTCAAGGCCGTTCGCGCCGAGGTCGGTGACGACTTCTGCGTGGGCATGCGCATTTGCGGTGACGAGTTCCATCCGGACGGCCTCAGCCATGAGGACATGAAGCAGATCGCCGCGTACTACGACGCCACCGGCATGATCGACTTCATCGGCGTGGTCGGCTCGGGTTGCGACACCCACAACACCCTGGCCAACGTCATCCCCAACATGAGCTACCCGCCGGAGCCGTTCCTGCACCTGGCGGCGGGCATCAAGGAAGTGGTCAAGGTCCCGGTACTGCACGCGCAGAACATCAAGGACCCGAACCAGGCCACGCGTATCCTCGAAGGCGGCTACGTGGACATGGTCGGCATGACCCGTGCACACATCGCCGACCCGCACCTGATCGCCAAGATCAAGATGGGCCAGATCGACCAGATCAAGCAGTGCGTCGGTGCCAACTACTGCATCGACCGCCAGTACCAGGGCCTGGACGTGCTGTGCATCCAGAACGCCGCGACTTCCCGTGAATACATGGGCGTGCCGCACATCATCGAGAAGACCACCGGCGCCAAGCGCAAGGTCGTCGTGGTGGGCGCCGGCCCGGCCGGCATGGAAGCGGCCCGCGTGGCTGCCGAACGTGGCCACGACGTGACCCTGTTCGAGAAGAAGGAGCAGATCGGCGGGCAGATCACCATCGCCGCCAAGGCGCCGCAGCGTGACCAGATCGCCGGTATCACCCGCTGGTACCAGCTGGAGCTGGCGCGCCTGAAGGTCGACCTGCGCCTGGGTACCGCGGCCGACGTGGCAACCATCCAGGACCTGCGCCCGGACATCATCGTGCTGGCCGTGGGCGGGCATTCGTTCCTCGAGCAGAACGAGCACTGGGGCGCCGCCGAAGGGCTGGTGGTCAGCAGCTGGGACGTGCTCGACGGCAAGGTTGCCCCGGGCAAGAACGTGCTGGTGTACGACACCATCTGCGAATTCACCGGTATGTCGGTGGCCGACTTCATCGCCGACAAGGGCAGCCAGGTGGAAATCGTCACCGACGACATCAAGCCGGGCGTGGCCATGGGCGGTACCAGCTTCCCGACCTACTACCGCAGCATCTACCCGAAAGAAGTGATCATGACCGGCGACATGATGCTGGAAAAGGTCTACCGCGAGGGCGACAAACTGGTGGCGGTGCTGGAGAACGAATACACCGGCGCCAAGGAAGAGCGCGTGGTCGACCAGGTGGTGGTGGAGAACGGCGTGCGTCCTGACGAGCAGCTGTACTACGCGCTGAAGGAAGGTTCGCGCAACAAGGGCCAGATCGACGTGGAGGCGCTGTTCGCCATCAAGCCACAGCCGATCCTCAGCCAGCCGGGCGAAGGCTACCTGCTGTACCGCATCGGCGACTGCGTGGCCCAGCGCAACGTGCATGCGGCGATCTACGACGCCTTGCGCCTGTGCAAGGATTTCTGATCGCACTGTCGGCACACATTGGCCCCTGTGGGAGCGGGCGTGCCCGCGAAAGCGTCAGCATGAACAACAGAGTTGTCTGATCTGACGCATTCGCGGGCATGCCCGCTCCCACAGGGCCGGTGCAGGATTCCAGGGGCCTGAACCCCTTGCAACCGCTGTTGTGGGAGCCTCCCATGTTGAACACCCTTCTACCCATCCTGCTGTTCGCTGCCCTTGGCCTGGCAGTGCTCGGCGCCCTGCGCCGGGTGCGCATGTGGCGGCGCGGCCGGCCATCCAAGGTCAACCTGATCGGCGGCCTGCTGGCCATGCCGCGCCGTTACCTGGTGGACCTGCACCACGTGGTCGAGCGCGACAAGTACATGTCCAAGACCCACGTGGCCACCGCAGGCGGCTTCGTGCTGTCGGCCGCGCTGGCAATCCTGGTGCATGGCTTCGGCCTGCAGAGCAAGATCCTCGGCTACGCGTTGCTGGTGGCCACGGTGATCATGTTCAGCGGCGCCATTTTCGTCTTCAAACGCCGACTCAACCCGCCATCCCGGCTGTCCAAGGGGCCGTGGATGCGCCTGCCGAAGAGCCTGCTGGCGTTCGCCGCGAGCTTCTTCATCGCCACCCTGCCGGTCGCCGGCATCCTGCCTGCCAATACCGGCGGCTGGGTGATGGTCGCGATTCTCGGCCTGGGCGTGCTGTGGGGCGTGTCCGAGCTGTTCTTCGGCATGACCTGGGGCGGGCCGATGAAACACGCCTTCGCCGGTGCCCTGCACCTGGCCTGGCACCGCCGTGCCGAGCGCTTCGGCGGCGGCCGCTCCACCGGCCTCAAGCCACTGGACCTGGAAGACCCGAACGCACCGCTGGGCGTGGAAAAACCCGTGGACTTCACCTGGAACCAGCTGCTGGGCTTCGATGCCTGCGTGCAGTGCGGCAAATGTGAAGCCATGTGCCCGGCGTTTGCCGCCGGCCAGCCACTGAACCCGAAAAAACTCATCCAGGACATGGTCATCGGCCTGGCCGGTGGTACCGACGCCCAGTTCGCCGGCAGCCCATACCCTGGCAAGCCGATCGGCGAGCATGGCGGCCACCCGCACCAGCCGATCGTCAATGGCCTGGTCGACGCCGAAACGCTGTGGTCGTGCACCACCTGCCGTGCCTGTGTCGAGGAATGCCCGATGATGATCGAGCACGTCGACGCCATTGTCGACATGCGCCGCCACCTCACCCTGGAAAAGGGCGCCACGCCGAACAAGGGCGCCGAGGTGCTGGACAACCTGATCGCCACCGACAACCCGGGCGGTTTCGCCCCCGGTGGGCGGATGAACTGGGCCGCCGACCTTAACCTGCAACTGCTGTCGGAGGTGAAAACCACCGAGGTGCTGTTCTGGGTCGGCGATGGTGCCTTCGACATGCGCAACCAGCGGACCCTGCGTTCGTTCGTCAAGGTGCTCAAGGCCTCCGGCGTGGACTTTGCCGTGCTCGGCCTGGAGGAGCGCGACAGCGGCGACGTGGCGCGCCGCCTGGGCGACGAAGCGACCTTCCAGCAACTGGCCAAGCGCAATATCCAGACCCTGGCCAAGTACCAGTTCCAGCGCATCGTCACCTGTGACCCACACAGCTTCCATGTGCTGAAGAACGAGTACGGCGCCCTGGGCGGTGAGTACCAGGTGCAGCACCACAGCACCTACATCGCCGAACTGATCGCGGCCGGCAAGCTCAACCTTGGCCAGCACAAAGGTGGCAGTGTCACCTACCACGACCCGTGCTACCTGGGCCGCTACAACGGCGAGTACGAAGCCCCGCGGGCAGTGCTCAAGGCGTTGGGCATCGAGGTGCGCGAAATGGAACGCTCCGGCTTCCGCTCGCGCTGCTGTGGCGGTGGCGGCGGTGCGCCGATCACCGACATCCCCGGCAAGCAGCGGATCCCCGACATGCGCATGGACGATATCCGCCAGACCGAGGCCGAGCTGGTGGCCGTGGGTTGCCCACAGTGCACCGCGATGCTTGAAGGCGTGGTCGAACCGCGCCCACAGATCAAGGACCTGGCCGAGCTGGTCGCCGACGTGCTGATCGAAGAGGACGCGCCCGCTGCCGCCAAGACGCAAACGGCCAAACGTGAACCTGCGGAGGTGCACTGATGAGCGACATTATCCGCCGCGACCCGCGCGCCGAGTGGATCGCCCGTAACCGTCTGCACCCGCTGCATGCAGCGATGCAGACCCAGCAAACCCGCTGGATGGGGCCGAACGGCCTGATCCGCAAGAACCCTCACGCGATTGCCGCAGGCTTCATCGGCCCGGCCGGCCTCAAGCGTATCGACCGCAGCGGCGCCCAGCAGGGCACCGGTGTGGGCGGGCGGCGCACGGCGGCGGCCGAGGTCAAGCTGCCGTTGCACCAGGTGGCGGCGCCGGCGTTCTACATTGCCGTGGTGCCGGACATGGTCGGTGGCCGCCTGAGCAGCCACGACCGCGACCTGCTCGGCCTGGCCCACAGCCTGGCCGGCAGCGACGGCGCAGTACTGGCGGTGGTGTTTGGCGAGCACAAGGAAAGCAACTTTTCCACAGCCGGCGTCGACCGCCTGCTGGTCATCGAGGGCGAGGCCTTCGAAGGTTATGCACCGGAACAACTGGTACAGGGCCTGCGCGCTGTGGATAACCAGTTCGCCCCGCGCCACTGGCTGCTGCCCGACAGCCGCACCGGTGGCGGCGAACTCGGCCGACGCCTGGGCGCGGCGCTGGGCGAGCGCCCGGCGACGCGGGTATGGCAGGTCAAGGACGGCCAGTGCATTGGCCGTGCCGGTGCCGGCCAGCAGGACCTGCAACGCGCCGTGCCACGCCTGATCCTGGCGGCGGCCGAATGCGCCGAGCCGGTCAGCGAAAGCCGCCACGAAGCGCTGCCGGTAGAGTTGTCCACAAGTGTGCCGCGCAGCCTGTCGCGGATCGAAGACCTCGGCTCGGTGGCCGTCGACCCGGCCACCATTGCCATGGCCGAGGCCGAGTTCATCGTCTCCGGTGGCAACGGGGTCAAGGACTGGGACCTGTACCACCAGGCTACCGCAGCGCTGGGCGCCACCGAAGGCGCCTCGCGGGTGGCGGTGGACGACGGCTTCATGCCGCGCAACCGCCAGGTGGGCGCGACCGGTACCTGGGTTACCGCACGGGTCTATGTGGCTGTGGGTATCTCGGGGGCGATCCAGCACCTGCAGGGCATCGGCGCCTGCGACAAGGTGGTGGCGATCAACATGGACCCCGGCTGCGACATGATCAAACGGGCCGACCTGTCGGTGATTGGCGACAGCTCGGCAATTCTCAAGGCGCTGATCGAGGCTGTGGATAACTACCGCAGCGGCGGCCAGCGCGACGCGGCATAAGGGCACGAGCATGAGTACCAAAGTGATCAGCCTGGTTTCCATCGGTGCCCACCCCAGCTCTGGCCGTGCGCGCCGCGCCGAGCAGGATGCCCGCGCGGTGGAACTGGGCTTGCAGCTGGCTGGGGATAACTTGCAGGTGGTGCACGCCGGCAACCCACACGAAGAAGCGCTGCGCGCCTACCTGGGCATGGGCCTGGACCACCTGGATGTGCTGGAGCAGCCGGCCGGTGCCGATGTGCTGGGCGTGCTGGGCGACTACCTGCGTGACGCCGGGGCGCAGCTGGTGCTGACCGGCAGCCAGGCAGAGACCGGCGAAGGGTCGGGCATGCTGCCGTTCCTGCTGGCGGAAAAACTCGGCTGGCCGTTGATCGTGGGCCTGGCCGAAGTGGAATCGATCGACAACGGCACCGCCCAGGTATTGCAGGCCCTGCCACGTGGCCAGCGGCGCCGGCTGAAGGTGCGCCTGCCGCTGCTGGCGACTGTGGATAACGCCGCGCCAAAGCCGCGCCAGAGTGCCTTCGGGCCGGCGCGCCGTGGTGTCCTGGCGGCCCGCAACGTGGCCATCGTCGAAGACTCGCTGCTGGCCGAGGCCGAGCTGCAGCCAGCCCGTCCGCGGCCCAAGCGGCTGAAGGTGATCAAGGCCAAGAGCGGCGCCGACCGCATGAAGGCGGCAACCGCCAAGGCCAGTGGTGGCGGTGGCAAGGTGTTGAAAGACGTTACTCCGCAGGAAGGCGCCGAAGCCATCCTCAAGCTGCTGGTGGAAGAAGGCGTGCTGCGCTAGAGCCTCCCGCCGTCCCGTGTAAGAGCGGCCTTGTGTCGCGATGGGCTGCGCAGCGGCCCCCAGATCCTGAGCCAGGCCCAGGATTCGGGGGCTGCTGCGCAGCCCATTGCGACACAAGGCCGCTCCTGCATTCAGGACCAGGCCTCGGCCACGCACTTGCCCACCAAATCTGTTCGCCAACATGTGGATAAAGTGTTGGCGCATGGCCCCAGGCCTCGTATCACGCGGCCTCCATAGGTTTGATCAAAAAACAGTCAGCCTCTGTCAGGGCGCTTGCTTGCCTGGCACATCAGCATCTACCTGTTTTTGCCCACAATCGCTGTGAGCCCCTCTGTGGATAATATGTTCGGTATCGGCTGCGAGCCGCGTATTCAGGGGCGTTGACAGATTTGTTCAAAAAATGATCAAACCTTACTTTCCATCCTTCCGGACTTGATAATCAGGGCCTTGCAGCGCTTATCCACAGTTCCGTTGCGAATGCCGTGCGTGGTTGCCCACAAACTCTGTTGGTGGCTCTGTGGATAAGGTGTACGAACACCGCTGCATCCGAATGTGCATGCGGGGTTGAGCGAGTTGGTCAAATACTGATCAGCCATTCGCTGTGGCGGGTGCTACGAGGGAGGGGGGTGAAACGCGTTTTCAGGTGCGGAAGGGGAGATAGGAACAACCCCGCCACCAAACTTCGTTCAGTGGCGGGGGGTGGGCTTACTGTGCCTGCACTTCCTTCAGGTAAGGTGCCGGCTCAGCCCCCAGGTTGTTCAGCAACCGCTGGCTGTACCAGTCGATGAAGTTGACCACGCCGAACTCGTAGGTCTTCGAGTAAGGGCCCGGCTGGTAGGCGGTGGAGTTGATCCCGCGCTGGTTCTCTTCGGCCAGGCGACGGTCCTGGTCGTTGGTGGCGTCCCACACCTTGCGCATGCGCTCCGGGTCGTAATCGACACCTTCCACGGCATCCTTGTGCACCAGCCACTTGGTGGTGACCATGGTTTCCTGGGCGCTGATCGGCCACACGGTGAACACGATCATGTGGTCGCCCATGCAGTGGTTCCACGAGTGCGGCAGGTGCAGGATGCGCATCGAGCCCAGGTCCGGGTTCTTGATGCGGCCCATCAGCTTCTGGCAGGCCTGCTTGCCGTCCATGGTCATCGACACGGTGCCCTTGAGCAGCGGCATGCGCACGATGCGGTTACGCAGGCCGTGGCTCTTGTGCAGGTACGGGATCTTCTCGGCTTCCCAGGCGGCGGCCGAGGCAGCCACGTGGTCCTTGAATTCCTGGCTGGCGCGCGGGTCGTTGGTGTCGTCCCATTCCAGCAGGGTTTGCAGCAATTCCGGGTGCGAACCGTTGCAGTGGTAGCACTCGCGGTTGTTTTCCAGCACCAGCTTCCAGTTGGCCTTTTCCATCAAGGTGGTTTGCACCGCCACCTTGGTGTTCTCCATGTCGTACGGTTCCATGTAGTGGTCCAGGGTGGCCAGGAACTCGTCGATGGCAGGCGGGTTTTCCGCCAGGCTGATGAAGATGTAGCCACCGGCGACTTTCACGTTCACCGGCTTCAGGCCGTACTGGTTCATGTCGAAGTCGGCGCCCATTTCGGTGCCGGCGAACAGCAGGCGGCCGTCCAGCTCGTAGGTCCACTGGTGGTACGGGCAGACCAGCTTGGCCACCTTGCCCTTGTCGCTGACGCACAGGCGCGAGCCGCGGTGACGGCAGACGTTGTGGAAGGCATGCACCTTGCCTTCGGCACCACGCACCACGATGATCGGGTTCTTGCCGATCTGCAGGGTGATGTAGTTGCCCTTGGCCGGGATCTCGCAAGTCATGCCGGCGATCAGCCACTCCTTGTGGAAGATCTCCTGCATGTCGATCTGGAACAGACGCTCGTCGTTGTAGAACGGCTGCGGCAGCGAGAAGGTGCGCTCGCGGGTCTGCAGCATTTCGGCGGTTGCCTTGCGTGCAGGTTCCAGTGGATCGCCCAGGCTCAGGGTTGCGGTGACGTCCATCGTGTATTCCTCGGGGCCGAGTGCGGCCGGCAAAAGGTGGCTAATCGTTGTTGTGGTGCCGCAAGGCTGCTTATCAAGAAACAGCGGTTGTTTTGCCGTGGAGTGTGCGTCCGAAGACGCCATCAACCGTATCCATGGGCGACATGGCCGAATTGAATTACGACTCCGCAGCCCTTGTGGTGCGCGGCTGGTCGCGATAAGCACGCCGATGTCGCTGGCAGGAATGTACGTCGTCTTCGGCTTGCGCATTATCCAAGCCATAAAAGGCCAATAGTCGGCTGCTGGAGATGAACATGTCCGATACCTTCCTCAATCCGGTCACCACCCAGACCTGGGCCAACGGCCGCCACATCGTGCGCTGCGTCAAGGTCATCCAGGAGACCTGGGACGTGCGCACCTTCTGCTTCATGGCCGACCAGCCGATCATGTTCTTCTTCAAGCCTGGGCAGTTCGTCACCCTGGAGCTGGAGATCGAAGGCAAGCCGGTGATGCGCTCCTACACCATTTCCAGCTCGCCTTCGGTGCCCTACAGCTTCTCGATCACGGTCAAGCGCGTGCCCGGCGGCCTGGTGTCCAACTTCCTTCACGACACCATGCACGAAGGCGCCGAACTGCCGGTGCACGGCCCGGTGGGGCTGTTCAACGCCATCGATTTCCCGGCGCAGAAGGTGCTGTACCTTTCCGGTGGCGTGGGCATTACCCCGGTGATGTCGATGGCCCGCTGGTTCTACGACACCAACGGCAATGTCGACATGGTGTTCGTGCACAGCGCCCGTTCGCCGAAGGACATCATCTACCATCGCGAGCTGGAGCAGATGGCTTCGCGCATTCCCAACTTCAGCCTGCACATCATTTGCGAAAAGCATGGCCTGGGCGAGCCGTGGGCGGGTTACCGCGGCTACCTGAACCAGCGCCTGATGGAGCTGATTGCACCGGACTACATGGAGCGCGTGGTGTTCTGCTGTGGCCCGACGCCGTACATGAGTGCGGTCAAGCGCATGCTCGAAGCGGTGGGCTTCGACATGAAGAACTACCACGAGGAGTCGTTCGGCGCCACGCCGCCGGAAGCCAAGGCTGACGCGGTCGAGCATGCCGAACAGGCTGCCGATGCGCCGGAGCTGGACGCCGCCGACCTCAACCTGGTGGAGTTCATCGGCAGCGAGAAGAGTATCCGCATCGCCCCGGGCGAGACCGTGCATGCAGCGGCGGCCAAGGTTGGCCTGATGATCCCGAAAGCCTGTGGCATGGGTATCTGCGGCACCTGCAAGGTGCTCAAGCTGGGCGGTGAAGTAGAGATGGAGCACAACGGCGGCATTACCGAAGAGGACGAAGCCGAGGGCTACATTCTGTCCTGCTGCAGTGTGCCGAAAGGGGACGTTCGGATCGATTACTGATCCGCGAATGCAAGGGGCCGCAAAGCGGCCCCAGCTTTTTCAGGTGCGGAACCGTGCTACCAGGCCATTGAGGTCCACCGCCAGCCGCGACAGCTCGGCACTCGCCGCACTGGTCTGATGCGCCCCGGTGGCACTCTGCACCGACAGGTCGTTGATGTTCACCAGGTTGCGGTCCACTTCCCGCGCCACCTGCGCCTGCTCTTCCGCAGCGCTGGCAATCACCAGGTTGCGTTCGTTGATCTGCGCCACTGCGCCGGCAATGGTATCCAGCGCCAGGCCCGCGCCACGAGCGATATTCAGGGTCGATTCGGCGCGTTCGGTGCTGGTGCGCATCGACTCCACGGCCTCTTCCGTTCCGCCCTGAATGCTGCCGATCATCCGCTCGATCTCGCTGGTCGACTGCTGGGTACGGTGGGCCAGCGCCCGCACTTCATCAGCAACCACGGCAAAACCACGGCCTGCTTCGCCGGCACGTGCCGCCTCGATCGCCGCGTTGAGTGCCAACAGGTTGGTCTGGTCTGCCAGGCCACGGATCACGTCGAGCACCTTGCCGATATCACGCGACTGTTCGGCCAGGTGGGTGATCAGCTTGGCGGTGGCTTGTACGTCGCCGCTCATGCGCTCGATGGCACCCACGGTTTCCATGACCAGGTCGCGGCCATCGCCAGCCGAACGGCTGGCTTCGCTGGAGGCTTCCGAGGTGCTGACGGCATTGCGCGCCACTTCCTCCACGGCGCTGGTCATCTCGGTCACCGCGGTGGCGGCCTGTTCGATTTCGTTGTTCTGTTGCTGCAGGCCACGGGCGCTTTCGTCGGTGACGGCGTTCAGCTCCTCGGCAGCCGAGGCCAGCTGGGTCGCGGAGCCGGCAATCAGCTGCAAGGTATCGCGCAGCTTGTCCTGCATGCGGGCCATGGCGCGCAGCAGGCGGGCAGCTTCATCGGTACCCTCGGCATGGATGACGTGGGTCAGGTCGCCGTCGGCGATCTGTTCGGCGCATCTGAGCGCCTCGTCGATCGGCTTGGTGATGCTGCGGGTCAACAGCATGGCGCAGGCAAACGTCAGCACGGTGGCGGCGACCAGCAGGCCGATCACCAGCGAGAAAGCCGCGTCGTACTGGCTGGCGGCTTTCGCGTTGGTGTCACGGGTCTGCTCGGTATTGATGCGCACCAGGGTCTCCATGATCTTGTTGATCTGTTCGGAGGTGGCGATCACGTCACGGTTGATAACCTCCCTCAGCTCATCGAGGCTGCCGGCCTGGCTCAGGCTGCGCATGCGTGCCTCCAGCTGGCGGTACTGGTTGAGCGACTGGACATACTGATCGTATGCCGCCTGCTCATCGGCGGCCGTGATCAGCGGCAGGTACGCCTGGCGTGCGCGGTCGATCTCCTGGTTGCGCTGGTCCATCAGCTTGAGGATGTCCTGTTGGCCTTGCGGTTCGCGGTTCACCAGCAGGCGGTAGGCGAGGCTGCGCATACGCAGGTTCAGGGCGTTGAGCTCATCCAGGGTCTTGATGGCGGGTACGCTGACCTGTTCGATGGCCAGGCCGGCCTGGCGGATGTTGCCCATCTGCATCAGGGAGAAAATACCGAGGCCGAGCATCAGCAGGCCGATAAGCGCAAAGCCCAGCAGTGCGCGTGGGGCAATATTGATGTTGCGTAGTGACATGGAGGGCAGATCCAGGGAAGTGAAGGAGAGGCACCCAGTGCGACAGAATGTGTCTCTTTGAGTATCGGTCGTGACCGGTCAGTCTTGAGTGCGCCCCGGCAAAATTCCGAGCTGGCCCGGGCGTTCCTGACCGGCGGTTGACCCAGGCCGGAACAAGGGGCGGGTTACCCTGTCAATCTGCGGGTTCGACACGTTGTAAATCCGATATTTAATGGCGACGAGCGGCACTTTTCTTTATCGTGTGCGCCCCTCGCAACAACCTGAGATAGACCCATGCTGGAATCTTCCCTGAATCAAATCGAGCAACTGGTCAACGACCTGCTGCAGAAGAACGCCCAACTCACCGAGCAGAACGCCGCCCTCGGCCAGGAACTGGCCCAGGCCAAGGAAGAGAACGAGACCCTGCAACTGTCGCTGATGGAGCAGGAAGAGAAGAACGGCAGCACCGCCGCACGCCTGCAAGCCCTGGTCGAGCGCGCCCACGCCGGCGTCGTCGGCGCATGACGCTACGTGCCCAGCCGATCAATGTCGTGTCGATCCTCGGCAACGACTATTCGATCAAGGCGCCTGAAGGCCAGGAAGCGACCTTGGCCCAGGCCGTGCAGATGCTCAATACCGCCCTGGCCCAGACCAAGCGCCAATACCCGACCTTGATCGGCGACAAGCTGCTGGTGCTGGCTGCGTTGAACCTGTGTTCGCGACAGATCGAACTGCAGGAAGAGCACCGCAAGACGCTGGACCGTACCCAGGCGCAGATCGACGCCACAGTGGACGCCATCGTCCGGAGCATTGCCGAACAATGACGGCCTGAGGCCGAGAATATTGTGGGGCGGGCGTGTCGTACCGCCGCGAACACCGACGCAGCCGATACCCGGCACCGCGTTGAAGGGTGCGCAGGCATGCCCGTCGCCACAGTAAGGGTGCTGTTGTTGCAGATCACTGGATTAACTGGATACTCAAGTGTATACACTTCCCGCAAAACAATAATTATGCGGGGAGCAGGGGCATGCGTATCTGGCGTAGAAGCATCCAGTGGCAGTTGATCATCAGCATGGGCGCCGCCCTGCTGGCGAGCATTCTGGTCGTTGTCATCATTTTCACCGTGGCGCTCAACCGCCTCACCGAACGCTACCTGGTCGACACCGCTTTGCCGGCCAGCATCGAAGCCATCCGCAACGATATCGAGCGCATGCTCGGCCAGCCGCTGGTAGCGGCAGCGGACATCGCCGGCAACACGCTGCTGCGCGACTGGCTCGCCGCAGGCGAAAACCCCGCGCAGGTGCCGCAGTTCATCGAGTACCTCACTGCTGCCAAACAGCGCAACCAGGCGTTCACCACCCTGTTCGTGTCCACCGAGACCGGCCACTACTACAACGAGAATGGCCTGGACCGCACGCTCAGCCGCAGCAACCCGAAGGACAAGTGGTTCTACGGCTACATCGACAGCGGCGCCGAACGGTTCATCAACATCGACATCGATGGCGCCACCGGCGAGCTGGCGCTGTTCATCGACTACCGTGTGGAGAAACAGGGCCAGCTGGTCGGTGTGGCCGGCATGGGCCTGCGCATGACCGAGCTGTCGAAGCTGATTCACGACTTCAGTTTTGGCAAAAGCGGCAAGGTGTTTCTGGTGCGCAACGATGGCCTGATCCAGGTGCACCCGGACAATGCCTTCAGCGGCAAGCGCCAATTGGCCGAGCAGCTCGGTGCGGACGCCGCCAGGGCCGTGATGAGCGGGGCGCAGGCCCTGCGCAGCAGCCGCTTCAGCCGTGACGGCGAACGCTACCTGGCGCTCGGCCTGCCGTTGCGCGAGCTGAACTGGACCTTGGTCGCCGAGGTGCCGGAGCAGGAGATCTACGCGCAAATGCGGCAGGCGGTGTGGCTGACCAGCCTGATCGGTGGTGGCGTGGCGCTGCTGTCACTGCTGCTGGTGGTGCTGTTGGCGCGCGGCCTGGTACGGCCGATCCGTCGCGTCACTGCCGCGTTGTTGCAGATTGGCAGTGGTGCGGGTGATCTCAGTCAGCGTCTGGACGATACACGCCAGGACGAACTGGGTGACCTGGCCCGCGGATTCAACCGTTTCCTCGACAGCCAGCGCCGGCTGATCGGTGAAGTGCTGCAGACTTCCGAACGCCTGCACCGGGCGGTTGAACAAGTGACCCTGGTGGTGGACAACACGGCCGAACGTTCCGGGCGCCAGCAGGAAATGACCGAAATGGTTGCCACGGCCGTGCACGAGATGGGCCTGACCGTGCAGGACATCGCCCGCAATGCCGGCGATGCGGCCCAGGCCTCGCAGGCGGCGCGTGACGAAGCCGTGCAAGCGCGCGAAGTGGTACGGCGCTCGGTCCAGGGTATCGAGGGCATGTCGGGTGATATCGGCAAGGCGGCCGAGGCGGTGGGCCAGTTGGCCGGTGAAGTTGCTTCGATCGATGAAGTACTCGCGGTGATCCGCAGCATTTCCGAGCAGACCAACCTGCTGGCGCTGAATGCTGCCATCGAGGCCGCCCGGGCGGGGGACATGGGGCGCGGGTTCGCCGTGGTGGCCGATGAAGTGCGCACCCTGGCGCGGCGCACGCAGCTGTCCACTGACGAGGTGCAGCAGATGATCCAGCGCCTGAAGCAGGGCGCGGGCGTGGCGGTGAGTTCGATGCAGGCGGGGCAGCAGGCCACCGGTAGCGGTGTCGAGTCGAGCCAGCGCACCGGCGCATCATTGGGAGCCATTACCGAGCGGGTCGAGCATATCAGCGACATGAACCATCAGGTTGCGACGGCGACCGAAGAGCAATCGGCGGTGACCGAGGAAATCAACCGCACGGTGCAAGGGATCTCAGACCTGGCGCGGGAGACGGCGGCGGAGGTGCAGGGCTGTCGCGAGGAGTGCCGGGCATTGCGTGGGCTGGCCGATGACCTGGCGCGGCAGATGGGCGGGTTCAGGCTCTAGATCGGCGTTTGCCTCTTCGCGGGCTTGCCCGCTCCCACAGGTTCATCGCGCGATCCCTGTGGCAGCGGGCGTGCCCGCGAATACGGCCTGTCAGGCGGTGATGATGCTACGGATATCCGCCGCCAGTTCACGCACCCGTTCCTCTTCGGTATCCCAAGAGCACATGAAGCGCGCCCCGCCGCTGCCGATGAAGGTATAGAACCGCCAGCCCTTGGCCCGCAGCGCTTCGATCGCAGGCTCCGGCATCTGCAGGAACACCCCGTTGGCTTCCACCGGGAACATCAGTTCCACCCCCGGCAGGCCGCTGACCAGTGAAGCCAGCAATTGCGCGCAGCGGTTGGCATGTGCGCCGTGACGCAACCAGGCGCCGTCTTCCAGCAGGCCCACCCATGGCGCCGACAGGAAGCGCATCTTCGACGCCAGTTGCCCGGCCTGCTTGCAGCGGTAATCGAAGTCCTCGGCCAGCTGGCGGTTGAAGAACAGGATCGCTTCACCCACCGCCATGCCGTTCTTGGTACCGCCAAAGCACAGCACATCGATGCCGGCCTTCCAGGTCAGCTCGGCCGGGCTGCAGCCCAGGAACGAGCAGGCGTTGGAAAAGCGCGCGCCGTCCATGTGCAGGTTCAGGCCCAGCTCCTTGCAGGTGGCACTGATCGCCCGCAGCTCGTCGGGACGGTACACCGTGCCCACCTCGGTGGCCTGGGTAATGGTCACCACGCGTGGCTTGGGGTAGTGGATGTCCTGCCGCTTCAAGGCCACGTCACGGATCGATTGCGGGGTCAGCTTGCCGTGGACGCTGGCTGCGGTCAGCAGCTTGGAGCCGTTGGAGAAGAATTCCGGCGCGCCGCATTCGTCGGTCTCGACGTGGGCGGTCTCGGAGCAGATGACGCTGTGGTAGCTCTGGCACAGCGAGGCCAGGGCCAGGGAGTTGGCGGCGGTGCCGTTGAAGGCGAAAAACACCTCGCAGTCGGTTTCGAACAGGTTGCGGAAGTATTCGGCGGCGCGCTCGGTCCACTGATCGTCGCCGTAGGCGCGGTCGTGACCGTGGTTGGCCTTTTCCATCGCCGCCCAGGCTTCGGGGCAGATACCGGAATAATTGTCGCTGGCGAATTGTTGGCTCTTATCTGTCATGACACTGTCCTGTGAACGACGCAGAACAGCACTCTAAACCATCGATTCGGCGGTTGCCTATACAAGCTGTGCATGGGCTGCTGCTGTGTTGCCTGTGCCGGCCTCTTCGCGGGCACGCCCGCTCCCACAAGGACCGCGCAGGCCAGGAACCATGGGCCTGTGCAGATCCCTGTGGGAGGGGGCGTGCCCGCGAAGAAGCCAGCACCGCAACGAATGTCGTAAACGCGCCATTGCAAGGCGTGCGCAGGCATCTGACCCGCCCCGGCCAGTCATAACATCGCCACAAAGGGCCACAGTGCCCCACGACAAAAAATGATCGCCGCCGGGAGATACACGATGTTCAGCAAGCAAGACCAGATCCAGGGTTACGATGATGCACTTCTGGCGGCGATGAATGCCGAAGAACAGCGCCAGGAAGACCACATCGAGCTGATCGCCTCGGAGAATTACACCTCCAAGCGCGTGATGCAGGCCCAAGGCAGCGGCCTGACCAACAAGTACGCCGAAGGCTACCCGGGCAAGCGCTACTACGGTGGCTGCGAGCACGTGGACAAGGTCGAGGCCCTGGCCATCGAGCGCGCCAAGCAGCTGTTCGGTGCCGACTATGCCAACGTCCAGCCGCACTCCGGCTCGTCGGCCAACGGCGCGGTCTACCTGGCCCTGCTGCAGCCCGGTGACACCATTCTCGGCATGAGCCTGGCCCACGGTGGCCACCTGACCCACGGCGCCAAGGTGTCGTCTTCGGGCAAGCTGTATAACGCCGTGCAGTACGGCATCGACACCAACACCGGCCTGATCGACTACGACGAAGTCGAGCGCCTGGCGGTCGAGCACAAGCCGAAAATGATCGTTGCCGGCTTCTCGGCCTACTCCAAGACCCTCGACTTCCCGCGCTTCCGCGCCATTGCCGACAAGGTCGGGGCGCTGCTGTTCGTCGACATGGCCCACGTCGCCGGCCTGGTTGCCGCCGGCCTGTACCCGAACCCGATCCCGTTCGCCGACGTGGTGACCACCACCACCCACAAGACCCTGCGCGGGCCACGTGGCGGCCTGATCCTGGCCAAGGCCAACGAAGAGATCGAGAAGAAGCTCAACGCCGCAGTATTCCCCGGCGCCCAGGGTGGCCCGCTGATGCACGTGATCGCCGCCAAGGCGGTGTGCTTCAAGGAAGCGCTGGAGCCTGAGTTCAAGGCCTACCAGAAACAGGTGATCGAAAACGCCCAGGCCATGGCCCAGGTGTTCATCGACCGTGGCTACGACGTGGTCTCCGGTGGTACCGACAACCACCTGTTCCTGGTCAGCCTGATTCGCCAGGGCCTCACCGGCAAAGACGCCGACGCCGCCCTGGGCCGTGCGCACATCACCGTCAACAAGAATGCCGTGCCGAACGACCCGCAGTCGCCGTTCGTCACCTCGGGCCTGCGTATCGGCACCCCGGCCGTCACCACCCGCGGCTTCAAGGTCGCGCAATGTGTGGCCCTGGCCGGCTGGATCTGCGACATCCTCGACAACCTCGGTGACGCAGACGTCGAAGCCGATGTGGCGAAGAACGTCGCGGCGCTGTGCGCAGATTTCCCTGTTTACCGCTGAGTGGAGCCACACACCATGCAACGTTACTCGGGCTTCGGCCTTTTCAAGCACTCCCTCAGCCACCACGAGAACTGGCAGCGCATGTGGCGCACGCCAACGCCTAAAAAGGTCTACGACGTGGTTATCGTCGGCGGTGGCGGCCATGGCCTGGCCACGGCCTACTACCTGGCCAAGGAGCACGGCATCACCAACGTCGCGGTGATCGAGAAGGGCTACCTGGGCGGCGGCAACACCGCCCGTAACACCACCATCGTGCGTTCCAACTACCTGTGGGACGAGTCGGCGCACCTGTACGAGCACGCCATGAAGCTGTGGGAGGGCCTGTCCCAGGACCTCAACTACAACGTGATGTTCTCCCAGCGCGGCGTCTACAACCTGTGCCACACCCTGCAGGACATGCGTGACTCCGAGCGCCGCGTCTCCGCCAACCGCCTGAATGGCGTGGACGGCGAGCTGCTGAATACTGCCCAGGTCGCGGCCGAGATCCCGTACCTGGACTGCTCGAAGAACACCCGCTACCCGATTCTTGGCGCCACCGTACAGCGCCGTGGCGGCGTGGCCCGTCACGACGCCGTGGCCTGGGGCTTCGCCCGTGCTGCCGACGCCCTGGGCGTGGACCTGATCCAGCAGACCGAAGTGACCGGTTTCCGCAAGGAAAACGGCGCGGTCATCGGTGTGGAAACCAACAAGGGCTTCATCGGCGCCAAGCGTGTTGGCGTGGTCACCGCCGGTAACTCCGGGCACATGGCCAGGCTCGCCGGCTTCCGCCTGCCGCTGGAGTCGCACCCGCTGCAGGCGCTGGTATCCGAGCCGATCAAGCCGATCATCGACAGCGTGATCATGTCCAACGCCGTGCACGGCTACATCAGCCAGTCGGACAAGGGCGACCTGGTGATCGGTGCCGGCATCGACGGCTGGGTCGGCTACGGCCAGCGCGGTTCGTACCCGGTGATCGAGCACACCCTGCAAGCCATCGTCGAAATGTTCCCCAACCTCTCGCGCGTTCGCATGAACCGCCAGTGGGGCGGCATCGTCGATACCTCGCCGGACGCCTGCCCGATCATCACCAAGACCCCGGTCAAGAACCTGTTCTTCAACTGCGGTTGGGGTACCGGTGGCTTCAAGGCGACCCCGGGTTCGGGCAACGTCTTCGCCGCAAGCCTGGCCAAGGGCGAAATGCACCCACTGGCCGCGCCATTCTCCATGGACCGCTTCTACAGCGGCGCACTGATCGACGAACACGGCGCTGCCGCCGTCGCCCACTAACCGGAGACACCGTCATGTTGCATATTTTCTGTCCCCACTGCGGCGAGCTGCGCTCCGAAGAAGAGTTCCACGCCTCTGGCCAGGCGCACATCGCCCGCCCGCTGGACCCCAACGCCTGCTCCGACGAGGAGTGGGGTACCTACATGTTCTACCGTGACAACCCGCGCGGTATTCACCACGAACTGTGGGACCACGTTGCCGGCTGCCGCCAGTACTTCAACGTCACCCGCGACACCGTGACCTACGAAATTCTGGAAACCTACAAGATTGGCGAGAAGCCGCAAGTGACCGCCAACGGCAAGCACAGCAGCGCACCGTCGACCGTCAAAGGCCAAGGGGAAAAAGTATGAGCCAGACCTATCGCCTCGCCAGCGGCGGCCGTATCGACCGCAGCAAGGTCCTTAACTTCAGCTTCAACGGCAAGACCTACCAGGGCTATGCCGGCGACACCCTGGCCGCCGCGTTGCTGGCCAACGGCGTCGACATCGTTGGCCGCAGCTTCAAGTACTCGCGCCCGCGCGGCATCATCGCTGCCGGTACCGAAGAGCCGAACGCCATCCTGCAGATCGGCTCCAGCGAAGCCACCCAGATCCCTAACGTGCGTGCCACCCAACAGGCCCTGTACGCTGGCCTGGTCGCCACCAGCACCAATGGCTGGCCGAACGTCAACAACGACGTCATGGGCATCCTCGGCAAGGTCGGCGGCAGCATGATGCCGCCGGGCTTCTACTACAAAACCTTCATGTACCCGAAATCGTTCTGGATGACTTACGAGAAGTACATCCGCAAAGCCGCCGGCCTTGGCCGCGCGCCGCTGCAGAACGACCCGGACAGCTACGACTACATGAACCAGCACTGCGACGTGCTGATCGTCGGCGCCGGCCCTGCTGGCCTGGCCGCGGCCCTGGCCGCTGCGCGCAGCGGTGCCCGGGTGATCCTGGCTGACGAGCAGGAAGAGTTCGGCGGCAGCCTGCTCGACACCCGCGAGACCCTCGACGGCAAGCCTGCCACCGACTGGGTCAACGCCGTGGTCAAGGAGCTGGAAAGCCTGCCGGAAGTGACCCTGCTGCCACGTGCCACGGTCAACGGCTACCACGACCATAACTTCCTGACCATCCACGAGCGCCTCACCGACCACCTCGGCGACCGTGCCCCGATCGGCCAGGTGCGCCAGCGCGTGCACCGCGTCCGCGCCAAGCGCGTGGTACTGGCCACCGGCGCCCACGAACGCCCGCTGGTGTACGGCAACAACGACGTGCCGGGCAACATGCTGGCCGGTGCCGTATCCACCTACGTGCGCCGTTACGGTGTGGCCCCGGGCCGCAAGCTGGTGCTGTCGACCAACAACGACCACGCCTACCGCGCCGCGCTGGACTGGCACGATGCCGGGCTGCAGGTGGTCGCCATCGCCGACGCTCGGCACAACCCGCGTGGTTCGCTGGTTGAAGAAGCACGTGCCAAGGGCATCCGCATTCTCACCTCCAGCGCCGTGATCGAGGCCAAGGGCAGCAAGCATGTCACCGGCGCCCGCGTGGCCGCCATCGATGTACAGGCACACAAGGTCACCAGCCCTGGCGAAACCCTGGACTGCGACCTGATCGCCACCTCCGGCGGTTACAGCCCGGTCGTGCACCTGGCTTCGCACCTGGGTGGCCGTCCGATCTGGCGCGAAGATATCCTCGGCTTCGTCCCGGGCGATGCGCCGCAGAAGCGTGAATGTGTCGGCGGTATCAATGGCGTATACCCCCTGGGCGACGCGATTGCCGATGGTTTCGAAGGCGGCGTGCGCGCAGCCACCGAAGCCGGCTTCAAGGCCACTGTCGGCAGCCTGCCGAAAACCGTGGCGCGCAAGGAAGAGGCCACCGTGGCACTGTTCCAGGTGCCGCACGACAAGGGCACTGCCCGTGCGCCCAAGCAGTTCGTCGACCAGCAGAACGACGTTACCGCGGCCGCCATCGAACTGGCCACCCGCGAAGGCTTCGAGTCGGTCGAACACGTCAAGCGCTACACCGCGCTGGGCTTCGGTACCGACCAAGGCAAGTTGGGCAACATCAACGGCCTGGCCATCGCCGCCCGTTCGATGGGTATCACCATCCCGGAAATGGGCACCACCATGTTCCGTCCCAACTACACGCCGGTAACTTTCGGCGCGGTAGCAGGCCGGCACTGTGGCCACCTGTTCGAGCCCGTGCGCTTCACTGCCCTGCACGCCTGGCACGTGAAGAACGGCGCCGAGTTCGAAGATGTCGGCCAGTGGAAGCGCCCTTGGTACTTCCCGAAGGCCGGTGAAGACATCCATGCCGCGGTTGCCCGTGAATGCAAGGCCGTGCGCGACAGCGTGGGCCTGCTGGACGCCTCGACCCTGGGCAAGATCGACATCCAGGGCCCGGATGCGCGTGAGTTCCTCAACCGCATCTACACCAACGCCTGGACCAAGCTCGACGTGGGCAAGGCCCGTTACGGCCTGATGTGCAAGGAAGACGGCATGGTCTTCGACGACGGCGTGACCGCCTGCGTCGGCGACAACCACTTCATCATGACCACCACCACCGGCGGCGCTGCGCGCGTGCTGCAGTGGATGGAGCTGTACCACCAGACCGAATGGCCGGAGCTGAAGGTGTACTTCACCTCGGTCACCGACCACTGGGCCACCATGACCTTGTCCGGCCCCAACAGCCGCAAGCTGCTGAGCGAGCTGACCGACATCGACATGGACAAGGAAGCCTTCCCGTTCATGACCTGGAAGGAAGGCAACGTCGGCGGCGTGCCAGCCCGGGTGTTCCGTATCTCGTTCACCGGTGAGCTGTCGTACGAAGTCAACGTGCAAGCCAACTACGCCATGGGCGTGCTGGAGCAGATCATCGAGGCGGGCAAGAAGTACAACCTGACCCCGTATGGCACCGAGACCATGCACGTGCTGCGTGCCGAGAAGGGCTTCATCATCGTCGGCCAGGACACCGACGGCTCGATGACCCCGGATGACCTGAACATGAGCTGGTGCGTAGGCCGCAACAAGCCGTACTCGTGGATCGGCCTGCGTGGCATGAACCGCGAAGACTGCGTGCGCGAGAACCGCAAGCAGCTGGTGGGCCTGAAGCCGGTCGACCCGACCAAGTGGCTGCCGGAAGGTGCCCAGCTGGTCTTCGATCCGAAGCAGCCGATCCCGATGGACATGGTCGGCCACGTCACCTCCAGCTATGCAGCCAACTCCCTGGGCTATTCGTTTGCCATGGGTGTGGTCAAGGGCGGCCTCAAGCGCATGGGCGAGCGCGTGTACTCGCCGCAGGCGGATGGCAGCGTGATCGAGGCAGAGATCGTGTCTTCGGTGTTCTTCGATCCGAAGGGTGAGCGGCAGAACGTCTAAGGCCCCGGTACCAGCTGGTGCCCAGTTTGGAATGAGGTCTCTGTGGGAGCGGGCGTGCCCGCGAAGAGGGCGGTGAATCCACCATCGCATTCGCGGGCATGCCCGCTCCCACAGGGTAACCGTCTCCCGCAGGCATCGTGGTCGAATCCAGAATTCAAGGCAGGTAAGAAATGAGCGCTATCAACGTCTTCCAGCAAAACCCCGGCGCCGAGGCCAAGGCCCAGTCGCCACTGCACCACGCCGACCTGGCCAGCCTGGTTGGCAAAGGCCGCAAGAACGCAGGCGTGACCCTGCGTGAACGCAAGTTCCTCGGCCACCTGACCCTTCGTGGCGATGGCCATGACCCAGAGTTCGCCGCCGGCGTGCACAAGGCCCTGGGCCTGGAGCTGCCCGTGGCCCTGACCGTGGTCGCCAACAACGAAATGTCGCTGCAATGGATGGGCCCGGACGAGTGGTTGCTGATCGTCCCGGGCGGCCAGGAGTATGCCGTCGAGCAAAAGCTGCGCGCAGCCCTCGAAGGCCAGCACATCCAGGTGGTCAACGTCAGCGGTGGGCAGAGCCTGCTGGAACTGCGCGGCCCGAACGTGCGCGAAGTGCTGATGAAATCCACCAGCTATGATGTTCACCCGAACAACTTCCCGGTGGGCAAGGCCGTCGGTACCGTGTTCGCCAAGTCGCAACTGGTGATCCGCCGCACCGCCGAAGACACCTGGGAACTGGTGATTCGCCGCAGCTTCGCCGACTACTGGTGGCTGTGGCTGCAGGACGCTTCGGCCGAGTACGGCCTGAGCATCGAAGCTTAAGGAGAGCGAACATGAGTCGGGCACCGGATACCTGGATTCTCACCGCCGACTGCCCGAGCATGCTCGGTACCGTCGACGTGGTGACGCGTTACCTCTTCGAGCAGCGCTGCTACGTGACGGAGCACCACTCCTTCGATGACCGGCTGTCGGGGCGTTTCTTCATTCGCGTGGAGTTCCGCCAGCCGGACGATTTCGACGAGGCAGGCTTCCGTGCCGGCCTCGCCGAGCGCAGTGACGCCTTCGGCATGGCCTTCGAGCTGACCGCACCCAACCACCGCCCCAAGGTGGTGATCATGGTGTCCAAGGCCGACCACTGCCTCAATGACCTGCTGTATCGCCAGCGCATCGGCCAGCTGGCCATGGATGTGGTCGCGGTGGTGTCCAACCATCCTGACCTCGAACCTTTGGCGCACTGGCACAAGATCCCTTACTACCACTTCGCCCTTGACCCCAAGGACAAGCCGGCGCAAGAGCGCAAGGTGATCCAGGTGATCGAGGAAACTGGCGCCGAGCTGGTGGTGCTTGCCCGCTACATGCAGGTGCTGTCGCCGGAGCTGTGCCGGCGCCTGGATGGTTGGGCGATCAACATTCACCACTCGTTGCTGCCAGGGTTCAAGGGCGCCAAGCCCTATCACCAGGCGTACAACAAGGGTGTGAAAATGGTTGGCGCCACGGCGCACTACATCAACAACGACCTGGACGAAGGGCCGATCATCGCCCAGGGCGTGGAGGTGGTGGACCACAGCCATTACCCGGAAGACCTGATTGCCAAGGGGCGTGACATCGAGTGCCTGACCTTGGCGCGGGCTGTCGGTTATCACATCGAGCGGCGAGTGTTCCTCAACGCCAACCGGACGGTCGTTCTCTAACAACCTGCACCGGCCATTCGCGGGCAAGCCCGCTCCCACAGGTTATATGCGGCCTTCACAGCTGGCATTCTTCCTGTGGGAGCGGGCTTGCCCGCGAATGGACCAACACAATTTCCCCTGCCGTTAAATGGCATCTCCCTGTCGCTTCCAGTCAGTGCAAGTCGCCCTATCAGGCCCACAATTCCCTGCATTCCAGAAACACATGCCGCCCACGGATGGCGGCGCGTTCAACCACCGCTGCATAAATACAAATCAAGCGAGGTAAGAGCATGTCTGGCAATCGTGGAGTGGTATATCTCGGCGCCGGCAAGGTCGAGGTGCAGAAGATCGACTACCCGAAAATGCAGGACCCACGCGGCAACAAGATCGAGCACGGCGTGATCCTGAAGGTGGTCTCCACCAACATCTGCGGCTCCGACCAGCACATGGTCCGCGGTCGCACCACTGCCCAGGTCGGCCTGGTCCTGGGCCACGAAATCACCGGTGAAATCGTCGAGATGGGGCGTGATGTCGAACGCCTGAAAATCGGTGACCTGGTGTCGGTACCGTTCAACGTTGCCTGCGGCCGCTGCCGCTCCTGCAAGGAAATGCACACCGGGGTCTGCCTCACCGTCAACCCGGCCCGCGCCGGTGGTGCCTACGGCTACGTCGACATGGGCGACTGGACCGGTGGCCAGGCCGAATACGTGCTGGTGCCGTATGCCGACTTCAACCTGCTGAAACTGCCGGATCGCGACAAGGCCATGGAGAAGATCCGTGACCTGACCTGCCTGTCCGACATCCTGCCGACCGGCTACCACGGCGCTGTCACCGCTGGCGTAGGCCCGGGCAGCACCGTGTATGTCGCCGGTGCCGGCCCGGTCGGTCTGGCTGCCGCCGCCTCGGCGCGCCTGCTCGGCGCGGCCTGCGTCATCGTCGGCGACCTCAACCCGGCGCGCCTGGCCCACGCCAAGTCGCAGGGCTTCGAAGTGGTCGACCTGTCCAAGGACACCCCACTGCACGAGCAGATCGTCGACATTCTCGGCGAGCCGGAAGTGGACTGCGCTGTCGATGCCGTTGGCTTCGAGGCGCGTGGTCACGGCCACGAGGGTGCCAAGCATGAAGCGCCGGCTACCGTGCTGAACTCGCTGATGCAGGTGACCCGTGTTGCCGGCAATATCGGTATCCCCGGCCTGTACGTGACCGAAGACCCGGGTGCGGTGGATGCCGCTGCCAAGATCGGCGCGCTGAGCATTCGCTTCGGCCTGGGCTGGGCGAAATCGCACAGCTTCCACACCGGCCAGACCCCGACCATGAAGTACAACCGCCAGCTGATGCAGGCGATCATGTGGGACCGTATCAACATCGCCGAAGTGGTAGGCGTGCAGGTCATCAACCTCGACCAGGCGCCAGAAGGTTATGGCGAGTTCGATGCCGGCGTACCGAAGAAATTCGTGATCGACCCGCACAAGATGTGGGGCGCAGCTTAACCTGCTGGAGCAACGCCCCCGCCCGGGGGCGTTGTGCTTCGAGTCAGCCCAAGCGGGCCGATCACCGGCCTGGAACAAACTTGTCTGGCTTCAGTCCAATGCCTCGTTTCCAGGCCATCCCGGCCGCCGAGGTCCCTCCCGATGAAAGCATTCACGCTGGCTACCCTGATGACCCTGGCCGCAAGCCCGGTGTTCGCCTACAACCTCAGCGATGCGGCCAATGCCGTGACCGCCATGCAGCAACAGGGCCAGCAAGGCCAGGTGCAGGCACCGGCGGCGCAGGCCAACCTGCTCAACATCCTGGGCAGCCAGCTGAACATCACCCCGGAACAGGCGGTGGGTGGCGCAGGGGCCATGCTGGGGCTGGCGCGCAACAACCTCAGCAGCGACGACTACGGCCAGCTGACCAAGGCCGTGCCTGGCCTCGACCTGCTGTCGGGCGCCAATCTCCTGGGTGGGCTGAGTGGCTTGGGGCAATTGCTGGGCAATGACAAGGATAGCCAGTCTGCCTTGGACAAGGCGCTGGGCAACGATGTGCAGAACCGCACCGACCTGGACGCTGCATTCAAGGCGTTGGGCATGGATACAGGCATGATCGGCCAGTTCGCCCCGCTGCTGCTCCAGTACCTTGGACAACAGGGTATTGCCGGGTCGTTGTTGCAGAACCTGGGGAGTTTGTGGGCCACCCCGGCGCCGTTGACTCGGCCTTCGGTCTGATGATGCCGTAGTATCCGGTGACAGGGCCGTTACAGGTCAGACCATTTCGGCCCGAAGCTGCTCGATCCGCTGGTCCTTCTCTATCCATAACCGGTTCACCCAGGCCTGCACGGTCTGGCGGAATTCAGCATCGTTCTCGTAGTCGCCAGCCCACAGCGCCGGGTCCAGTTCACGCACGCGAATGTCGATGATCACCCGGCTGATGCTGCCATTGAGCAAATCCCAGAACCCTGGCGCCGGGTTGCCGGGGTAGACAATGGTCACGTCCAGCAACGCATCCAGCTGCTCGCCCAAGGCCGCCAACACGAAGGCCACGCCGCCGGCCTTGGGCTTGAGCAGGTGGCGATACGGCGACTGCTGCTCCAGGCGCTTGGCCTCGCTAAAGCGGGTACCTTCGAGGTAGTTGACCACGGTCACCGGTTGGCGCTTGAACAGCTCGCAGGCCGCCTTGGTGATTTCCAGGTCCTTGCCCTTGAGCTCCGGGTGCTTTGCCAGAAACGCCTTGCTGTAGCGCTTCATGAACGGATAGTCCAGGCCCCACCAGGCCAGGCCCAGCAGCGGCACCCAGATCAGTTCCTTCTTGAGGAAGAACTTGAAGAACGGTGTGCGGCGGTTGAGGCTTTCGATCAGCGCCGGGATGTCGACCCAGGTCTGATGGTTGCTGACGGCCAGGTAGGAGGTGTCCCTGCGCAGGTTCTCGACACCGCGAATGTCCCACTGCGTTGGAATGCAGAGGGCAAAAATGGCCTTGTCGATCTCTGACCAGGTTTCCGCCACCCACATCACCGCCCAAGAGGCATAGTCACGGCCACGGCCGGGCAGCACCAGTTTGAGCAGGGCGAACACCAGCAGCGGGCCGATCAGCACCAAGGTGTTGAGCAGCAGCAGGGTGGTGGTGAGGATGCCGGTCAGCAGGCGACGCATATCGAGACTCTTGTTGTGGGATAAAAACGGTTGGCAATGATAAGCAGGGCGGTGGCCTACGCCAAATTTCCAGTGCCCGACGGCTGAGACAAATGTTTCACATTATGTTGGTTAGGCTTGTGACAGCGAACCTATCCTGCCAGTGCAGTCTAAGCACTGACACTTCTCAAGGAAGCCTGCCCGTGAAATATCTGTTTGCCATGTGGTCGCTGTTGGCCCTGCCGGTGATGGCCGCCGAGCCTACCCTCTATGGTCGTTACGAGAATATTGCCCTGCCCGAGCTGGGCGAAACCCTGAAAGCCAAGATGGACACCGGTGCCTTCACCGCGTCGCTGTCGGCCAAGGACATCGAACTGTTCACCCGCGATGGCGACGAGTGGGTACGTTTCCGCCTGGCGACCAAGGACTCGGACGGCAAGGTGTACGAGCACAAGGTCTCGCGCATCAGCAAGATCAAGGGGCGTGCTGACGAGGAGGACGAAGGCGATGGGCCGGAAATCTCCAAGCGCCCGGTGGTGGACCTGGAGCTGTGCCTGGGTGACGTGAAGCGTACCGTGGAGGTGAACCTGGTAGACCGCAGCAGCTTCAATTATCCGCTGCTGGTGGGCTCCAAGGCGCTGCGCGAATTCAAGGCGGCGGTGAACCCGGCGAAGAAGTTCACCGCTGGCAAACCGGACTGCTGAGCCGGAGGTTGACGTGGCCTTTGCAGGGGCGGCCTTGTGTGGCGACAGGGCCGCCCCTGCAAGACGGGTCAGGCAACAGGTGCAGTAGCGACCATCGATGGCCGCTTGGCCACTTCGGCATACCACGCAGCCAGGCCAGGCTGGCGTTCGCGCCAGCCGAACTCGGGTTGACGCAGATCCAGGTACCCCAGCGCACAAGCCACGCCGATCGCCGCCAGATCGAAGCCGCTGGCCAATTCGGCCAGGTGCTCTTGCTCAAGGTTGGCCAGGCTGCGGCGAATCTTCTCGCCCTGTGCCTGCAGCCAACCATCCCAGCGCTTCTCTTCAGGCCGCAGGAAGCTCTCATAGCGGCTCGACACCGCCGCATCCATGATCGCATCCGCCTGCGAAGCCAGTGTCATGCGCCGCCAGCGTGCCGAACCCTCGCGTGGCAGCAGCGGCAGGCCGACATGCTGCAAGTCGAGGTATTCACAGATCACCCGGCTGTCGTGCAGCACGGTGCCGTCTTCCAGGCGCAAGGCCGGGATCTTGCCAATCGGGTTGTCCTGGTTCAGCTGGGGGTCGCCACTTACCGGGCTGATGTTCACCGACTGCAACTTGACCCGCTGCAGCTGGCCGGTCTCGTGCAACACCACCATGACCTTGCGCACGAACGGCGACAGCGGTGCGTGGAACAGCGTCATCGTGCTCACGCTCAGTTACCCTGCAGGCTGGGTGGCAGGCAGACGCCGGTACCGCCGATACCGCAGTAGCCGTCCGGGTTCTTGGCCAGGTACTGCTGGTGGTAGGCCTCGGCGAAGTAGACGGTCGGCGCCTGGGCGATCTCGGTGGTGATTTCGCCAAAACCGGCTTTGCTCAGCTCGGCCTGGTAGGCGTCGCGGCTGGCCTGGGCCTGTTCCAGCTGTTCCGGGCTGGTGCAGTAGATGGCCGAGCGGTACTGGGTGCCGATGTCGTTGCCCTGGCGCATGCCCTGGGTCGGGTTGTGCAGCTCCCAGAACATCGCCAACAGCTCGCGGTAGCTGACCTTGTCCTTGTCGAACACCACCAGCACCACTTCGGTGTGGCCGGTCAGGCCCGAGCAGACTTCTTCGTAGGTGGGGTTCGGGGTGAAGCCGCCGGCGTAGCCGACCACGGTGCTGACCACACCTTCACGCTGCCAGAAGCGGCGTTCGGCGCCCCAGAAGCAACCCAGGCCGAAGATGGCGAAGTCGACGTTCTGGAAGAACGGGCCGAGCAGCGGCGTGTCTTTGAACACGTAGTGGAACTCGGGCAGGCTCATTGGCGTTTCGCGGCCAGGCAGGGCCTGTTCCGCAGTAGGCATGACGTTTTTGTTCACCAGGATTTCCGAACGCAGGACCATGGCCGTTCCTCTGTATGTCTGTTGAATGGGTGTTGGGGCCTTCGCGGGCATGCCCGCTCCCACAGGATCACCACAGGGTCTGAATGTTGTGGGGGACCTGTGGGAGCGGGCGTGCCCGCGAAAGGGCCCGAATGGTTTCTATAGTGCCCGAGGTTTACGCCGCTGTCAGGCCAGCGGACCACGCGGATAACGCTTCAGCCGTTCGGCCAGCTCGCGCCCCGGGATCGGCCGGTCGAACAGGTAGCCCTGGCCGACGTCGCAGCGGTGGCGGCGCAGGAACGCCAGTTGCTCTGGTGTCTCGATGCCCTCGGCCACCACCTTCAGCTTGAGGTTGTGCGCCATGGCCACCACCGCCGAGGTGATCTCCATGTCGTCCTGGTTGTCCGGAATCTCGTTGATGAAGCTGCGGTCGATCTTGAGGATGTCGATCGGAAACTTCTTCAGGTAGCTCAGCGACGAATAACCAGTACCGAAATCGTCCATGGCCAGGGTCAGGCCCAGGGCCTTCAGCTCGTCCAGCTGGCGGTGAGTGTCTTCGCTGGCCTCCAGCAGCAGGCCTTCGGTCAGTTCCAGCTCCAGCAGGTGCGGGGGCAGGGCTTCTTCCTTGAGGATGCTACTGATCGACGCCACCAGGTCGGGGTCGGAGAACTGCTTGGGCGACAGGTTGATGGCCACATGCAGGTTGCCCATGCCGGCTTCGCGCAGCTGCTGGCTCATGCGGCACGACTGGCGCACTACCCATTTGCCGATGGGGATGATCAGGCCGGTCTCTTCCGCCACGCTGATGAACTGGTCCGGGCGGATCATGCCGCGTTCGGGGTGGTTCCAGCGCAGCAGCGCTTCCAGCCCCAGCAGGCGACCACTGCGCAGGCACAGTTTGGGCTGGTAGAACACCTCCAGCTCGTTCTGGGTCAGGGCGCGGCGCAGGTTGTTCTCGACGAACAGCTTGTAGCTGGCTTCGGCATTCAGCACCTCGGTAAACACCTGTACCTGGTGCTTGCCGTTGGCCTTGGCCTTGTGCAGGGCCAGGCCGGCGTTCTTCATCAGGCTGGCAGGGTCGGTACCATGCAGTGGCGCGTAGGCCAGGCCCACCGATGCGGTGACGTTGATCAGCTGGTTATCGACGAACATCGGTTTGTCGAGGGTCCGCAGCAATTGCATGGCAACGCCCTGGCCTTCTTCGAGACGGGTGTCGTCGAGCAGCACGGCGAACTCGTTACTGGCGAAGCGCGCCAGGATGCCGCCGGTATGCAGGCTGTTGCGCAGGCGCCGGGCCAGGCTGATCAACAGCTTGTCGCCGGTCTGGTGGCCCAGGCTGTCGTTGATGCGCTTGAAGTTGTCGATGTCCACCAGCAGCAGGCACATGGCGTTCTCGCCGTCACGGGCGAAGCACTCGTCCAGGCTGCGGATGAACGCCGGGCGGTTGCCGAGGTTGGTCAGGTTGTCGGTGTAGGCCAGGCGCTCGATGCGTTGCTGGGCCAGCTTGGTCTGGGTGACGTCTTCGTAGATGCCGATGTAGTGGGTCAGCTCACGGTTGTCGCCATACACCTTGGAGATCGACAACTGGCCCCAGTAGGGCTCCAGGTTCTTGCGCCGGCTTTTGAACTCGCCTTGCCAGCTGTTGCCCATGGCCAGGCTCGAGGGTGAGTCGAACAGCAATTCGCTCAAATTTTCCAAGGCCGGTAGCTCACCCAGGTGGCGGCCCTGGACTTCCTCGGTGCTGTACTGGGTGATGGCGGTGAAACTTGGGTTGACGTACTCCACCACGCCGTCGCGGTTGACCAGCAGGAAGGCGCTGGCGCTCTGCTCCACGGCGCGCTGGAACAGGTGCAGGGCGCTGGCCGCGGTGCGCCGGTTGTGGTTGGTGATGACCTGGGCGAACTGGTCGGCCAGCTCGCCGGCAAAGGCAATTTCGTCCGACTGCCAGGCCCGCGTCTGGCCGGTCTGCTCCAGGCACAGCACGCCTACAACCTGGCCATCGACGCGGATACTGGCATCGAGCATGGCCTTGTTCGCCGTGAACAGGCTTTGCGCCAGCGCGCGGGTGCGCGGGTCGTGGCCGGCATTGTGGGCATCGATGGCGCGGCTGGCATGCAGCGCGTCAAGGTAGTCGGGGAAGCGGCTGGCATCGATGGCTTCGGGCTGGCGATGCGCTTGCACATCGCGGTACCAGGCAGTGATCGGCTCCAGTTGCTGGCCGTCCAGGTGCCAGATACTGGCGCAGTCGACCTTGTAGATTTCACAGGCGCTGCGGGTGATCAGCTGGGCAGCCTCCAGCAGTGAATTTCCGCCGCTGTAGCGCTGGCGGGCCAGGCGCAGGATCAGGTCCTGCTGGCCGCGTACCCGCTCCAGGTGCTCGAGTTGTTCCTGCTGTGCGCGCTGGTTCAGTTGCAGGGCCAGCTGCAGGCGATTGTTGCGCGATTCCAGGTCACTGGCCCCGGCCTCGCCGGTCTCTTCGGCGTGGTCATCGAGCACGCTGAGGTAGCCACGCACCAGCTGACGGTTGTGCTGCTTGTAGGTTTCCCCCACCTCGAGCAGGCGTAGCGATGCTGTCGGCGTGTGCAAGGTGTAGCGCACACGGTAGTAGCCACGCTGGGCCAGTTGCAGCTGGATCTCGTCGTGCAGCCGGTAGCGGGCTTCCGGCTCCATCAGGCTGGCGTAGGGAGCATCGACCAGGGCGCACAGGTCGCTGGCGTGCAAGCCGAACTGGCGTTCGCAGGCCGGGTCCAGGTAGAGCATGGCCCAGGTGGCTTCGTTGAGCCTTTCGAAACGCAGCATGCCGAGCCGCGAGGGCACGGGTAACTGCGTGACGACCTCGGCCGCCACACGGCTGGCGGCATCGGGTTGGCTTTTCATCGAAGACTCGCTTGAAGAGGGGACGCGGCCTATGGGCAGCGGCAGATCTGGCAAGGTTGCATCATGTCCAGGGGGCTGGCAAGCCGCCATATGTGATGCTGTGTACGGGTTATCGGCTTGTGGGCTGGAATCTGTAGTTCGCCGTGTTTATTCGGCGGACAAAAAAAGCCCCGCCAATCGACGGGGTTGAGGTACGAGCGTGGCAGCTCGAAAAGGGTACTGCCCCTCGTCGCGAGGGGCAGTGTGCAGCGTTACAGCAGCATGGTGCGGATATCGCCCAGCACGTCGCCCAGGCGCTTGGTGAAGCGCGCGGCGGCAGCGCCGTTGATCACACGGTGATCGTAGGACAGCGACAGCGGCAGCATCAGCTTCGGCTGGAAGGCCTTGCCGTCCCAGACCGGCTGCATGGTCGCCTTGGAGACGCCCAGGATAGCCACTTCCGGCGCGTTGACGATCGGCGTGAAGCCGGTGCCGCCAATGTGGCCGAGGCTGGAGATGGTGAAGCAGGCGCCTTGCATCTCGTCGGCCGACAGCTTCTTGGTGCGGGCCTTTTCAGCCAGCGCAGCGGCTTCGGCAGCCAGTTGCAGCAGGCTCTTCTGGTCGACGTTCTTGATCACCGGGACCAGCAGGCCGTCCGGGGTGTCCACGGCGAAGCCGATGTGCACGTACTTCTTGCGGATGATGGCCTTGCCGCTTGGCGCCAGCGAGCTGTTGAAGTCCGGCAGTTCCTTGAGCAGGAAGGCGCAGGCCTTGAGCAGCAATGGCAGCACGGTCAGTTTCACGCCAGCCTTTTCAGCCACGGCCTTCTGCGCCACGCGGAAGGCTTCCAGCTCGGTGATGTCGGCGGCGTCGAACTGGGTGACGTGCGGCACGTTCAGCCAGCTGCGGTGCAGGTTGGCGGCACCGACCTGCATCAGGCGGGTCAGGGCCACTTCTTCCACTTCACCGAACTTGCTGAAGTCCACGGCCGGGATCGGCGGGATGCCGGCACCACCGGTTGCGCCGGCTGCCGGGGCTTCCTTGGCCTTCTGCATCATCGCCTTGACGTAGACCTGCACGTCTTCCTTCAGGATGCGGCCGTGCGGACCGGTGGCCGCAACGGCACCCAGGTCGACACCGAATTCACGGGCCAGCTGGCGGACTGCCGGGCCGGCGTGAACCTTGGCGTTGCTGCCGGCAGCCGGTGCGGTGGCAACCGGTGCAGGGGCAGCAGCAGGGGCTGCTGCGGCAGCCGCAGGTGCGGCAGCCGGAGCCGCCTCAGCCTTGGCCGGGGCAGCAGCGGCAGGGGCCGGGGCGGCAGCCGGGGCAGCGCCGGCGACTTCCAGCTTGAGGATCAGGTCACCGGTGCCGACTTCGTCGTCCAGCTTGGCGATCACTTCCTTCACCACGCCAGCGGCGGGCGAAGGGATTTCCATGGAGGCCTTGTCGGACTCCAGGGTGATCAGCGACTGGTCGGCTTCGACGGTGTCACCGGCCTTGACCAGCACTTCGATGATCTTGGCCTTGCCCGACGAACCGATGTCCGGCACGTGGATGTCCTGCACGCTGGCGGCAGCCGGGGCTGCGGCCGGAGCAGGAGCCGGGGCGGCTTCAGCGGCCGGAGCCGGTGCAGCAGCCTGCGCCGGAGCGGCGGCAGGTGCCTCGGGGGCCGCAGCAGCGGCACCCTCGGCTTCCAGAACCAGCAGCTCGTCGCCTTCTTTCAGGCGGTCGCCCAGCTTGACCTTCAGTTCCTTGATGACGCCGGCTTTCGGCGCCGGGATTTCCATGGAGGCCTTGTCGGACTCCAGGGTCAGCAGGCTCTGGTCAGCCTCGATACGGTCACCGACCTTGACGAACAGCTCGATGATTTCACCTTCACCGCTGCCGATGTCAGGTACGCGAATGAGTTCGCTCACTTAAAAATACTCCTCAGCAGTCCAGTGGGTTGCGCTTGTCCGGGTCGATGCCGAACTTGACGATGGCGTCAGCCACAACCTTGGGTTCGATCTCGCCACGGTCAGCCAGGGCTTCCAGCGCGGCCAGCACCACGAAGTGGCGGTCGACTTCGAAGAAGTGACGCAGCTTCTTGCGGCTGTCGCTGCGACCGTAACCGTCGGTACCCAGGACCTTGAACTCTTTGCTCGGCACCCACTGGCGAATCTGCTCGGCGAACAGCTTCATGTAGTCGGTAGAGGCGATGACCGGGCCCTTGCGGCCGCTCAGGCACTGCTCGACGTAGGTCTGCTGTGGCTTCTGGCCAGGCTTCAGGCGGTTGGCGCGTTCCACTGCCAGGCCGTCGCGACGCAGTTCGTTGAAGCTGGTCACGCTCCACACGTCGGCACCGATGTTGAACTCGTCACGCAGGATCTTCGCCGCTTCGCGAACTTCGCGCAGGATGGTGCCGGAGCCCATCAGCTGTACGTGGTGCGCGGCTTCGCGGGTGTCTTCCTCGAGCAGGTACATGCCCTTGATGATGCCTTCCTCGACACCGGCCGGCATGGCTGGCTGCTGGTAGGACTCGTTCATCACGGTGATGTAGTAGAAGATGTCCTGTTGCTCTTCGGTCATCTTCTTCATGCCGTCCTGGATGATCACCGCCAGCTCGTAGCCGTAGGTCGGATCGTAGGTGCGGCAGTTCGGGATGGTGCCCGCCATCATGTGGCTGTGACCGTCTTCGTGCTGCAGGCCTTCACCGTTGAGGGTGGTGCGGCCGGCAGTACCGCCGATCAGGAAGCCACGGGTACGGCTGTCGCCAGCGGCCCAGGCCAGGTCGCCAATGCGCTGGAAGCCGAACATCGAGTAGAAGATGTAGAACGGCAGCATCGGCTGGTTGTGGCAGCTGTACGAGGTACCGGCAGCGATGAACGACGACATGGCGCCGGCTTCGTTGATGCCTTCCTCGAGGATCTGGCCCTTCTTGTCTTCGCGGTAGAACATCACCTGGTCTTTATCGACCGGCTCGTAGAGCTGGCCGACCGACGAGTAGATGCCCAGCTGGCGGAACATGCCTTCCATACCGAAGGTACGGGCTTCGTCCGGGATGATCGGGACGATGCGCTGGCCGATTTCCTTGTCCTTGACCAGCTGCGCCAGAATACGCACGAAGGCCATGGTGGTGGAGATTTCGCGGTCGCCCGAGCCGTCCAGGATCGCTTTCAGCGTTTCCAGTGGCGGGGTCGGCACGCTGAAGCTCTTGGCGCGGCGCTGTGGCACGAAACCACCCAGGGCGGCACGGCGCTCGGCCAGGTACTTGGCTTCGGCAGAACCTTCTTCCGGCTTGAAGAACGGCAGGTTCTCCAGGTCGGCATCCTTGACCGGGATGTCGAAGCGGTCACGGAAGTGGCGCAGGCTGTCGACGTCGACCTTCTTGGTGTTGTGCGCGGTGTTCTTGGCTTCGCCGGCACCGGTACCGTAACCCTTGATGGTCTTGGCCAGGATGACGGTAGGCTGGTCCTTGTGGTTGACCGCCTGGTGGTACGCCGCGTAGACCTTGTACGGGTCGTGGCCGCCACGGTTGAGCTTCCAGATCTCGTCGTCGGACAGGTCTTCGACCATGGCCTTGAGCTCTGGGGTGTTGAAGAAGTGCTCACGGACGTACGCACCGTCCTTGGCCTTGTAGTTCTGGTACTCGCCGTCGATGACTTCGTCCATGCGGCGCTGCAGGGCACCGTTGGTGTCCTTGGCGAACAGTGGGTCCCAGAAGCGGCCCCAGACGACCTTGTTGACGTTCCAGCCACCGCCACGGAACACGCCTTCGAGTTCCTGGATGATCTTGCCGTTGCCGCGAACCGGGCCGTCGAGGCGCTGCAGGTTGCAGTTGATGACGAAGATCAGGTTGTCCAGCTTCTCGCGGCCGGCCAGGGCGATCGCGCCCAGGGATTCCGGCTCGTCGCACTCGCCGTCGCCCATGAAGCACCAGACCTTCTGCTTGCCGGCCGGGATGAAGCCGCGCGCTTCCAGGTACTTCATGAAACGTGCCTGGTAGATGGCCTGGATCGGACCCAGACCCATCGATACGGTCGGGAACTGCCAGAAGTCAGGCATCAGCCAGGGGTGCGGGTACGAAGACAGGCCGTTGCCGTCCACTTCCTGACGGAAGTTGTTCATCTGCTCTTCGCTGATGCGGCCTTCCATGAAGGCGCGGGCGTAGACGCCTGGCGAAGCGTGGCCCTGGAAGAAGATCAGGTCGCCGCCGTGTTCTTCGGTCGGGGCCTGGAAGAAGTAGTTGAAGCCGATGTCGTACAGGGTGGCGCTGGAGGCGAAGCTGGAGATGTGTCCGCCCAGGTCCGAGTCTTTCAGGTTGGTACGCATGACCATGGCCAGGGCGTTCCAACGCACCATCGAGCGAATGCGGCGTTCCATGAACAGGTCGCCAGGCATGCGTGCTTCGTGGGTGACAGGGATGGTGTTGCGGTATGGCGTGGTGATCGCGTATGGCAGCTGGGAACCACTACGGGTGGCCAGCTCGCCCATACGGGTCATCAGGTAATGAGCGCGGTCTTCGCCTTCTTTGTCGAGGACCGACTCCAGGGCATCCAGCCATTCCTGGGTTTCGATTGGATCGAGGTCTTGCATGGCTTGCTCCAGGGCGGAAAGGCAACCAGAATCGATTGCCTGAGTTTGCGACTGGCCTTATGGGCAGACGTCGTGAATTCTTGGATTACCGGGGTGTCCTCCGGCGCCGTGTAGTTTTACTACATTTGCTTTCGCATTTCATGCTTTTACACGACAGGGGTAGTAGTAAAACTACATCTATGCGACGTTTCGTCGCATGCTGGCTTGTGAGGAAAAACGTTCATGTTGGTTGGCATTGTGTCGCGAACGGGTAATTCTTGATGGTTGTTGCCAATTTTAAGGCTGTTTCAGCTATTTCCAACTTTTGTACGACAGTCCAACCGTGGTCCGGTTTCCCCTTGGCCGCTTTTTCCCCTCTATTTCACGCCGATCAAGGATAGACCATGCGCCTGCCTTTGCCGTCCGATCTGCCCGCCACCCTGCAACCGCTGGTCGCTCGCAACCAGCAATTCCTTCGCGATGCCGTGGCCTACCACCCGGAACTCGACTTGCAGGCCTGGAGCCCGCTGCACTGGCAACAGTTCGACCAGGTAGCCGCAGCCAGCGACTTCGTGCTGGGCCTGGCCCGGCGCGAGCCGGCCATGGTGTTCGGCCTGCTGGCCAGTGGCGAGCTGGACCGGCCGTACGCCATGGGCGAACTGCGTGGGCACATCGCCGCAGCCGCCCAGGCGGCGCAGAGCGAGGACGAGCTGGCGCGCAACCTGCGTCGCGAGCGCAACCGCCAGCAGTTGCGCATCATCTGGCGCGACATCACCCGCCAGGCGGCGCTGGGTGAAACCTGCCGCGACCTGTCCGACCTGGCCGATGCCGCCATCGATGAGGCCTACCAATGGCTGTACCCGCGTCATTGCCAGCAGTTCGGCACACCGATCGGCAACCGCAGCGGCCAACCGCAGCAGATGGTGGTGCTGGGCATGGGCAAGCTGGGTGCGGTCGAGCTGAACCTGTCGTCGGACATCGACCTGATCTTCGCCTTCCCCGAAGGCGGCGAAACCGAAGGGGTGAAACGCTCGCTGGATAACCAGGAGTTCTTCACCCGCCTGGGCCAGCGCCTGATCAAGGCCCTGGACCCGGTCACCGTGGACGGCTTCGTGTTCCGCGTCGACATGCGCCTGCGCCCGTACGGCTCGGCCGGCGCACTGGTGCTCAGCTTCAATGCGCTGGAGCAGTATTACCAGGACCAGGGCCGCGACTGGGAACGCTACGCGATGATCAAGGCGCGGGTGGTGGCGGGTGACCAGGCCGCCGGCGCGCAGTTGCAGGAGATGCTGCGGCCTTTCGTGTATCGCCGCTACCTGGACTTTTCCGCGATCGAAGCGCTGCGCACCATGAAGCAGCTGATCCAGCAGGAAGTGCGGCGCAAGGGCATGGCCGACAACATCAAGCTGGGCGCCGGTGGCATACGCGAGGTGGAGTTCATCGCCCAGGCGTTCCAGCTGATCCACGGTGGCCGCGATCTCAGCCTGCAGCAACGGCCATTGCTGAAAGTGCTGGCCACCCTCGAAGGCCAGGGCTACTTGCCACCGGCGGTGGTCACCGAGCTGCGCGAGGGCTATGAGTTCCTGCGTTATACCGAGCATGCCATCCAGGCCATCGCCGACCGCCAGACGCAGATGCTGCCGGACAGCGAGCTTGACCAGGCACGGGTAGCCTACATGCTCGGTTTTGCCGACTGGCAGAGCTTCCAGGACCAGTTGGTGTACTGGCGCGGCCGTATCGACTGGCACTTCCGCCAGGTGATTGCCGACCCGGATGACGAAGACGGCGAAGGCGAACTGGTGGTAGGCGGTGAGTGGTCGCCGCTATGGGAGCAGGCGCAGGATGAAGAGGCTGCGGGCCGCCAATTGGAAGAGGCCGGTTTCAAGCAGCCCGCCGACGCCCTGCGGCGCCTGGCTGCGCTGCGCTCGAGCCCGCAACTGCGTTCGATGCAGCGCCTTGGCCGTGAGCGCCTGGATGCCTTTATTCCCCGGTTGCTGGCCCAGACGGTCGAACATGCCGACCCCGACCTGGTGCTGGAGCGCGTGCTGCCACTGGTTGAAGCCGTGGCGCGGCGTTCTGCCTACCTGGTGCTGCTGACCGAAAACCCTGGCGCCCTGGGCCGCCTGTTGACCCTCTGCGCCGCCAGCCCGTGGATCGCCGAGCAGATTGCCCGTTACCCACTGCTGCTCGACGAGCTGCTCAACGAAGGCCGCCTGTACAGCCCGCCGCTGGCGCCGGAACTTGCCAGCGAGCTGCGCGAGCGCCTGACGCGTATCCCCGAGGACGACCTGGAGCAGCAAATGGAGGCGCTGCGCCATTTCAAGCTGGCCCACAGCCTGCGCGTTGCCGCCTCGGAAATCAGCGGCAACCTGCCATTGATGAAAGTCAGCGACTACCTGACCTGGCTGGCCGAAGCCATCCTCGACCAGGTGCTGGCCCTGGCCTGGCGCCAGACCGTGGCCCGCCATGGCCAGCCCAGGCGCAGCGACGGCAGCTTGTGCGACCCGGGTTTCATCATCATTGGCTACGGCAAGGTCGGTGGCCTGGAACTCGGCCATGGCTCGGACCTGGACCTGGTGTTCATCCACGACGGCGACCCGCAGGCGGAAACCGACGGCGCCAAGCCGATCGATGGGGCGCAGTTCTTCACCCGCCTGGGCCAGCGCATCATTCACCTGCTGGCCACCCAGACCAACTCCGGCCAGCTGTATGACGTCGACATGCGCCTGCGCCCGTCCGGGGCCGCCGGGCTGCTGGTCAGCTCACTGGGCGCGTTCGAGCGCTATCAGCAGAACGAAGCCTGGACCTGGGAGCACCAGGCCCTGGTGCGGGCCCGTGTGCTGGTGGGCTGCAAGCAGGTGGGCGCAGCGTTCGAAGGCGTGCGCGCCAAGGTGCTGGGCCAGCCGCGCGACCTGCAGAAACTGCGCAGCGAAGTGAGCGAAATGCGCGCCAAGATGCGCGACAACCTGGGTACCAAGGCCACTGCTGCCGGCACCGCGGCCAATGCGTTCGAGCCTGGTGTGCCGTTCGATATCAAGCAGGATGCCGGCGGTATCGTCGATATCGAATTTATGGTGCAATACGCCGCCTTGGCCTGGTCGCATGACCATCCGGCCTTGCTTCGATGGACCGATAACATCCGCATTCTGGAAGAGCTGGAGCAGGCAGGTTTGATGCCGGCCAGTGACGCGGTGCTGTTGCGTGAAGTGTACAAGGCGTTCCGCTCTGCCTCGCACCGCCAGGCCCTGCAGAAGCAGGCCGGGGTGATCGACGCCGCGCAGTTTGCCGATGAACGCCGCGAAGTGCGGCGGATCTGGGGTGAGTTGGGCCTGACTTGATAGCGAGTTGGCTTCATTCGCGGGCATGCCCGCTCCCACAGGGAAAGCGCAGGGCCGGATGGCGGTGCAATACCTGTGGGAGCGGGCGTGCCCGCGAATGGGCCATGTGAGTGGTACACTGTCCGCCACATAGCCTGAATATAAAGAGGGGAGGCCAGGCTGTACTGCAGCCTGTCGCCTCCCCGAGTGTTTCTGGACCAAGCATGAGAATACTGATCATTGGCCCCAGCTGGGTCGGCGACATGGTGATGGCGCAGACCCTGTTCCAGTGCCTGAAACAGCAGCACCCCGACTGCGTGATCGATGTGCTCGCCCCCGAGTGGAGCCGGCCGATCCTCGAACGCATGCCCGAGGTCCGTCAGGCCCTGAGCTTCCCGCTCGGCCACGGTGCACTGGAACTGGCGACGCGGCGACGCATCGGCAAGTCGCTGGCCGGCCAGTATGACCAGGCCATCCTGCTGCCCAACTCGTTGAAATCGGCGCTGGTGCCGTTCTTTGCCGGTATCCCGAAACGCACCGGCTGGCGCGGCGAAATGCGCTTCGGCCTGCTGAACGACGTACGCAAGCTGGACAAGGCCCGCTACCCGCTGATGATCGAGCGCTTCATGGCCCTGGCCTACGCGCCTGGCGCCGAGTTGCCGCAGCCGTATCCGCGCCCCAGCCTGCAGATCGAAGCGCAGAGCCGCGACGCCGCCCTGGCCAAGTTCGGCCTGGAGCTGGACCGCCCGGTGCTGGCGCTGTGCCCCGGTGCCGAGTTCGGCGAGGCCAAGCGCTGGCCGGTCGAGCACTATGCCAGCGTGGCCGATGCAATGATTCGCCAAGGCTGGCAGGTATGGCTGTTCGGCTCGAAGAACGATCACCCGGTCGGTGAGCAGATCCGCGACCGGCTGATCCCGGGCCTGCGTGAAGAGTCGTCCAACCTGGCTGGGGCAACTTCGCTGGCCGAGGCCATCGACCTGATGTCCTGCGCCGACGCCGTGGTGTCCAACGACTCTGGCCTGATGCATGTGGCCGCAGCGCTGAACCGCCCGCTGGTGGCAGTGTACGGCTCGACATCGCCGGGCTTCACCCCGCCACTGGCCGAACACGTGGAGGTGGTGCGCACCGGTATCGAGTGCAGCCCGTGCTTCGACCGTACCTGCCGCTTCGGCCATTACAACTGCCTGCGCCTGCTGGAGCCGGGCAACGTCATCAGCGCCCTGCACCGCCTGAGCGGGCCGGAGCTGATCGATACCGTGGCCGAGGTCGACTAAGTGCGGGTACTGATCATCAAGACCTCGTCGCTGGGTGATGTGATCCACACCCTGCCGGCGCTTACCGATGCCGCCCACGCCATTCCCGGTATCCGCTTCGACTGGGTGGTGGAAGAAGGCTTCGCCGAAATTCCCAGCTGGCACCCGGCAGTCGACAAGGTCATCCCGGTGGCCATCCGTCGCTGGCGCAAGAACCTGTGGCAGACCCTCAAGAGTGGCGAGTGGAAAGCGTTCAAGCAACGCATGCGCGAGCGCCAGTACGACTTGGTGATCGACGCCCAGGGCCTGGTCAAGTCGGCCTGGCTGACCCGCTACGTGAAAGCGCCGGTGGCTGGCCTGGACCGTTACTCGGCCCGCGAAGGCTGGGCCAGCCGCTTCTATGATCGACGCCTGTCGGTTGCTGTCGGCCAGCATGCGGTGGAACGGCTACGCCAGCTGTTCGCCATGGCTCTGGCCTACGACCTGCCGGAAGGCATCGGCAACTACGGCCTTGACCTTGACCGCCTGCAGCTGCCGCCCGCCGCCCCGTACGTGGTGTTCCTGCATGGCACCACCTGGGCGACCAAGCACTGGCCCGAAGCCTACTGGCGCGAACTGGCCGAGCGCATGGGCCGGCGCAAGCTGGAAGTGCGCCTGCCGTGGGGCAACCCGGCCGAGAAGGCGCGGGCCGAGCGCATCGCCCAGGGCTTGAACAATTGCCAGGTGCTCCCCAAATTGAACCTGGCCGGTGTTGCCCGCGTACTGGCGGCGGCCAAGGCCTGCGTGGCCGTCGATACCGGCCTGGGCCACCTGGCGGCGGCCCTCGATGTACCCACCATTTCGCTGTTCGGCCCCACCAACCCGGGGCTGACCGGCGCCTACGGACGGACCCAGATTCACCAGGCCAGTGACTGGCCATGCGCTCCCTGCCTGCAGAAGAAGTGCACCTACAAACCGAGCGCCGACGACCTGCGCCGGTACGATCTGAAACGCGAGTGGCCGCTGTGCTTCACTCGCCTGAATCCCGAGCATGTGGCGAGCCGCTTGAGCGCGCTGCTGCTGGCTGAGGATGTCCGTTGATGCAACTGGCTTTCGTGCTGTACAAATATTTCCCCTTCGGCGGGCTGCAGCGCGATTTCATGCGCATTGCCCTGGAGTGCCAGAAGCGGGGCCACCAGATCCGTGTGTACACGCTGATCTGGGAGGGTGACATTCCGCCGGGCTTCGAAGTGCTGGTGGCGCCGGTGAAGGCGATCTTCAACCACCGCCGCAACGAGAAGCTCAGCGCCTGGATGGCTGCCGACTTGGCCAAGCGCCCGGTCGACCGCCTGATCGGCTTCAACAAGATGCCGGGGCTGGACGTGTACTACGCCGCCGACGGCTGCTTCGAGGACAAGGCGCAGACCCTGCGTGGCGGCCTGTACCGCCGCTGGGGCCGTTACCGGCACTTTGCCGAGTACGAACGTGCGGTGTTCGCCAAGGACGCGCATACCGAAGTGCTGATGATTTCCGAAGTGCAGCAGCCGCTGTTCATCAAGCACTACGGCACCCCGGTAGAGCGCTTCCACCTGCTGCCGCCAGGCATTTCCCAAGACCGCCGCGCGCCGGCCAACGCTGCCGAGATCCGCGCCGAATTCCGCAAGGAGTTCGACCTGGGCGATGACGACCTGTTGCTGGTGCAGATCGGCTCCGGCTTCAAGACCAAGGGTGTCGACCGCAGCCTCAAGGCCCTGGCCGCACTGCCATCGGCCCTGCGCAAGCGGACCAGGCTGATGGTGATCGGCCAGGACGACCCCAAGGTGTTCCAGCTGCAAAGCGCCACCCTGGGCCTGGGCGAGCAGGTGCAGTTCCTCAAGGGCCGCAGCGACATTCCACGCTTCCTGCTGGGCGCCGACCTGCTGATCCACCCGGCGTACAACGAGAACACCGGCACGGTGCTGCTCGAAGCGCTGGTGGCCGGCCTACCGGTGCTGGTGTCCAAGGTGTGTGGCTATGCCCACTACATTGCCGAGGCAGACTGTGGCCTGGTGCTGGACGAGCCGTTCGAGCAAGAGCAGCTCAATACCTGCCTGCAGCGCATGCTCGAAGACCAGCAGGCGCGCGCCAGCTGGTCGCGCAACGGCCTGGCGTTTGCAGATACCGCCGATCTGTACAGCATGCCGCAGCACGCCGCCGATGTGATCCTGGGGCAGGAGACCGCATGAAGCTGATACTGGCCGAACCATTCAAGCGCCTGTGGGCCGGGCGGGATGCCTTCGATGCCGTGGAGGCGCTGCAAGGCGAGGTCTACCGCGAGCTGGAAGGGCGCCGTACTCTGCGCACCGAGGTCGCCGGGGAGGGGTTCTTCGTCAAGATTCACCGCGGCATCGGCTGGGGCGAGATCTTCAAGAACCTGTTTACTGCCAAGCTGCCGGTGCTCGGTGCTGGCCAGGAATGGCAGGCCATCCAGCGCTTGCACGAGGTTGGCGTGCCGACCATGACGGCAGTTGCCTATGGCGAACGTGGTAGCAACCCGGCTGCGCAACATTCGTTCATCATCACTGAAGAACTGGCGCCGACCATCAGCCTGGAGGACTTCAGCATCGACTGGGTCCGGCAACCACCCGAGCCACGCCTGAAACGCGCACTCATCGCCGAGGTGGCCAGGATGACCGGCGGCATGCACCGCGCCGGGGTCAACCACCGCGACTGCTACATCTGCCACTTCCTGCTGCATACCGACCGCCCGGTGACGGCGGATGACTTCAAATTGTCGGTTATCGACCTGCACCGCGCGCAGACCCGGGCGAAAATCAGCCGCCGCTGGCGCGACAAGGACCTGGCCGCGCTGTACTTCTCGGCGCTGGACATCGGCCTCACCCAGCGCGACAAGCTGCGCTTCCTGCGTGGGTACTTCCAACGCCCGCTGCGGCAGGTCCTTAAGGACGAGGCCGCATTGCTCGCCTGGCTGGAGCGCAAGGCGCAGAAACTCTACGACCGCAAGCAACGCTATGGGGATGCACTCTGATGTCGGGTTGGACACTGGCGCCGGGCTATGAACACCTGGCGGCGGACTTCGGCAGCCTCGAGGCGGTATTCGCCCTGCAAGGCGAACGCCTGACCCGCGACCCGCTCAGCGAAGTGGTGCGCATCACGCGAGACGGGGTCAACTACTACGTCAAGCGCTACACCGGGGCCGGCAAGCACATGCGCCGCTACCTGGGCCGACCGCGGATCAAGGCGGAATGGCAGAACCTGAAGCAGTTCGCCAAGTGGGGCATCCCTACTGCTGAAGTGGTGGCCTGGGGCCTGGAGCGCAAGGGCCTGGCATTCGCGCGGGGGGCGATGATTACCCGTGAACTGCCACGTACCGAAGACCTGTCGGCGCTGGCCGAGCGCAACGATGCGCGGCTGGCCGACCGCGCCTGGGTCGGGCATGTCAGCCGCCAGCTGGCGCGGCATACCCGGGTCATGCACAAGCACCACTTCGCCCATAACGACCTGAAATGGCGCAACCTGCTGGTCGATGACCAGGGCACGCTATTCTTCATCGACTGCCCCACCGGCGACTTCTGGCGCGGCTTCATGTGGCGGCACCGGATGATCAAGGACCTGGCGTGCCTGGACAAAGTGGCCAAGTACCACCTGTCGGCGACCCAACGCCTGCGCTTCTACCTGCAATACCGTGGCCGCGACCGGCTGAATGTGCGCGACAAGAAGCGCATTCGCCAGGTGGTGGGCTTTTTCGAGGGAAGGGAATGACCGATTACCTGGCCAGCGCGGATCACGCGCTGCTCAAACGCCACGGCCTGGACGACTTCGAGGCATTGTGGGCGCTACAACTGGATGCCGTGGATGAGCCGAACACCGGTCGTGGCGGCTGGAGCAGCGTGTTTCGCCTGGAACTCGAAGGCAAGGGTTATTACCTCAAGCGCCAGTGCGACTACCTGACCCGGACCTTGCACCGGCCATTCGGCGAGCCAACCTTCGCCCGTGAATTCCGCAATATCAGCCGCTACCAGAAGCTGCACATTCCTGCCCTGCAGGCGGTGTTCTATGGCGAGCGCAAGCAAGGCGGCCAGCACCGGGCGATCCTGATGACGCGCGCCCTGGACGAATGGGCCGACCTCGACAGCCTGCTGGCGCGCTGGGCACAACTGGGCGATGCCGAACGCAATGGTATCCTGCAGGCCTGCGGCCAGCTGGCGCGCACCCTGCACAGCGCCGGGCAGGTGCATGGCTGCTTCTACCCCAAGCACATCTTCCTGCGCCAGCGCCGCGATGGCTGGGACGCGCAACTGATCGACCTGGAAAAGACCCGCCCCCTGCTGTTCGGCATGCGTGACCGCCTCAAGGACCTGGAGCCACTGTTGCGCCGCGCCCAGGCCTGGAGCGAGGGCGAGGTACGTAACCTCCTGGCCACCTACCTGGCGCAGCCAGCCGATGGCTCGCTGGTCGATACCTGGCTGCAACGCCTGACGCAACGCCGTCGTGAAAAAGAGGCCCGCTGATGCGTTTGTCCGAATTGAAAGAAGCCGGGCGCAACCCGTCGCTGCCCCTGAGCATTACCCTGGCCGACGCTGCCGGCAGCGCTGACTTGCAACTGCTCAGCCTGTTGCGCGTGCTGCCGGGCCAGCGCTATGTGGGCGCCGGGGTATGGCGCGGTACTCCGGTGCTTGCCAAGCTGCTGGTCGGTGGCAACGCCGCCCGGCACTTCCAGCGCGAACTACAGGGCGTGAAGCTGCTCGCCGAGCAGGGCCTGACCACGCCGAAGCTGCTCGCCGATGGCCTCAAGGAAGGCGAGGGCGGCTGGTTGCTGTTCGAGTTTCTCGACGGTGCCGAGAGCCTGGCCGATGCCTGGGCGGCAGTGCAAGACTTGCCGGTGCTGGCCGACGAGCAGCACCTGGTGCTGGGCGAGGCGCTCACCGCGGTGGCACACATGCATGCCCAGGGCCTGTGGCAGGAGGACCTGCACCTGGACAACCTGTTGCGCCACGGCGGCAAGCTGTACCTGATCGACGGCGCCGGTATCAAGGCCGAAACGCCCGGCCAGCAGTTGTCGCGCCCGCGTGTGCTGGAAAACCTCGGGGTCTTCTTCGCCCAGTTGCCCAAGCGCCTGGAACCGTTCATCGAAGAGCTGCTGGTGCATTACCTGCTGGCCAATGCCGAGCACGCGTTGCCGCTCGAGGCGCTGCAGAAGCAAGTGGACAAGGTGCGCAGCTGGCGGCAGAAGGACTACCTGGAAAAGGCCGGTCGCGAATGCAGCCTGTTCAGCGTGCAGCGCAGCCTGTCAGGCCTGCGCGCGATCCGGCGTGATGAGGTCGAGGCCATGCTGCCGGTGCTGGAGCAAGCTGACCAGTTGATCGACCAGGGCCACCTGTACAAGACCGGCGGTGCCGCCAGCGTGGCACGCATCGAGGTGAAGGGGCGCCAGCTGGTGCTCAAGCGCTACAACATCAAGAACACTGCGCACTGGTTCAAGCGCTTCTGGCGCCCCAGCCGGGCCTGGCATTCGTGGATCGAAGGGCACCGCCTGGCGTTCCTCGACATCGCCACGCCGCGCCCATTGGCGGTGCTGGAGCAGCGCGTGCTTGGCCTGCGCAGCCGCGCCTACCTGGTCACCGAGTACATCGATGGCCCGGATCTGGCAGCGTGTTTTGCGCCGTACGTGGAAAACGGCGATGCGCCTGAGGAACAGGTCGACGCCCTGGTCCAGGTCATGCAGCAGCTGATACGAGAACGTATCAGCCATGGCGACTTCAAGGGCCACAACCTGTTCTGGCACAACGGCCGCTGGTCGCTGATCGACCTCGACGCCATGTGCCAGCACGCTACTCAGCTGAGTTTTGCCCCAGCCTACGCCCGTGACCGGGCGCGGCTGTTGCGTAACTGGCCGAGCGGCAGTGCCTTGCATCAGCGTCTGGACCGGCTGCTGCCCAAGCTCGCCGAGTAATCCTGTGGTAAAGCCAGCCAGTCGCTGCCACGGCCGGTCTGGCGCACCCGGATGCGCCACTCTCCATCCTGATGACGCAGCACCGCCCAGGCAGGTACTGCGCCTGACAAGGTATCGGGAAGAATCAGGTGATAATGCCCGGCCAGCAGATGGCGCCGCACCGGCAGCTGCTGGTTGTACAGTTGCAGGTAGTAGGTGCCGTTGTCGCTGAACAGGTTGTTGTCTGTGTCAACAGCAGTGCCTTGCAGCACTGTTTTCAGGCGGCACTGCTCGAGCAGTTGCGTGATGTCCGGTAACCCGTCGTGCCAAAGCACCGGTGAGTCAATGACCCAGTCGCCATTCTGGTTACGCCTGATCGGCAGCTTCAGGTAGGCGTAAGGCTGGTCGGGGTCGGTGGCTCGCCAGCGTGTGCCATCAAAACTGACATTGAAGTAACGGCCCAGGTTATCCCGTACGAAGTATTGGCTCAGCCCCGGGGAGGCCGACGGTTGTTCATAGACGGCCTCGCCGTGCGCCGAATCGATCCGGTAGCGCAGCCGCGCAGCGACGGGCGCCGTTTGGTAATGACCTGGCAGCGGCACCGGTGGGGGTTTGGGCAGCCCTCGCAAGGCGCGGCGCATCAGGCTGGAACCCGCCATTTCGTTCAGCCCGGCGGTGGCATGGCCAAGGGCGGCCACGGCATGATGCAAGGCGTTTCTCTGGTCGTCCTGCTCCAGTGCTTCGAAGCCGTCCCATATGGAGATCGCCATACGGCCGAATGCCAAGCTGTTCAACGCCCGTTGCGGCAATACGAACGTGACTATATCCAGCACCAGCCTGACCACGTTGACCGAGAATTCGCCCAGCAGTTCTTCATTGCTGCGGGTGACGTAATCGGTGTTGGCCATCAGGCTGTTCACCTCTGCGCGGTAGAGCGCCTGATACAGGTTGCCGCTGATGGGCTGGCGAGCAATCAATGCGCCCAGCCGCCCTTTCTGCAGTCGTTCCTTGAGTTTTTTCCCGCTGGCCTGTGGCAGACGCTGAACCAGGTAGTCTTGCAGCGCCGGGTCACTGCGTATGGCCCGGATCAGCGCTTTGGTATTGCTGTATTCACGCCAGTAGCGCCGGTCCGGCACGTCGGGGCAGTAAACGACGATGCGCTTCGAGTTCTCTGGAGAAACCAGCAGCAGTACACCCATCAATGTGTCGCCCTGCACCAGCAGTTGTTGGGCTATCACCTGCTGTTCATTGAAATGCGGGCGAACGGAGCTGTCGGGGGCACTGATGACCGTGCTGGCCCAACCGTAGCCCTGCTCGTAGGTGTCGGCCAGGAAATGGCCGACATAGTGTGCTTTCACTGCTTCGGCATTCATCCGTGCCCGGGTGATCTGCGCATGTGCTGCCTGGCGCCATCGCCCTTCGGGTGAGTCAAGCAGCTGGGTGCGCAGATAAGCCTGGTAGCCACTGCCGGCGTTCAGGCGCCGCACGATCTGTTTGACCCGTAGCGGTGTCAGCGCCGGCAGTGGTTCGCCATGCAGGTAGACGTGTGCGGTCAGCCAGTAGTCCACATCGAACCAGGCGATGTTCAGCAACGCCAGCTGGTCGAGCCGATAGGTGTGCTTGACCAGCTCGATGGTGTCGCCTGCCTGCCGCCGGCTGGCCACCGGGATGTAGCCTGTCGTGCTTCCCAGCGGCAGCGGGTTGACGATCGGCCCGACCTGTCGGGCCAGGGTGACACTGATGGTGATATCACGCGGGTCGCAGTCCAAGCCCGGTTCGCGTTGCAGGTATTCGCGCAGGCGCAGGTTTACCCAGCTCAGCAGGGAATGCTGATGGCTGAATTGTTCCAAGGTCAGGATGCCGGGAGCGCTGGCTGCTTCGATGGCCACGATCAGTTCCTGCAGGGTCTGCATGATGTGGGCGATGCCCTGCTGCGAAGTGGTACGTAACCAGCTGGGTAGATGCTTCTCGAGCAGCAGGCCGTAGCGGTTGGCCAGCTGGCCGCGGCTACCGACGGAGCGACGTATGTCGAGCGCCGCGCTCAAGGCCAGGTCCAGTTGCTCGATATCGCGTTGTTTGCCGAGCTTCCAGGCCTGTTGCCAGCTGTAGCTCAGCTGCCTGGCCTGGGCCTCGCGCAGGGTTACGGCCAGGTAGTCGGCCAGGTCTTCCGTATACCAGTCATAGCGCAGGCGCTGTGAACGGCGGGCTCTTTGCTGGTTGTCGGGTTCAACCATCAATTTCAGCAAGTGATCGCTCTGCTGTGGGTCCTCCAGGCGTTCGCACACTTCCGTATGCAGGTCGGCCAGGTTGTCGAAGGCTTCGATGCCGTGTGCCGCACTGCACAGCAATACCCGACCAACCGACTCATGGTGATCGAGCATGCGCCCCTCGGCCCCGTGTTCAGTCAGCACCAGGAAACCCGGCACATGGCTGCGCCAGTTGGGCGCCGTGCTGTCGAGCAGCAACCGATAGGCCTGGGGACGTGCAGTGCCAGGCAAGTGCCGACGTTGCCAGGGCCGCGGCAGTTGCAGGTAGGTCCTGAGTATCTGTGCATGCGCCGCTGACAGAGTCTGGTCGGTGGTGCGCAGGCGGATCTCCGCCTCCAGGTGGTCGCGGTACAACACGGCAAGGCGTACGGTACGGCTCAGGCCTTTGCTGTCCTGCTCCAGCCAGTAGGCTGCCAGGCGGGCATGCAACGTCTGACGAATGGTTTTGCAAAAGCTGTCGATATGCCCGTTGAAATCAAGGGGCTGGCTAAGTGCCGGGTAGTCGGCATGCCTGATCGAACTGCCTGCAGGCAGGCGAAAGGTACCGCCGTCGAACAGATGAAAACCCACTAGTCGCAACAGAGGCTGGGCTCCGAAGTGCAGCGTGCGGGCATTGATGGAAAGGCCTGGGAACAGGCCGGCTAGCGTCAGGTCCAGGCTGTGCTCGACCCCCGGGATGGGAGGGAGCAGTGCATCCAGCTGGTTATCCACGGTCTGGAATTGGGGGGGTATCGTCATGGGCCGTCTCCTGTAGCGGGGCGGACCATGCTGCGCCAAGGCGCCAGGGCAGCTGTGTTAGCCCGCTATCTCAGCGGCGCCACAAGCCCCGTAGCGAGAACCACACGGGCAGGCCCAGGCCTAGCCAGGAAAGCCCATCCCACCAGCGGTCACCGAGCAAGGCCGCGAACAGCCCCAGTGCGGCCAGCGCGGCGATCAGCGCAGGCCAGGCGAAGATACGCGCGGTGGCTTGTGACCTGTGGCTCATGCACCTGCCTCCCTGGCTTTGCGTTGTTTGCCCCACCACAGGTACAGCCCGCTGCACAGCACAACGATGGTCAGTACATCGAGCACTGCCCAGAGGACCTGCATCGGCCTGCCGCCGTAATCACCGAAATGCAGCGGTTGCGACAGGCCCATGGCGTCCATGTACCAGGGGCGGTCGCCAACTGCAGTCAGCTCAAGGGTGCGCGCATCGATCAGTACCGGGGTGAACAGGTGCGAACTGAGGTGCGTGGCACCGTTCATGAACACGGCATAGTGATGTTCGCTGGAGAAGCGCGTACCTGGGAACGCGATGAAGTCCGCTCGCATGCCAGGCGCCGCCTGCGCGGCGATTTCCAGCAGGCGCGAGGCCGGGGCGCGCTCGCTGAGCGCGGGTGCGTCGTGGTACGGCGCGACCATGGCGGCCAGGCTGTCGTTGCGCCAGGCGGCGATGACCAGGTCGGACAGGGCGCTGATTACCCCGGTCACCCCGACCGTCAAGGCCCAGGCGAGGGTGACCACGCCGATCAGGTTGTGCAGGTCGAGCCAGCGCAGGCGCCGCGACTTGTCGTGGCGGACTGTGGCGAACGCCAGGCGGCGCATGAACGGCGCATACAGCACGGTGCCGGAAACGATCGCGACGACGAACAGCAAGCCCATGAACGCCAGCAACAGTTTGCCCGGCAGCCCCGCGAACATGTCCACATGCAGGCGCAGCATGAGCATCATGAAGCCGCCATTGGCCGCCGGCATGGCTACTGCTTCGCCAGTGCGAGCATCGAGCATGAAGGTGTGCGAAGCGTTAGGTTCGGTACCGGCAGTGGCGGCGGTGATGGCGACCACGCCGTTGGGCTCGTCTTCGTCGTAGCCGAAATACTGCACGACCTCGCCGGGGCGGTGCTGCTCGGCCTTGACCACCAGCTGTTGCAGGTCGAGGTGCGGGGTGTCGGTTGGCAGCTCGCGCAGCTTCGGCGCGTCGCCGAGCAGCTGTTCGAGCTCGTGGTGAAAGATCAGCGGCAGGCCGGTCAGCGCCAGCAACAGCAGAAACAGGGTGCAGACCAGGCTGCTCCAGGTGTGGATCGTGGACCAGCGGCGGATGGTTGGGCTTTTCATCACGGTACCGATATCTGCCGAATGGGACCTGGGGCTGCGTAACAGCCCCGGCTCACTCAGAACTTGTAGGTGGCACTGGCCACGACGCTACGTTCGTCGCCGTAGTAGCAGTAGTAGGCGTCACAGGTCGACAGGTAGTCCTTGTTCAGCAGGTTGGTCGCGTTGAGCGCCACCGACGCGCCCTCGAGGCTGCTGTCCAGGCGCCCCAGGTCGTAATGCACCGCTGCATCGAACACCGTGTAGGCGTTGGCCTTGCCCAGGTAGGTATTGGCCTGGTCGCCATAGGTATTGCCGGTATAGCGCGCACCCAGGCCAATGCCGAAGCCGTCGAGCACCCCCGCATGCCAGGTGTAGTCGCCCCACACCGACGCCTGCTGGTTGGGCATCAGTTGCAGGCGGTTACCTTTGAAATCGCCGTCCTGCACTTCCGACTTGGCCAGGGTGTAGGTGGCAATCAGCTTGAGGTTTTCGCTCACGTCGGAAACCGCTTCAAGTTCCAGGCCACGCACTTTCACCTCGCCGGTCTGGCTGGTGATGGTCACGCCACCGACGGTATCGGTGACCGAGACGTTTTTCTGGGTCAGGTCGTACACGGCTGCCGACAGCAGGGTGTTGGAGCCCGGGGGCTGGTATTTCACGCCCAGTTCCCACTGCTTGCCTTCGGTGGGTTTGAACGAGTCGGTTGCCGACGCACTGGCATTGCTGGACGGCTGGAACGACTCGGCGTACGACAGGTAGGGCACGAAGCCCGAGTCGAACACGTAGCTGATGGCGGCGTTGCCGCTGAACTTCTTGTCGCGCTGGGTATTGGTGGCATCACCCTGGTTGAGGAATCGGGTGCCGGTATGCACCCAGTCCTCGCGCCCACCCAGGGTCAGGCGCCAGTTGCCGAGGGCCATCTGGTCCTGCACATACACGCCGGTCTGGCGGGTTTTCTGGTTGTAGTCGTAGAACGCGGTGGAGCGGTCCGGACGGGTGATCGGCAGCCCGTAGACCGGGTTGTTGACGTTGCTGTCCGGCACGAAGCCGAATATCGACAGGTAGTTGGTGTTGATGCGCTGGTGGTCCAGACCGAGCAGCAAGGTGTGGCTGATGTCCCCGGTGGCAAAGTCGGCCTGGAAGTTGTTGTCCACCGCGAACTGGCTGATGTCTTCGTCGGTGTTGGTGGACATGCGGCTGACCGTGCCGTCGTCCTTCACCGGCGGATTGTCCTTGTTGTAGCTGCCGGGCGTGATGGTCTGGAAGGCCAGATCCGACTTGGTATAGCGCAGGTTCTGACGGAACTGCCACACGTCGTTGATGCGGTGCTCGAAGGCGTAGCCCAGCGCGTAGTAGGTGCGGTCGTAGAATTCGTAATCAGGGTCACCGAGGTTCTTGTGGTGGGAGATCTTGCCGAACGGCATGTCGATCTTGGTGCCCTGGATCGGCCGGAACTGGCTGGTGGCACCGGTATCGTCGCGGGTGAACTGGGTGAGGAAGGTCAGCGAGGTGTCTTCGTCGATATTCCAGGTCAGGCTCGGGGCGATGTTGTAGCGCTTGTCGTCGATATGGTCGATCTGCGTGCCACCGTCGCGAATGACCCCGCTGACGCCATACAGAAAGCGGCCTTCGTCATCGACCTTGCCGGTGCTGGCGAAGTTGATCTGGCGATGGTTGTCGCTGCCGTATTGCAGCTCGATTTCATGCGCGCTTTGCGCTTGCGGGCGGCGGCTGACCATGTCCAGCAGGCCACCGGGCGGGGTCTGGCCATAGATCGATGAAGCCGGCCCGCGCAGCAGGGCAAGGCGGTCGAGGTTCCAGGTTTCGGCTTTGGGGTTGGCGTATACGCCACGTGGCAGCGGCAGGCCATCGAGAAACTGGGTCGGCTCGAAGCCCCGCACGCGCATCCAGTCATAGCGTGTGTCACTGCCGAAGCTGGCCGACACGATACCCGGCATGTAGCGCACGGCATCGTCGAGGCTGTGTACGCCGCGGTCTTTCATTTGCTCGCGGGTGGCGACGGAGACCGAACGCGGCAACTCGACCAGTGCGGTGTCGGTCTTGGTGCCGGCGGCGCTGCGTTTGGCCACGTAGCCTTCGACCGGGCCCCACGCGCTTTCGCTGATGCTGGCCGCTTCCACGGTGGTTGCCGGCAGCGCCAGGGTACCTTCCGGGACTGGCACCAGGCTGTAGCTGCCAATACTGCTCTGTTGCAGCTGCAGCCCGGTGCCGCGCAGGGCGGCCTGCAGCGCGCCCAGGCCGTCGTACTGGCCGCTTACCGGGGCCGAGCGGCGGCCGCTGACCAGAGCCGGGTCGATGGCCAGGGCAATGCCGGCCTGGCTGGCGATCTGGTTGAGGGTGGCGGCCAGCGGGGCGCTGGGCAGGTCGTAGGCGCGCGCGGCGGATGGCTCGGCGGCGTACAGGACAGGGCTGGCCAATGGCGCGGCTACCGCGATGGCCAGGGCGATCAGGCTGGGGCGCAGGATACGTTCAACAGCACGGGACATGCAGCGGCTCCTCGACGGGTAAGTGCTTACTGCTTCCTTGCCGAGCGAGATTGGAAAAGTGACAGGGCGAATCTGAAAAATATCGAGAATTATTTTGAATTGGCAGGCGTCAATCCGCTTCTACACGGGCCGCCCGCCTATCTGGGCTTGACGGTCACCCACCACTGGCTATGCCGCTCGATCTTCACCGGCAATACTGGCAGCAACGACGCCAGGGCCAGGTCGGTGTCGGTCAGCGGGAAGCTGCCAGTCACCCGCAGGTCGGCGACCTTGTCATCCACACCGAGATAACCGCTGCGGTACTGGCCCAGTGCCGCCAGCAGGTCAGCCAGGCGCACGTTGTCCACCACCAGCATGCCGCGGGTCCAGGCGTCGGCACCGGCGGCTACCGCGCCGACCCGGCCAAGGCCGTTGGCGTTCATCAGCACTTGCTGGCCTTCGTGCAGCACCTGTTCATCAGCGCTATTCAGCGGCAGGGCAGCGACCGAGGCTTGCAACACTTCCAGGCGCGTACCCTTGGCTTCACGGCGCACCAGGAAGCGCGTGCCCAATGGACGCAGGCGCCCATCGTCGGTACTGACCAGCAATGGGCGCGGGTCCTGATGGCCGGTCTGAACCGAGATTTCGCCCTGGTGCAGGACGATGCTCCGTTGTTCGCCGGCGTAGTCGATATCCACGGCGGTATGGCTGTTCAGGCTCAGCAAGGTGCCGTCTTCCAGGCGCAGGGTACGCAGCTCGCCGGTGGCGGTGCGCTGGTCGGCCAGCCAGTAACTCGGCGCGAGCGACGGTGCGCCGACCCAGGCCAGCAGCGAGCCGAGCAGGAACATGCCGGCCAGCCCACTGCCAACCTTGCCGATACGCCGGCGCAGGCCGACCCGCGACTGCACCAGGGCCTGGCGTGCCGGGCCGGCTGCCGCGCCGACGCGCTGGTCCATCGCGCCCAGTTGGTGCCAGGCGCGGGCGTGCTCCTCGCTGGCAGCATGCCAGCGCATGAATTCGCTGCGCTCATCGGGCGTGCCGCTGCCACCGTCGAGGCTGAGTTTCCAGGCAATCGCGGCTTCCAGCACGCGGGATGAAACCGGGACATTGCTCACTTTGGCTCCCCGTACAGGGCCGTGTAGCACTGGCGCAGGCCCTGGGCGATGTACTGGCGCACCCGCGACACCGAAACGCCCAGGCGCTCGGCAATTTCGGCATGGCCCATGCCGTCCAGACGGTTGTACAGGAACGCCGCGCGAGCCTTGCTCGACAGCTTGCCCAGCAGGCGGTCGATGGCCTTGAGGTCTTCGAGGACCAGGTGTTGCACTTCCGGCGAAGGTTGCTCGGCTTCCGGCAGCAGGGCCAGCTCGGCCAGGTAGGCCTGTTCCAGCGCGGCGCGGCGGAAGTGGTCGAACAACAGGCCCTTGGCCACGGCAGCGAGGAATGCCCGGGGTTCGCGGGGGGGGTCCAGTTGCGCGCGGCCGAGCAGGCGCACAAAGGTGTCCTGGCTGAGGTCTTCGGCACGTTGGCGGCAGGCCATGCTGCGTTGCAGCCAGGCAAGCAGCCAGCTGCGATGGTCGCGGTACAGCGCACCGACCAGATCGGCATGTGGACTCTGTGCAGAAGACAAGCAGCGTCCCCCCGGAACGTATGCATTAACTAACGATAATTATTCGCGATTGTTGCAGAGGCGGGGGGCAGGGCGCAATGGGCGCTTATCGGATGGCCATCATGGAACGGCCCGAGCTGCAAAAGCGATTACAGGCCGTGACTCTGGACCTTGCGCCGCCGCCACCCGCGCAGCCGCTGCTCCAGTTGCAATGGGCTGTCCAGCTGCTGGCGCCGGGCCTGGCTGAACAGGATCAGCGCCAACTCGGCGGTCACCAGGGCGTCGGCACTGGCATGGTGGCGTTCTTCCACTTGCAGGCCGAACCGCGCCACCCAGTCATCGAGACCGGCCTCGCGCAGTACCGTGTCGGGGTTGAGCATCGGTGCCAGTTCGGCGATGTCGAGGAACGGCGACAGCAGGCGATAGCCCAGGCTTTCCTTCAACGCGCGGGCCAGCATGCGCTGGTCGAAGGGGGCATGGAACGCCAGCACCGGGCTGTTACCGATGAAGTCGAGCAAATCGAGCAAGGCTTCGGCCGGGTCGCAACCGGCAGCCAGGGCACTCGGGCCCAGGCCGTGGATCAGCACGCTGGCGTTGGTCTTCTGCGTTGGCCGGTGCAGGGTGCGTTCGAACTGCTGGGCAAAGTCGATGGCGCCGTCTTCGATGGCCACGGCGCCGATCGACAGCACCTGGTCACGGTTGAGGTTCAGGCCGCTGGTCTCCAGGTCCAGCACTACCCAACGCTGTTCGCGCAGGGTGCACACCCCCAGGGGGGCGGGCTTGGCCAGCCGGGCCAGGCGCTGGCGCGTGGCAACGTCCAGTTCGGGCGCGCTGGGGCGCAACCAGGTGAACAGGCTCATAACTGGTACCGCAGGGCGAGGCTGCTTTGCAGGCGCTGAGCCTGGCGCAGGGATTCACGCAGGATGCGCCGGTCAAGATGGTTGAGGCTGTCCGGATCGAGCCGGTTGGAGTAGGGCAGGTTGTCGCGCGTCTGGCGCTGGTGCTGCTGCATGCGGGTTTGCTGAATGAAGTGGTAGGCCTCCTCGTACGCCGCGCCGTCCTGTGCCTCGATGATGCCCTTGGCCACCAACTGACGCAGGCGTTCCAGGGTATTGCAGGCGCCGATGCCATTGGCCAGGGCCAGCAACCGGGCGCCATCGACGAAGGGCGTCAGGCCCTGGACCTTGAGGTCGAGGGTGGCTGCCTTGTCGTTGCCCTGGCGGGTCAGCACGAACTCACGCAGGCGGCCAACCGGCGGGCGCTGGCGCAAGGCGTTGTCAGCCAGCAAGCGCTGGAACAGGCGGTTGTCGGCCACTTGTTCGAGCAAGCCCTGGCGCAATTGCTCGCAACCCTGGTCATCGCCCCACACCACACGCAGGTCGAAGTAGATGCTCGAGCCCAGCAGGTTTTCCGGGCTGGCTTCACGGACAAAGCCGGCAAAGCGCCGCGCCCATTCGCTGCGCGACAGGCACAACTCCGGGTTGCCGGCCATGACGTTGCCCTTGCACAAGGTAAAGCCGCATTGGGCCAGGCATTGATTGATGTATTGCGCCAGCGGCAGCAGGCGGGTGCGGATGGCGTTGGCTTCGGCGCTGTCGGTTGCCTCGAAGAGGATGCCGTTGTCCTGGTCGGTGTGCAGGGTTTGCTCGCGGCGTCCTTCACTGCCAAAGCACAGCCAGCTGAACGGCACGCCGGGGTCGCCGCGCTCGGCCAGTGCCAGCTCGATCACCCGGCACACGGTGTGGTCGTTGAGCAGGGTGATGATCTGGGTGATCTGCGTGGATGACGCGCCATGCGCCAGCATGCGCTCGACCAGCTGGCTGATTTCGCCGCGCAGCGAGACCAGCGTCTCCAGCCGGGGGGCATGGCGGATGGTACGCGCCAGGTGCACCAGGTCGACCCGTTGCAGGGAGAACAGGTCGCGCTCTGAAACCACCCCGCACAGGCGGCGGTTTTCCACCAGGCATACGTGGGCAATGTGTCGCTCGGTCATGGCCATGGCCGCGTCGAAGGCGCTGGCCTGGGGGCTGAGGTAGAACGGTCGGGCAGTCATGTGTCGCTCGATCGGCGCGCCCAGCTCGGCATCGGCTGCGGCCACCACCTGGCGCAGGTCGCGCAGGGTGAAGATCCCGGTGGGGTAGCGCTGTGTATCGACCACCACGATGCTGCCTACCTGCTGCTCGTGCATCAGCCGCACGGCATCGCGTAGCGGGGTGTCAGCGCTGCACACCACCGGGTGGCGCATGGCCAGTTCACCCAGGGGGGTATTGAGTGAATACTGGGTGCCGAGGGTTTCCACGGCGCGCTGGCGCACCTGCTGGTTCACCTGGTCGAGCAGGCTGCTGACCCCGCGCAGGGCAAAATCGCGGAACACCTCGGACATCGAGAATACGCGGATGAACGCTGCCTTGTTCAACTGCAGGCAGAAGGTGTCTTCACCGGCCAGGTGCTCGGTACGGGTCGCCCGCTCGCCGAGCAGGGCAGCCAGCGGGAAGCATTCGCCGCTGGTGATCTCGAACGTGGTCTCGACACCAGGTTTGACCAGGTGCTGGCGCTCGCCGACCACGCGGCCCTGCTTGACGATGTAGAAGTGTTCCACCGGCCCGTCGGCAGGTTTGACAATGCTCTCGCCGCAGGCATAGAAGCGCAGCTGGCACTGCTCGACCAGATAGGCCAGGTGGCTGTGTTCCATCTGGTTGAACGGCGGAAAGCGCTGCAGGAACTGCAGGGTACCCTGGATATTCTGCAGCACTGCTGTCCTGCCCGCCTGGCTGTAGGCGTCCTTTTTGCTCATGAAACTGACCGTATCGCTATGCCGATCTATATATATCTATATATAGGTGCCGACCATGTTGTTCTCTGCCTCCATGGTCGGCTTGCGGCGGGGTGGTGCCCATTGGACGTAAGTCTATGAGCGGCCCGTCAAAGACCCGACGAAAGGCGGGACGGGTTACGCAAGTTCTGTGGTCCTAATGCTGAAGCGGAGTTTTTTTGACGAGATGACCATGCCTGAGCCCCACGACATCCTGAGCGACGCCGAACGCGAGGCGTTGGCCCTGGCCAATGCGCCGGCGGCCGCCAAGCCACTGGTGCTGGTGGTGGATGACAACGCGGCCAACCGCGATGCGCTGATCTATTACCTGAAAAGCCGGGGTATCGACTGCGTGGGGGCGGATGGCGCCGAGGAAGCCAGGCTGTATCTGCATTACCAACCGCGCATAGGCCTGATGATCACCGATTTACGCATGCAACCCGAGGATGGCCTGGAACTGATCCGGCAGATTCGCGAGTCGGAGCGGGCAGCGTTGTCGATCATCGTGGTGTCCGGCGACACCGATGTCGAAGAGGCGGTGGACGTGATGCACCTGGGGGTGGTGGATTTCCTGTTGAAGCCGGTGGACCTGGAGAGGCTGCTGGAGCTGGTGAGGAAAGAGTTGCAGATCCGCTGAAGCAGTTTGGGGCCGCAAAGCGGCCCCGTGTACAGATGCTGCTTACAACCCGTTACGCGCCTTGAACTCGCGGCGACGACGGTGCAGTACCGGCTCGGTGTAACCGTTTGGCTGCTTGCCACCTTCCAGCACCAGTTCCACAGCTGCCTGGAATGCGATGTTGTCGTCGAAGTTCGGCGCCATCGGCCGGTACAAGGCGTCGCCTGCGTTCTGCTGGTCGACCACTACGGCCATGCGCTTGAGGCTCTCGACCACCTGCTCCTGGCTGACCACGCCGTGACGCAGCCAGTTGGCCAGCAGCTGGGCCGAAATGCGCAGGGTGGCGCGGTCTTCCATCAGGCCGACGTTGTTGATGTCCGGCACCTTCGAGCAACCCACGCCCTGGTCGATCCAGCGCACCACGTAGCCGAGGATGCCCTGGGCATTGTTGTCCAGCTCGTTGCGGATCTCTTCGGCCGACCAGTTGGTGTCGGCCGCCAGCGGGATGGTCAGGATATCGTCCACCGATGCCGGGGTACGCGAGGCCAGTTCACGCTGGCGCGCCTGCACGTCAACCTTGTGGTAATGCAGGGCATGCAAGGTGGCGGCGGTTGGCGATGGCACCCAGGCGGTGTTGGCACCGGCCAGCGGGTGGGCGATCTTCTGCTCGAGCATGGCCGCCATCAGGTCCGGCATGGCCCACATGCCTTTGCCGATCTGGGCCCGGCCTTGCAGGCCGGTGGCCAGGCCAACGTCGACGTTGTTGTTCTCGTAGGCGCCGATCCACTTCTCGTTCTTCATGGCACCCTTGCGCACCACGGCGCCGGCTTCCATCGAGGTGTGGATCTCGTCGCCAGTGCGGTCGAGGAAGCCGGTGTTGATGAACACCACGCGCTCGGCGGCCGCCTTGATGCAGGCCTTGAGGTTGACCGTGGTGCGGCGCTCCTCGTCCATGATGCCGACCTTGACGGTGTTGCGCTTCATGCCCAGCAGGTCTTCGACGCGGCTGAAGATCTCGGCGGCGAAGGCAACTTCTTCCGGCCCGTGCATCTTCGGCTTGACGATGTACACGCTGCCGGTGCGGGTGTTCTTGCGGCTGGTGTTGCCGTTGAGGTTGTGCAGGGCGATCAGGTTGGTGAACAGGCCGTCCTGGATGCCTTCGGGGATTTCGTTGCCCTGGGCGTCGAGGATCGCCGGGTTGGTCATCAGGTGGCCGACGTTGCGCACGAACAGCAGCGAACGGCCGTGCAGGGTCACGCTGCCGCCGTTGGGCGCGGCGTACTCGCGGTCCGGATTCATGGTGCGGGTGAAGGTCTTGCCAGCCTTGCTGACGTTTTCCGCCAGGTCGCCTTTCATCAGGCCCAGCCAGTTGCGGTAGACCACCACCTTGTCGTCGGCATCGACCGCGGCGACCGAGTCTTCGCAGTCCATGATGGTGGTGAGTGCCGATTCCATCAGGATGTCCTTCACGCCGGCGGCGTCGGTGCTACCGACCGGGGTGCTGGCATCGATCTGGATCTCGAAGTGCAGGCCGTTGTGCTTGAGCAGCACGGCTGTCGGCGCGCCGGCATCGCCGTGGAAGCCGATCAGCTGGGCGTCGTCACGCAGGCCGCTGTTGCTGCCGCCCTTGAGGGCAACGACCAGCTTGCCGCCTTCGATGCGGTAGCCGGTGGAATCGACATGCGAGCCGGCTGCCAGTGGTGCGGCTTCATCGAGGAACGCGCGGGCAAAGGCGATGACCTTGTCACCGCGTACCTTGTTGTAGCCCTGGCCTTTCTCGGCACCGCCTTCATCGCTGATGGCATCGGTGCCGTACAGCGCGTCATACAGCGAGCCCCAGCGGGCATTGGCAGCGTTCAGGGCGAAGCGGGCGTTCATTACCGGTACGACCAGCTGCGGGCCGGCCATGTGGGCAATTTCTTCGTCCACGTTCTGCGTGGTGGCCTGGAAATCGTCAGCTTGTGGCAGCAGGTAGCCGATTTCCTGGAGGAATGCTTTGTAGGCTGCGGCGTCGTGGGCCTGGCCTTTGCGTGCCTGGTGCCAGGCGTCGATCTTGGCTTGCAGCTCGTCGCGCTTGGCGAGCAGGGCTTTGTTCTTTGGAGCGAGGTCATTGATGATCTTTTCTGCACCGGCCCAGAACTGCTCGGCGACGATGCCGGTCCCGGGGATGGCTTCGTTGTTCACGAAGTCGTGCAGGACCTTGGCGACCTGAAGGCCACCGACTTGAACGTATCCAGTCATTGCTTGCCTCACTCTGCTCAGCTATTTCGCTCTTCTGTATTAAGCCTGTAGCGCTTCTCTAAACACGGCACCAGTGCATGCACCCGGGGAAGCCCGAGCGCGGCTGGGTGCGGCCTGCCAGACCGGCTGGCAGACAGTGTGCGTATTTTCACAGGCGCCTTGGCAGACATCCAAACGACGTTTTGTAGTCCGCGCCACGGGATACTACATGAAGCAGTAGGCGGGGCAAAATCAGACTAAAAGCGCCGTTATGCGACCCGTTGGTCGCGTATGGTCACGCTGGGAGTGGGTATGTTCGCAAAAAACAGGTGGATTGTTCCAGATAAATCTTGAAACAGTACACGATTCGTTATGCAAATTGCCCTGCGGCAGGTTGACGCGCCTTGCCTATACTGAGTCGATCGCCTGATTTCCCGCCGCCCGGCGCGGTCCGACACGAGGAACGGCTTGTGGATCATCTTGTACTGACTGTGATTGCTCCGGACAAGGCCGGCCAGGTCGAGCGTATTGCCCAGTGCATTGCCGACCACAGTGGCAACTGGCTGGAAAGCCGCATGTCGCGCATGGCCGGGCAGTTTGCCGGCATCCTGCGGGTGGCGGTGCCAGCAGAAAACTACGACGAGCTGGTGAAGTCGCTGCAAGCGCTGGGGCAATACGATATTCGCGTGCTCATCGCCGAGAGTGGCATCGAGCCGTCATGCACCTGGAAACCGATTGCCATGGAACTGGTGGGCAATGACCGCCCGGGCATCGTCCGCGATATCACCCGCCTGCTGGCGGACCAGGGGGTGAACCTGGAGCGCTTCACCACCGAGGTGCGGCCGGCGCCGATGAGCAGTGAGCCCTTGTTTCATGCCGATGCGCTGCTGGCGCTGCCGTTGACCTTGTCGCTGGATGACCTGCAACAGAAGCTGGAGAGCCTGGCGGACGACTTGATGGTGGAGTTGAAGTTGCGGCCGGAAGAATGATCGGGTTATCCCGATTTCGCGGGGACGGCCCTGTGGATAAGCTGGGGGCGCACCTCGCCAGCCCAGGAACGGCAAGCCTTCCCGATGTTTGAGCAAAAAACGTACAGAAATCAGCCGCTTGTGCACAAAGCACGGGGACGAGGGTGTGGATAACCTTTGGAGATGTCGCTGCAGGCCCCGAACCGCGAGGCCTGCAGGATAATGGTCATTTTTTGTTCAGCTACGCTTGCGCAAACTCAACCACGCATCGACGCTATACACCGCCAGCCCCGCCCAGATGAACATGAATGCCACCAGTGTGCTCGACGACAGATGCTCGTCGAACAGCAGCACCGCCTGCAGCAGCACCAGGGTCGGCGCCAGGTACTGCAGGAAGCCCAGCGTGGTATACGGCAGGTGCCGCGCGGCAGCGTTGAAGCACACCAGCGGTATCAGCGTTACCGGCCCTGCGGCCATCAGCCACAAGGCTTCGCTGCTGGTGTAGAACGCGCTCTGCGCACTCATTGCCGCCGGGTGCAGCAGCAACCAGCCAAGGGCCAGGGGTACCAGCATCCAGGTTTCCACCACCAGGCCGGGCAGCGCCGCTACCGGTGCCTGTTTGCGGATCAACCCGTAAAAGCCGAAGCTCAATGCCAGCGCCAGCGACACCCATGGCAGGCTGCCCACCTGCCATACCTGCTGGGCCACGCCTACGGCAGCCATGGCCACGGCCAGCCATTGCAGGCGGCGCAGGCGTTCGCCAAGAATCAGCATGCCCAGCAGCACATTGACCAGCGGGTTGATGTAGTAACCCAGGCTGGCCTCGAGCATGCGGCCATTGTTTACCGACCATACATAGGTCAGCCAGTTGCCGGCAATCAGCGCCCCACTGAGGGCGAGGATGCCCAGCCGGCGCGGGTTGTCGCGCAGTTCGCGCCACCAGCCAGGGTGTTTCCACACCAGTAGCAGAAGCGAGCCGAACAGCGCCGACCACAGCACCCGGTGAACGATGATTTCCACCGCCGGGACGCTCTGGATCGCCTTGAAGTACAGGGGAAACAGCCCCCAGATGATGTAGGCACTCAGGCCCAGTAGGTACCCGCGTCGCGGGTTTGCGGCGTGCATGCAGAATCCTTGCTTGGTAGCTAAATGAAGCGACGCCTATTGTAGACAGAGGCGGGCGTGCTTCTAGAACAATTTCAATGCCGGTTCATCCAGCGCCGCCAGCTGTTCGCGCAATGCCAGGATCTGGTCGCCCCAGTAGCGTGGCTGGCCGAACCAGGGGAAGCTGGGCGGGAAGGCCGGGTCGTCCCAGCGCCGCGCCAGCCAGGCGCTGTAGTGCAACTGGCGCAGGGCACGTAGTGCTTCGATCAGGGCCAGTTCGCGCGGGTCGAAGTCGTGGAACTCGTTGTAGCCATCGACCAGTTCGGCCAGTTGCCCCAGGCGCTCTTCACGGCTGCCGGCCAGCATCATCCACAGGTCTTGCACGGCCGGGCCCATGCGGCAGTCGTCAAGGTCGACCACGTGGTACACCTCGTCGCGATGCATCAGGTTGCCGGGGTGCAGGTCGCCGTGCAGGCGGATAAGGCCGTGCGGCGTACGGGCATAGATGTCTTCCACACGCTTGAGCAGGTCGCGGGCCACCGACTCGAAGGCTGGCAGCAGGTCACGGGGCACAAAACCACCTGCCAGCAAGGTATTCAGCGAGGCGTGGCCGAAGTTTTCCACGGCCAGCGCTTCGCGGTGCTCGAACGGTTTGCTGGCGCCTACGGCATGCAGGCGGCCCAGCAACTGGCCAAGGCGGTAGAGCTGATCGAGATTGCCCGGCTCCGGGGCGTGGCCGCCACGGCGGGGGAACAGGGCGAAGCGGAAACCCTGGTGTTCGAACAAGGTGCGGCCCTCGTGCTGCATCGGGGCAACCACCGGGACCTCGCAGTCGGCCAGCTCAGCGGTGAAGCTGTGCTCTTCAAGGATGGCCGCATCGCTCCAGCGGCCTGGGCGGTAGAACTTGGCCACCAGCGGCTGCGCCCCTTCGATACCTACCTGGTAGACGCGGTTCTCGTAGCTGTTCAGCGCCAGCACCCGGGCATCGCTGAGAAAGCCCAGGCTCTCCACGGCGTCGAGGACCAGGTCGGGGGTGAGGGTGTCGAAGGGGTGGGACATGAGAGCTCCGGGGATAAGCGGCACAAGGCCCATGGTACCGCGTTATCCCTGTGCCGGCCTCTTCGCGGGCGCGCCCGCGAACCGCGCGACAAGCAGCCGGCCTACGCGGGAACCCCGATCAACACATAAGACGGATGAAACAGCACCCGTACCGTACTGCCATTCGCCACCCGGTGCTCAGCCAGCCAGGCCGCTTCGGCAAACGCACACAGCGTCTGCCCGTTGCCCAGCGCCAGCCGCACCTCGCTCGGCCCATCAGCCTCCGCCAGCACATCCTCCACCGTCGCCTCCAGGCAGTTGTTACCCGTTTCGGCCTCTTCCCCTGCCGCCAGCAACCGCACCCACCCGGCCTTGAGCAGTGCCACCACCATGGTCCCCAAGGTCAGTTCCAGCCGCGCAGTGCTGTCACGGGTGATCAGCGCCTCGATCTCCAGCCCGCCGCCCAGCGCCAGGCTGACGCGATCATGCCGCCCCTCCCGGCGCAGGCCACTGACCTGGCCCTGCAGCTGGTTACGCGCACTGGTGCGCAGCATCAGGCGACCGAGCAGGTCGAGGTCACTGGATTGCTCGGCCGCTTCGAGCATTTGCGCCTGCAAGGCCTGCAGACGCTGATATAGGCGCAGCACGCGTTCGCCCTCCGGCGACAACCGTGCACCACCGCCGCCTCGCCCGCCGGCGCTACGTTCGACCAGTGGTTGGCTGGCGAGGTTGTTGAGCTCATCGATGGCGTCCCAGGCGGCCTTGTAACTGATGCCCGCAGCCTTGGCGGCGCGGGTGATCGAACCCTGTTCGGCAACGTGCTGCAGCAGCGCAATACGCTGGGGGCGGCGGGCGATGTGCTGGGTAAGGAGGGTCGGCAGGGGCATGGTATCCAATCGTCATGAGGCTCAGGTGGATAGTGTGTAGGACTGGCCTTGTGTCGCGAAAGGGGGCGCGAGGCGGCCCCGGGGTTTCTGTCCGTGGCAAATAGCGTTGGGTCATGCATACCCCGGTTTGGGCGTGCGTGCCAGGCAATAGACATCCACGCGCCGCGCACCGGCGTTGCGGAGCACCTGGGCGATGGTGTGCGCGGTTGCGCCCGTGGTCAGCACGTCATCGACAATGGCGACATGCTGGCCCGTCAACTCACCCGTGAAGGCAAACGCCTGACGCAAATTGCGCCGCCTTGCCCTGGCATCCAGCTGCTGCTGCGCGGGTGTTTCGCGTGTGCGCGTCAGCAACCGTTCGTCGCAACGTAGCCCGAGCTGCGCCGACAACCAGCGCGCCAACATTCCAGCCTGGTTGAACCCACGCTCGCGCTGTCGACGCCTGGCCAGGGGCACCGGCAACAGCAGGTCGGGCCGTCCCACCCCCTCGGCGAAGCGATGTAGCAATCCATGGCCCAGCAATTCAGCCATCAGGCGTCCCAGCGGCCACTGGCGCTTGTGCTTGAAGCGGCTGATCAGCGTGTCTACCGGAAAGCCGAAGTGCCACAGCGCCACCACCTGCTCGAAAGCCGGCGCGCGGCGGCTGCATTGTGCGCAGGTCAGGCCGGACATCGGCATGGGCAACGCGCAGCGCAGGCATTGCTCATCCAGCCAGGGCAGGGCCTGTTCGCAGGCAACGCACAACGGGTAGGGCTGCCCGGCACGCTCGTCGCAAAGCAAGCACATCTGATTAATAATTGAGCACTTGTAAACCAGCCTTTTCCAGTGTGGTTGACAGTTCATAGGCCTTCCATGACTATGCGAGCTATCCGTGATGCGCTGGCGGGCTTTCCTGTCCCGGCGCCAGCTACAGCCTAAACAAGGAAACACCGATGAGCGCCAGCACAACTGCAACAACACGTCACGACTGGTCCCTGGCCGAGGTCAAGGCGCTGTTCCAGCAACCGTTCAATGACTTGCTGTTCCAGGCACAGACCGTGCACCGCGCGCACTTCGACCCGAACCGCGTGCAGGTTTCGACCTTGCTGTCGATCAAGACCGGCGCCTGCCCGGAAGATTGCAAATATTGTCCGCAGTCCGGCCACTACAACACCGGGCTGGAAAAACAGAAGCTGATGGAAGTGCAGAAGGTGCTGGAAGAAGCCGCACGCGCCAAGGCCATCGGCTCCACCCGCTTCTGCATGGGCGCGGCCTGGAAACACCCATCGGCCAAGGACATGCCCTACGTGCTGGAAATGGTCAAAGGCGTGAAGGCGATGGGCCTGGAAACCTGCATGACCCTCGGCAAGCTCGACCAGGAGCAGACCAAGGCCCTGGCCCAGGCCGGCCTGGACTACTACAACCATAACCTCGATACCTCGCCGGAGTTCTACGGCAGCATCATTACCACCCGCACCTACAGCGAGCGCCTGCAGACCCTGGCCTACGTACGTGATGCCGGGATGAAGATCTGTTCCGGCGGCATCCTCGGCATGGGCGAGTCGCTGGACGACCGCGCCGGCCTGCTGATCCAGCTGGCCAACCTGCCCGAGCACCCGGAGTCGGTACCGATCAACATGCTGGTCAAGGTCGCCGGCACGCCGCTGGCCGAGGAAGAGGACGTCGACCCGTTCGACTTCATCCGCATGCTGGCCGTGGCGCGTATCCTCATGCCCAAGTCGCACGTGCGCCTGTCCGCCGGCCGTGAGCAGATGAACGAACAAATGCAGGCCCTGGCCTTCATGGCAGGCGCCAACTCGATCTTCTACGGTGAAAAACTGCTGACCACCGCCAACCCGCAGGCCGACAAGGACATGCAACTGTTCGCCCGCCTGGGCATCCAGCCCGAAGCCCGTGAGGAACATGCCGACGAAGTGCACCAGGCAGCCATCGAGCAGGCGCTGGTCGAGCAGCGCAGCAGCGAGATGTTCTACAACGCCGCGTCGGCTTGAGATGGCCTTCGACCTGGCCGCGCGCCTGGCCGAACGGCGCGCCGCAGACCTGTATCGGCAGCGGCCACTGCTGCAGAGCCCGCAGGGGCCGGAAGTGGTGGTCGACGGCCAGCCCTTGCTGGCCTTTTGCAGCAACGATTACCTGGGCCTCGCCAATCACCCGGAAGTGGTTGCCGCCTGGCAGGCCGGCGCCGAGCGCTGGGGTGTCGGAGGGGGCGCCGCGCACCTGGTGATCGGCCACAGTACCCCGCACCATCAGCTGGAAGAGGCCTTGGCCGAGCTCACCGGGCGCCCGCGTGCGCTGCTGTTCTCGACCGGCTACATGGCCAACCTGGGCGCCATCACCGCGCTGGTGGGGCAGGGTGACACGGTGCTGCAGGACCGTTTGAACCACGCTTCGCTGCTCGATGGCGGGCTGCTCAGCGGGGCCCGTTTCAACCGTTACCTGCACAACGACGCGGCCAGCCTGGCCAGCCGCCTGGACAAGGCGGTCGGCAATACCCTGGTGGTGACGGACGGCGTGTTCAGCATGGATGGCGACTTGGCTGACCTGCCGGCACTGGCCGCTGTCGCCAAGGCGCGCGGTGCCTGGCTGATGGTCGACGATGCCCATGGCCTGGGCACCCTTGGCAGCCATGGCGGCGGTATCGTCGAGCACTTCGGCCTGGGTGTGGATGAGGTCCCGGTACTGATCGGCACGCTGGGCAAGGCGTGCGGTACTGCCGGTGCCTTTGTCGCTGGCAGCGAAGAATTGATCGAGGCGCTGGTGCAGTTTGCCCGCCCCTACATCTACACCACCAGCCAGCCACCGGCGCTGGCCTGCGCCACGCTGAAAAGCCTGGAACTGCTGCGCCGCGAAGCCTGGCGTCGCGAGTACCTGGCGGCGCGGATTCGCCAGTTCCGCGAAGGCGCACGGCAGATCGGGCTGCAGTTGATGGACAGCCCGACGCCGATTCAGCCGATCGTCATCGGCGACAGCGCGCAAGCCCTGCGCCTGTCGCGCATGCTGCGCGAGCGCGGCCTGCTGGTGACGGCCATCCGCCCACCCACCGTACCGGCGGGCAGTGCGCGCCTGCGGGTGACCTTGAGCGCCGCCCACAGTGAGGCGCAGGTGCAGCTATTGTTGAATGCATTGGCCGAGTGTTATCCACAGTTGGAGAACGCCGATGCGTAATCGCCTTGTTCTATTGCCCGGCTGGGGCCTGGGCACTGCCTCCTTGGAGCCGCTGGCTGCCAGCCTGCGTGGCCAGGACGCGCGCCTGCAGGTAGAGCTGATGCCCTTGCCGGAACTGCCACACAGCGATGTCCAGGCCTGGATCGAGCACCTCGATCGCAAGCTGCCGAACGATGTCTGGCTGGGCGGCTGGTCGTTCGGCGGGATGCTGGCCAGCGCCCTGGCGCACAAGCGTGGCGACCACTGCTGTGGCCTGCTGACCCTGGCCAGCAACCCCAGTTTCGTGGTGCGCCCGGGCTGGCCCCACGGCATGGCCGAAGATACCTTCGGCACCTTCCTCGACGGCTGCCGTAGCCATACCCAGGTCACCCTCAAGCGCTTCCGTACGCTATGCAGCGACGGTGCCCAGCAACCCCGCACCCTGCTGCGCCAGCTGGGTATCGGCGTGCCGGACACCGACCCGTTGTACCTGGCCACCGGCCTGGAAGTACTGGCCAAGCTGGATACCCGCGAAGCCCTGCAGGCCTACGCCGGCCCGCAGCTGCACCTGTTCGCCGGCAGCGATGCACTGGTGCCGGCGGAAGCGGCAAAAGCCCTGAGCGAGCTGTTGCCCGATGTGGAAGTGGGCCTGGTCGAAGACAGTTCCCACGCGTTCCTGCTGGAGTACCCGCAGGAACTGGCGGCGGGCATCAAGAGTTTCCTGCATGAGAGTGGCGATGACTGACCTTTCCCGTCCGACCCTGCCTGGCGCACTGCCCGACAAGCGCCAGGTGGCGGCCTCGTTCTCCCGCGCTGCGGCCAGCTATGACAGTGTGGCGGCCCTGCAGCGTGCCGTGGGCCTGAACCTGCTGGCGCATTTGCCGGAAGGCTTGCAGCCGTCGCGCTGGCTGGACCTGGGCAGCGGCACCGGCTACTTCAGCCGGGCCCTGGCCGGGCGTTTCGCCGCGGCCAGCGGCGTGGCGGTGGATATCGCCGAAGGCATGCTGCGCCATGCGCGCAACGAGCAAGGTGGGGCGCACTATCACGTCGCAGGCGATGCCGAGCGTTTGCCGTTGCGTGATGCCAGCGTCGACCTGGTGTTTTCCAGCCTGGCGGTGCAGTGGTGCGACCAGTTCGCCAGCGTGCTGGCAGAGGCGCAACGGGTGCTGCGCCCGGGTGGCGTGATGGCGTTCAGCAGCCTGTGCGTGGGCACCCTGGCTGAACTGCGCGCCAGCTGGCAGGCGGTGGATGGCCTGGTGCATGTGAACCGCTTCCGCCGTTTCGAAGACTACCAGCGCCTGTGTGCGGCCAGCGGCTTCGAGCAGCTTGAGCTGCAGCGTTGCCCGCATGTGCTGCACTACCCGGATGTGCGCAGCCTGACCCACGAACTGAAGGCGCTGGGTGCACACAACCTCAACCCAGGCCGGCCTTCCGGCCTGACCGGGCGGGCTCGCATGCAGGGCTTGCTGCAAGCCTACGAGGCGTTTCGCCAGGCCGAAGGGCTGCCAGCCACGTATCAAGTGGTCTATGGTGTGTTGCGCAAGCCACAGGCGTAAGGGGGGCGAGATGAGCCAGGCCTATTTCATTGCCGGTACCGATACCGACGTTGGCAAGACCACCATCGCTGCCGGGCTGTTGCATGCGGCGCGCTTGCAGGGCCTGAGCACATTGGGGGCCAAACCGGTGGCTTCGGGTTGCACGATGACCGCGAAAGGGCTGCGCAACAGCGATGCCCAGGCATTGATCGACGAGAGTTCGATCAAGCTGCCCTACGAGCAGGTCAACCCGTTTGCCTTCGAACCGGCTATCGCACCCCATGTGGCGGCGCGTGAAGCGGGGGTGACCCTGGCGGTATCCGAGCTGCTCGCGGCGATGCGCAGTGTGCTGCAACAGAATGCCGATTTCACCCTGATCGAAGGGGCTGGCGGCTGGCGCGTGCCGTTGTCGGGGCAGGCCAACCTGTCCGACCTGGCCATTGCCCTCAAGCTGCCGGTAATCCTGGTGGTGGGGGTGCGGCTGGGGTGTATCAGCCATGCCTTGCTCAGCGCCGAGGCGATTGCCCGCGACGGGCTGCAGCTGGCGGGGTGGGTGGCGAACATCATCGAACCCCGTACCTCGCGCCTGGAAGAGAACCTGGCCAGCCTGGCCGAACGGTTGCCGGCGCCTTGCCTGGGGCGGGTGCCCAAGCTCAAGCAGGCCAGTGCCGACATGGTGGCTGAGCATTTGCAGCTGGATCTGCTGGATTAGCCGCAGCAGGAATACCCAGGGGCTATCAAGTGGCACCGGGCCATTAGGGATTTAAACGGGCCTTTTCGCGCCCGGCCTGCTTTAATTGGGCCTGTTCGTTATCCAGGGTCAATGGAGTCCTGACATGGAAATCACCGGTAGCTCCGCCTATTACGCGGGCCTGAGCGCAATCCAGACCGGCCAGAACCGCGTCGATCAGGCCGCCAGCCAGATCGCCAATACCACCGCCGAACGTACTGCCACCAGCCAGTCCAGCGACTTTCAGGCCGAGCGCCTGCGCGCGGTCGACCGCAGCCAGCAGATGGACCTGGCCACCAGCACGGTGCAGATGGCCATGGGCAAACATGAGGTCGAGCTTGGCGTGAAACTCGCCAAGGCATCCGACGAAATGCTTGGCCGGTTCATCGATACCTACGCCTGACCGCCGGTATCCACCTCCGTATCCACACCTGCGCCCCTGTGGGAGCGGGTTCACTCGCGAATGTGTCCGCCCGGACAGCTGTTTTCCAGCCCGGCTTTTTTCGCAGGTAAACCCGCGCCAGCCGCAGTCGTGCCATGTGTTGGCGTATTTGCCGTTTTTCGTGGCGTAAATGGCACCATAGTCCATTCTTGACATCCGGCGGAGCTAAACGTAAGTTTCAAACAACTGTTTGATCGATGCCGCACGGCGCGCGTCACCCCACAGAACTCACCTAGAGGTTCATCGCAATGCCTGACTACAAAGCCCCCTTGCGTGATATCCGCTTCGTTCGCGACGAACTGCTCGGCTATGAGGCGCATTATCAGAGCCTGCCGGGTTGCCAGGACGCCACGCCCGACATGGTCGACGCGATCCTTGAAGAAGGCGCGAAGTTCTGCGAGCAGGTGCTGTCGCCGCTGAACCGTGTGGGTGACCAGGAAGGCTGTACCTGGAGCGAAGCGGGCGTGAAAACCCCGACTGGCTTCAAAGAGGCCTACCAGCAGTTCGTCGAAGGCGGCTGGCCGAGCCTGGCGCATGATGTCGAGCACGGCGGCCAGGGCCTGCCGGAGTCGCTGGGCCTGGCCCTGAGCGAAATGGTCGGCGGGGCGAACTGGTCGTGGGGCATGTACCCTGGCCTGTCCCACGGCGCGATGAACACCATTTCCGCGCACGGCACCCCTGAGCAGCAGCACACCTACCTGACCAAGCTGGTATCCGGCGAGTGGACCGGCACCATGTGCCTGACCGAGCCGCACTGCGGTACCGACCTGGGCATGCTGCGCACCAAGGCCGAGCCCCAGGCCGACGGCAGCTACAAGGTGTCGGGAACCAAGATCTTCATTTCCGCCGGTGAGCACGACATGGCCGACAACATCGTCCATATCGTCCTGGCCCGCCTGCCGGACGCACCGGCCGGCACCAAGGGCATCTCGCTGTTCATCGTGCCGAAGTTCCTGCCCAACGCCGAAGGTGGCGTGGGCGAGCGCAACGGCGTCAGCTGCGGCTCGATCGAACACAAGATGGGCATCCACGGCAACGCTACCTGCGTGATGAACTTCGACGGCGCCACCGGCTTCCTGATCGGCCCGGCCAACAAAGGCCTGAACTGCATGTTCACCTTCATGAACACCGCCCGGCTGGGGACCGCGCTGCAAGGCCTGGCTCACGCCGAGGTGGCCTTCCAGGGTGGCCTGAAGTACGCCCGCGAGCGTCTGCAGATGCGTTCGCTAACTGGCCCGAAAGCGCCGGACAAGGCAGCTGACCCGATCATCGTCCACCCTGACGTGCGTCGCATGCTGCTGACCATGAAGGCCTTCGCCGAAGGCAACCGGGCAATGGTGTACTTCACCGCCAAGCAAGTGGACATCGTCAAGTACAGCCAGGATGAAGAAGAGCGCAAGAAGGCCGACGCCCTGCTGGCCTTCCTGACCCCGATCGCCAAGGCATTCATGACTGAAGTCGGCTTCGAGGCGGCCAACCATGGCGTGCAGATCTACGGTGGCCACGGCTTCATCGCCGAGTGGGGCATGGAGCAGAACGTGCGCGACAGCCGTATTTCCATGCTGTACGAAGGCACCACCGGTATCCAGGCCCTCGACCTGCTCGGCCGCAAGGTACTGATGACCCAGGGCGAAGCGCTGAAGGGCTTCACCAAGATCGTGCACAAGTTCTGCCAGGCGCAGGAAGGCAACGCTGCGGTGAAGGAGTTCGTCGAACCGCTGGCGGCGCTGAACAAGGAATGGGGCGAACTGACCATGAAAGTGGGCATGGCCGCCATGAAGGACCGTGAAGAGGTGGGCGCGGCCTCGGTCGACTACCTGATGTATTCCGGTTATGCCTGCCTGGCCTACTTCTGGGCCGACATCGCTCGCCTGGCCGCCGAGAAGCTGGCTGCCGGCACCAGCGAAGAGGCGTTCTACACTGCCAAGCTGCAGACCGCGCGCTTCTACTTCCAGCGTATCCTGCCGCGTACCCGCACCCATGTGGCGGCGATGCTGTCCGGTGCCGACAACCTGATGGCGATGGACGAAGAAAGCTTCGGCCTGTCCTACTGATTCACCGGTTGTAACCGAAACCCGCCTGCCCTCACCGGCAGGCGGGTTTTTTTGTTTCAGGCCCGGCGCGGTGCCTTTGCCGGAACGCTGCCTGATTTGAAATTCAACTGTTCATGTGCACTGCCGATGAAGTATGGGCACAATGCCACCATTGATCTGCCGGGTTGGAGATTACCCTTGCTTCGTCTTAACGCTGTTCGCGCGAGCCACTTCCTGCCTTCGCTGATCCTGTTGCTGGCAGGCCTCGCCGCGGCTTACGTGAGAGACCTCAGTGTCTTTTTCACATCGTTGTTCAATGTCCTGCCCACCTTGGTCCTGCTGCTGGGCGGTGCCTACTGCGCGGTGTACCGCCGCCAGCGCGAGCTGTTCCTGATGCTCACGGTGTATATCGCCTACTTCCTGCTCGACACCCAGACCGACTTCTACCGTGACCATGGCCGCGTGCGCGAAGATGCTGCGGTAATCTTCCATTTGGTGTGCCTGCTGTTGCCTACCCTGTTCGGGCTGTACGGTGCCTGGCAGGAGCGCACCCACCTGCTGCAGGACCTGGTTGCCCGTGGCGCCGTGCTGTTCGCCGTGGGCAGCGTGGCGGTGGCCCTCGAACAGAGCTACCCCGAAGCGCTGCTGACCTGGCTGGCGGAAATTCGCTGGCCGTCATTGCATGGCCAGTGGATGAGCCTGATCCAGATGGTCTACCCGTTGTTCCTCGGCGTGTTCATCCTGCTGGTGGTGCAATACCTGCGCGCCCCGCGGCCGCTGCACGCCGCGTTGATCTCGGGCCTGCTGGGGATTTTCTGGATGTTGCCGCAAACGTTCATCCTGCCGTTCACCCTCAACATCATGTGCAGCCAGGTAATGCTGATGATCGCGGCGTCGGTGGCTCATGAGGCCTACCAGATGGCCTTCCGCGACGAGCTGACCGGCTTGCCGGGGCGCCGCGCGCTGAACGAGCGCATGCAGCGCCTGGGGCGCAACTACGTGATTGCGATGACCGACGTGGACCACTTCAAGAAGTTCAACGATACCCACGGCCACGACGTGGGCGACCAGGTGCTGCGCCTGGTCGCCAGCCGCCTGTCCAAGGTGACCGGCGGTGGCCGGGCCTACCGTTATGGCGGCGAGGAATTCGCCCTGGTATTCGCTGGCAAGACAGCCGAAGAATGCGTGCCACACGTGGAAGCCGTGCGTGAAGTGATCGCCAATTACGTGATGCACCTGCGCGACCAGCATAACCGCCCGCAGGACGACAGCGCCGGGCGCCAGCGACGTGCGGGCAGCGCGGGCGGGACGGTGTCGGTCACCATCAGCATCGGCGTGGCCGAGCGCCAGGCCGATCATCGCAACCCCGAGGCAGTACTGAAATCCGCCGACCAGGCGCTGTACAACGCGAAGAGTGCAGGGCGCAATTGTGTCATGGTGCACGGGCAGCAATCGCAGCGTGGCGCAGTGCGCATGGCGTGACCGAAACTGACTATACGGTCTAGTGATGACCCTATGTCTCGTAAAAGTTGTTCGGTTACACTGCTCGTTACCCAGTGTCGCGGTTCCCCGAGACCGCCCCGACCCGACTAGCGAGAGGTTGTCATGGCTGATTATAAAGCGCCCTTGCGCGACATGCGCTTCGTACTGAATGAAGTCTTCAACGTGGCCGAGCAGTGGGCGCAATTGCCCGGGTTGGCCGAGGTTGTCGATGCCGACACAGCCATGGCGGTGCTGGAAGAGGCCGGCAAGGTCACTGCCAGGTCTATCGCGCCGCTCAGCCGGGCCGCCGATGAAGAGGGCTGCCACTGGGACCAGGGTGCCGTACGCACCCCGGTCGGTTTCATCGAGGCCTACAACACCTACGCCGAAGGCGGCTGGGTGGGCGTGGGCGGCGACCCACTGTTCGGCGGCATGGGCATGCCCAAGGCCATTTCGGCGCAGGTCGAGGAAATGGTCAACGCCTCCAGCCTGGCGTTCGGCCTCTATCCGATGCTGACCGCCGGTGCCTGCCTGTCGATCAATGCCCACGCCAGTGAGGCACTGAAGGAAAAGTACCTGCCGAACATGTACGCCGGTGTGTGGGCAGGCTCCATGTGCCTGACCGAGCCGCACGCCGGTACCGACCTGGGCATCATCCGCACCAAGGCCGAGCCCCAGGCCGACGGCAGCTACAAGGTCAGCGGCACCAAGATCTTCATCACCGGTGGCGAGCACGACCTGACCGAGAACATCATCCACCTGGTGCTGGCCAAGCTGCCGGATGCACCGGCAGGGCCGAAAGGCATTTCGCTGTTCCTGGTGCCGAAGTTCCTGGTCAATGAAGACGGCAGCCTCGGCGCGCGCAACTCGGCCACCTGTGGCTCGATCGAACACAAGATGGGTATCCAGGCCTCGGCCACCTGCGTGATGAACTTCGACGAAGCCGTTGGCTATATCGTCGGCGAGCCGAACAAGGGCCTGGCGGCGATGTTCACCATGATGAACTACGAGCGCCTGGGCGTGGGTATCCAGGGCCTGGCCTCGGCCGAACGCTCCTACCAGAACGCCGTGGAATACGCCCGCGATCGCCTGCAGAGCCGCGCCCCGACCGGGCCGCAAGCCAAGGACAAGGCCGCCGACCCGATCATCGTCCACCCCGATGTGCGCCGCATGTTGCTGACCATGAAGGCACTGATCGAGGGTGGCCGAGCCTTCTCCACCTATGTGGCCATGCAGCTGGACAGTGCCAAGTACAGCGAGGACGCCGGCGTGCGCAAGCGCAGCGAGGAGCTGGTGGCATTGCTGACCCCCGTAGCCAAGGCCTTCCTCACCGACCTTGGCCTGGAGTGCGCGGTGCATGGCCAGCAGGTGTTCGGCGGGCATGGCTACATTCGCGAGTGGGGGCAGGAGCAGTTGGTGCGCGATGTGCGTATCACACAGATCTACGAAGGCACCAATGGCATCCAGGCCCTGGACCTGATGGGGCGCAAGGTGGTGGCCAGTGGTGGGGCGTACTACCGCCTGTTCTCCGACGAGATTCGCCAGTTCATTGCCAGTGCAGGTAGCCAGCTGGAGGCATTTGCCAAGCCGCTGGCAGCCAGCCTCGACCAGCTCGACGGGCTGACCGAATGGGTGCTGGAACAGGCCAAGGGTAACCCGAATGAAATCGGCGCGGCTTCGGTCGAGTACTTGCACGCCTTTGGCTACGTGGCCTACGCCTACATGTGGGCGTTGATGGCGCGGGCGGCGCAGGCCGGTGACGGGGATCAGGCGTTCTACGCCGGTAAGCTGGGTACGGCGCGGTTCTACTTTGCGCGGTTGTTGCCACGGGTGGATTCGCTGGTGGCTGCGGTGAAGGCGGGCAGTGAATCGCTGTACCTGCTGGATGCCGAGCAGTTCTAACAGGTTTTGGGGCCGCATGGCGGCCCCGTTTCCCGGGCCATAGGCGAACAAAGCTGCCCGTGTAAGCTTTTTCCTACATGACGTGGTGACTTTTCACCACTGTTATCACATTGGATCCACGGTTAATCTTTCCCACATGGACGTTGCGCAGGAAGCGCAAAGTACAGATCAAGGAAGACAACGAAGGACCACCTGCCAGGATGGCGGGGCGATACGGATGTCACAGGGAAACAGTCTGGAAAACCCCGCTTAGGCGGGGTTTTCTTTGTGCGCGCGTTTTTCAGGCGAGCACATCCAGTGGCGATGCCCCCGACAGGCGGGCATCTGTCTCCTCCTCCAGCAGCGTGCGCAGCAGCTCCACAGAGGCCTGCTGGCGCTGGGCATCGCGAAATACCAAGCCAACCTTGAGCGGCACGCGCGGCTCGCTCAACGGCTTCCACAGCAGCGCCTGGTCTTCCTCGGCAGCCTCCTTGGCCCGGCCAGGCAGGATGGTCGCCAGCGCGGTGTGGGCGAGGCTGTCGAGTATCCCTGCCATGTTGTTCATCTCGGCCTGCACCTGCGGCCGACGCCCCAGGCTGGCCAGCTGCGCCTGCCAGATCTGGCGGATCTGGAATTCCTCACCCAGCATCAGCATGGGCAGCTCGGCGGCCTGGCGAATGGATACCTTCTTGAAGTCCTTCAGCGGGTGCGTCGCGGGGATGACCAACTGCAGCTCATCTTCGTACAACAACAGGCCATGCAGCCCCGGCTGGCGTGGCGGCAGGTAACTGATGCCGATGTCCAGGCTGCCGTTGAGCAGGCGCCGCTCGATTTCCAGCCCCGACAATTCGTAGATCTGCACCACAAGGTGCGGCTGTGCCCTGCGCAGGCGTTCGAGCAGTTGCGGCACCAGGCTGGGGCGCACGGTCTGCAGCACGCCGATGGCCAGGGTACGCAGCGACTGGCCCTTGAAGTTGCGCATGGCCTCGTGGGCGCGTTGCAGGCCGTCGAGCAGCGGCAGGGCGTGGTTGTACAGGGTATGCGCAGCCAGGGTCGGCAGCAGGCGCTTGTTGCTGCGCTCGAACAGGCTCAGGTCGAGGCTGTGCTCCAGCTGGCGGATCTGTTGGGAAAGCGCCGGTTGGGACAGCGACAGGCGTTCGGCGGCGCGGCCCACATGGCCCTCTTCATACACCGCGACGAAATAACGCAGTTGACGAAAATCCATAAGTGATACTTATCGAAAATGCTGGAAAAACGAAATGGTCGAAACCCCCTGCGAGGCCTAGTCTATCGCTGTATTCCAAAGGGTTACAGCGATGAATGGTTCGATTGTTACCCTGGATGAAAAACACTTTTGATAGGCAAGGCAAAATATCGAGTGACGGCATCCAGACCGCACCGACAACGCCTTCCGCTGTGACTGGTTGGAGCCCTGATGAACCTGTTCAAGCTGCGCCGCCCGGCCCTCGCCACCGTCGCCGAGCCCAAGCGTGCGCCGGTGATCGTGCCGCAAGCGTCGCAGCTGTCGCATGAGCGACTGATGCCTGGCAGCGAACGTGCAGCGCAGGTATTCGTACGTGGCCAGGGTTCCTGGCTGTGGGACAACGAAGGGCATGCCTACCTGGACTTCACCCAAGGTGGCGCGGTCAACAGCCTGGGGCACAGCCCCAGCGTGCTGGTCAAGGCACTGGGCAACCAGGCCCAGGCGCTGATCAACCCGGGGGCAGGGTTCCACAGCCGTGGCCTGCTCGAATTGGCCGACCGCCTGTGCCAGAGCACCGGCAGCGACCAGGCCTACCTGCTCAACAGCGGCGCCGAAGCGTGCGAGGGCGCGATCAAGCTGGCGCGCAAGTGGGGCCAGCTGCACCGCAACGGCGCCTATCACATCATCACCGCCAGCCAGGCCTGCCATGGCCGTAGCCTGGGTGCGCTGTCGGCATCCGACCCACTGCCGTGCAATCGTTGCGAGCCCGGCCTGCCTGGCTTCAGCAAAGTGCCGTTCAATGACCTGGCGGCGCTGCACGCTGAGGTGGACTCACGCACCGTGGCGATCATGCTCGAGCCGATCCAGGGCGAGGCGGGTGTCATCCCGGCGACCCAGGAGTACCTCAAGGGGGTAGAAACCCTCTGCCGCGAACTGGGCATCTTGTTGATCCTCGATGAAGTGCAGACCGGTATCGGCCGCTGTGGTGCGCTGCTGGCCGAAGAAACCTATGGCGTGCGCGCCGATATCGTCACGTTGGGCAAAGGCCTGGGCGGCGGCGTGCCACTGGCGGCATTGCTGGCCCGGGGCACGGCGTGCTGCGCCGAACCAGGCGAACTGCAAGGCAGCCACCACGGCAACGCGCTGATGTGTGCTGCGGGCCTGGCGGTGCTGGACGCTGTACTCGAGCCTGGCCTGCTTGCCCAGGTGCGGGACAACGGGCGCCACCTGCGAGAAGGCCTGAGCCGCCTGGCCGGGCGTTACGGCCAGGGCGAAGTGCGTGGGCAGGGCCTGCTATGGGCGCTGCAACTGAAGGAAAACCTGGCCCGCGAGCTGGTGGCCGCCGCCCTGCATGAAGGCCTGCTGCTGAATGCCCCGCAGGCGGATGTGCTGCGCTTTTCGCCGGCCCTGACCGTGAGCAAGGGCAACATCGACGAAATGCTGCTGCGCCTGGCCCGCGCCTTTGCCCGCCTGCACACCCGCCAGCAAGCCCGCCGGGAAATGCCGGCATAGCGTACTGGCGAAACCGAGAATTCTACGAACCGTCTGGCGTTCCTGCGCATCGCCCCTGGCCTGTTTCATTCGGCCCGGGGCGTTTTTTTTGCGGGTGGAACCTCTGCGGCGGGTGGCTAGTCTGTGAGGTAACCCCTACAGGAGAGACTCACATGGACTTCATACGCATCATCATCGCCATTATCCTGCCGCCGCTGGGTGTGTTCCTGCAGGTGGGGTTCGGCGGGGCGTTCTGGCTGAATATTCTGCTGACCTTGCTGGGGTACATTCCGGGGATCGTGCACGCGGTGTACATCATCGCCAAGCGCTGAGCCCTTTTGGGGCCGCAAGGCGGCCCCAGGATCTCAGCCCCTCAACACCCGGCAATAGAACTTCCATTCTTCTTCCAGCGCGTGCGCCAGGTTCTCGGCCTTGCGGAACCCGTGCCGTTCGCCTGCATAGAAGTGCCCTTCGGCATCGATCCCGCTAGCCTGCAACGCTGCCAGCATCGAGCGCGTCTGCTCCGGCACCACCACCGCATCCAGTTCGCCCTGGAAGAAAATCACCGGCACCTTGATCTGCCCGGCATGCAGCAGCGGCGTACGCTGGCGATAACGCTCGGCGTCCTGCAGCGGGTCACCGATCAACCAGTCCAGGTAGTCACCCTCGAACTTGTGCGTGGCCCGGCCCAGCGCCAGCGGGTCGCTGACCCCGTACAGGCTTGCGCCGGCGCGGAACACGTCATGAAACGCCAGGGCACACAAAGTGGTATAGCCGCCGGCGCTACCGCCACGGATGAACGCCTTGTTGCGGTCGACCAGGCCACGGTCGGCGAGGTATTCGACTGCCGCACAGGCATCGGCCACGTCGCTTTCCCCCCAGCGCAGGTGCAAGGCCTGGCGGTAGTCCCGACCGTAGCCGGTGCTGCCCCGGTAATTGAGGTCGGCTACGGCGAAGCCGCGTTGGGTCCAGTACTGTACGCGCGGGTCGAGCACCGGATAACAGGCCGAGGTCGGGCCGCCATGGATGAACACCACCAGCGGTGTGGCCCCTTGTGAGCGGGCTGCCGGGTAGAAGAAACCGTGCGCCTGATGGCCGTCACTGCCATAGTGGATCGGCTGCGGCAGGCTGATCTGCGTGGCCGAAAGCACTTCGGCGCCACCGGCCAGTACGCTGACCTGGTGGTTGCTGCGGCTGATGCTGATGACTGCCGGCGGGCTGATCGGCGATGCGGCGATGGCGTACAGGTGCTCGTCATCCATGGCCAGGCTGCGAAAGCGCGTATAGGCACTGGCGAATCGCTCCAGGCCATTGGCGCTGCGTAGCCCCAGCTGCCCGAAGCCGTCTTCGAACCAGCTGGCCAGGTAGTTTTGCGGGCCCAGCGCCAACCAGGTGCTCGCACCTAGTTGCCAGGGTGCGGCGGCATGGTCTGCCGGCTCGGCAGGCAGCGCCTGCCAATCACCATCAACCTCGCCCCAGGGTTGCCAGAAGCCGTTACGGTCGGACAGGCAGTAAAGCCTGCCTTGTGCATCGAAGCGTGGCTGCTGCAGCGACTCATCGGCACCGGCCACGGACTGCGCGGGCCCCCATTGGCCGCTGTCATCACGCCTGCAACACATCAGCCGGGTGACCGTCCAGGGCTGTGCCGGGCGGTCCCACTCGATCCATGCCAGGCGCTGGCCATCGGCACTCACGGTAGGCGAGGCGTAGAAGTCGGCGCCTTCGGCCAGCACTTGCCGGCTGCGCTCAGCCAGTGCCACCAGCCGATGTTCGACCCGTTCGCCATGCTGCTCCTCGACCGCCAGCACCAGGCCAGCGTGCCACTGCAGGTCGCCGTAGCGGCAGTTGGCGCGGTCGGTCAGGGCGCGTGGTGGCGTTGCTGCCAGGCCCTGGGTATACACGTGCTGGTCCTTCTCGTTGACGAACAGCACGCCGTCGCCACCCAGGCAGAAGCTGCCGCCGCCATATTCATAGACGCGGCTGCGCACACTGAAACCATCGGGGGTCAGGCAGCGGGCCTGCTGGTGTTGCCATTGCCAGATGCGGCATGCGCCGTCGGCGGGGCGGAACTCGTTCCAGAACAGCCCGGCAGCGCTGACCTTGAGTTCGGCGAAGTCGGTGCCGGCGGCGACTGCCTGCGCCGCGCTGAATTCAGCCGCGGGCGATGACACGGGAGTTTCGCTCATTGCGGAAGGTCATCTGTTCGATGGCGAGCTGGGCGCTTTCCGCCTCCTCGCGGGCCTTGAGGATGATGCCATGGTCGGCCGACTTGGCGCACACCGGGTCGGCGTTGCTGGCATCGCCGGTAAGCATGAAGGCTTGGCAGCGGCAGCCGCCGAAGTCCTTTTCCTTTTCGTCGCAGGAACGGCACGGTTCGGGCATCCACTCATAGCCACGGAAGCGGTTGAAGCCGAACGAGTCGTACCAGATGTGCCGCAGGTCATGCTCGCGCACGTTGGGGAACTGCACCGGCAATTGGCGCGCGCCGTGGCACGGCAGCGCGGTGCCGTCCGGGGTGATGGTAAGGAACAGGCTGCCCCAGCCGTTCATGCACGCCTTGGGTCGTTCTTCGTAGTAGTCCGGGGTGACGAAGATCAGCTTGCACGGGTTGCCTTCGGCCTTGAGCTTGTCGCGGTATTCGTTGGTGATGCGTTCGGCCCGTTCGAGTTGCGCACGGGTCGGCAGCAGGCCCAGGCGGTTGAGGTGGGCCCAGCCGTAGAACTGGCAAGTGGCAAGCTCGACGAAGTCCGCTTCCAGGGCGATGCACAGCTCGATGATGCGGTCGATCCTGTCGATGTTGTGCCGGTGGGTGACGAAGTTGAGCACCATCGGGTAGCCGTGGGCTTTCACCGCGCGGGCCATTTGCAGTTTTTGCGCAAAGGCCTTCTTCGAACCGGCCAACAGGTTGTTCACCTGTTCGTCGCTGGCCTGGAAGCTGATCTGGATATGGTCCAGGCCAGCCTTCTTGAAGTCGGCGATGCGCGCCTCGGTCAAGCCAATGCCGGAGGTGATCAGGTTGGTGTAGTAGCCCAGTCGGCGCGCCTCGCCGATCAGTTCGGCGAGGTCCTGGCGCACCAGCGGCTCGCCGCCGGAAAAGCCGATTTGCGCGGCGCCCATTTCCCGCGCTTCGGCCATTACCTTGAACCACTGCGCGGTGCTCAGCTCCTGGCCCTGGGCGGCGAAGTCCAGCGGGTTGGAGCAGTACGGGCACTGCAGCGGGCAGCGGTAGGTCAGCTCGGCCAGCAGCCACAGCGGCAGGCCGACTGCAGGCGTGGGCGGTAATTCAGGCGAGGACGATCCAGTGTTCGGCACGGGCCACCTCCATGAACTGCTCGATGTCGTCGGCTACTTGCGGGACACCGGGGAACTGTTGTTCGAGTTGGGCGATGATCGCAGCCACGTCGCGTTGGCCGTCGATCAGCCCGCCGATCAGGGCCGCGCTGTCGTTGAGCTTGATCATGCCCTCGGGGTATAGCAGCACATGGCCCTTTTGCGCCGGTTCGTACTGGAAGCGGTAGCCGGGGCGCCAGTTCGGCACTTGATTACGGTCGAAACTCATAGGGTGATCCCTTTGTGCCACACCCGTTCCTGGGTGACGGAGTGATAGGGCGGGCGGTTCAGCTCGTAGGCCATGCTCATGGCGTCGAGCATGCTCCAGAGGATATCCAGCTTGAACTGCAGGATCTCCAGCATACGCTCCTGGCCTGCGCGGGTGGTGTAGTGCTGCAGGGTAATCGCCAAGCCGTGCTCCACGTCACGCCGGGCCTGGCCCAGGCGGGTGCGGAAGTATTCATAGCCGGCCGGGTCGATCCAGGGGTAGTGCTGCGGCCAGCTGTCCAGGCGCGACTGGTGGATTTGCGGGGCGAACAGTTCGGTCAGCGAGCTGCTGGCGGCTTCCTGCCAGCTGGCCCGCCGGGCAAAGTTGACGTAGGCGTCCACGGCAAAACGTACGCCGGGCAGCACCAGCTCCTGCGAGCGCAGTTGGTCCGGGTCCAGGCCCACGGCCTGGCCCAGGCGCAGCCAGGCTTCGATACCGCCGTCTTCGCCGGGGGCACCATCATGGTCGAGCAGGCGCTGGATCCATTCGCGGCGTACTTCGCGGTCCGGGCAGTTGGCCAGGATCGCCGCGTCCTTCATCGGGATGTTGACCTGATAGTAGAAGCGGTTGGCCACCCAGCCCTGGATCTGCTCGCGGGTGGCGCGGCCCTGGTACATCGCCACGTGGTACGGGTGATGGATATGGTAATAGGCGCCCTTGGCGCGCAGGGCCTGCTCGAATTCGGCAGGGGACATCGGCAGTGCGTCGCTCATTCGGCTGGCTCCTGTATAGCTGAGTCTCGGCTCACCTCGCCCCCTGTGGGAGCGGGCATGCCCGCGAACACCGGCGAAGCCGGTGCCATACACCGTGTCGGATTTTTCGCGGGCATGCCCGCTCCCACAGGGTTTGTGTCACCTCAAGGGCTGTGCTTACAACTCGATACTCATGCCGTCGAAGGCCACTTCCACGCCTCGGCGCAGCACTTCGGCGCGCTCGGGCGAGTCTTCGTCGAGAATCGGGTTGGTGTTGTTGATGTGGATAAGCACCTTGCGCTGGCGCGGGAAGCCCTCAAGCACCTCCAGCATGCCGCCAGGGCCGTTCTGCGCCAGGTGGCCCATTTCACGCCCGGTACGGGTGCCCACGCCACGGCGTTGCATCTCGTCATCTTCCCACAGGGTGCCGTCGACCAGCAGGCAGTCGGCGCCGTCCATCAGCTTCAGCAACTGGTCGTCCACCTGGCCCAGGCCCGGGGCATAGAACAGCTTGCCGCCGGTGCGGGTGTCCTCGACCAGCAAGCCAAGGTTGTCGCCCGGGTGCGGGTCGAAGCGGTGCGGCGAATACGGCGGCGCAGCGCTGCGCAGGGGAAACGGGGTGAAGCGCAGGTTGGGGCAGGCGTCGATCACGAAGCTGCCTTGCAGTTCGATGCGATTCCATTGCAGGCCGCCGTTCCAGTGGCTGAGCATGTTGAACAGCGGAAAACCGGTGGTCAGGTCCTGGTGGACCATGTCGGTGCACCATACCTGGTGTGGGCAGCCTTCGCGCAGGCTGAGCAGGCCGGTGGTGTGGTCGATCTGGCTGTCCAGCAGCACGATGGCATTGATGCCGGTATCGCGCAGGGCACGGGCCGGCTGCATCGGCGTAAAGGCCTGGAGCTGGGCGCGGATATCGGGCGAGGCATTGCACAGCACCCAGTGCACGCCGTCGTCCGACAGGGCGATCGACGACTGGGTGCGCGCCGTGGCCCGCAAGGTGCCGTCACGGTAGCCCTTGCAGTTGGTGCAGTTGCAGTTCCACTGAGGGAACCCGCCACCGGCGGCGGAACCGAGAACCTGGATATACATGGCCACTCTCTATGCAGAAAACCGTAGCGAATAAACGAAAACGCCCCGGCAGGCCGAGGCGTTGAACCGTAAGCCAGGCTTAGCGGTTGGCGAAGTACATGGTGACTTCGAAGCCGATGCGAAGATCAGTGTAAGCAGGTTTGGTCCACATGGAATTACTCCTTCCGGATGAGGGTTGGGTTTGTCAGCTAATACTAGGGTACCGCCATGAGCTGGAGGTTCCCTTGAATCGGGATTGCGCTATCTTACAAGAAATAGGTGTACCGAAAGGTTAATTATTAAGAAAAGTGCCCTTGCAGTTTGCGTAATAATCACGCGGTTGCGGTCAGCCAGGCACCTTCTGGTGCGGCGGCGTTGGCCAGGCACAGCCACCGGCTGTCGCTGTCCAGCAGGTAGCCCAGCAGGTGCTCAAGGTCCGCCTGTTGCGTGCCCAGAATCGCCCCGCGCAGTGTATCCAGCCCCCCAGCTTGCGTGGCCAGGTATGTCTGCCATGCCCATTCGGCAACTTCCTCGTTGGCCATCGCGGGTTCCGCGAATTGCCCGGCCAGTGCCTGACGAGCGGCAGGGTCGAATGCAACGCCCTGGCGGAGCAAGGTGAGCAGGTGGTCCAGTATCTGCGCCTGGCTGGTGTGCGGCGACTGCACGCCGAACAGCAGGCCGCCGAGCCCTTCGACCTGACGAAAGGCACTGAATACCGCATAGCCGAGTTGCAGTTCTACCCGCAGCCGTTGATAGACCGGCCCTTGCAGCAATTGGGCGAGCAGGCGGCCAGCGGCTTCCAACGCCGGCGGCAATGGGCAGAACAGCAGCAGGGCGTGTTCACTGCCAGGAACGTCGACCTGCTGCCAGCGGTGGCTGGCCCAGGCCGGCAGCGGGCCAGGCGCCGAGGCTTGGCCAGGGCAATGTTGCATCGCCGCTGCCAAGGCATTCACGGCGCTATCGTCGAAGCCAACCGCCAGGCCGTGCCAGCGTGCGTTCTGCCAGAGGCTGTCGAGCTGAGGCCGCGCCAGCGTGCCGGGTAGAACAGGCGCAGGCAAGGCGCCCAGCACGCAATTCGGCAGTTGCTTGAGCAAGGCCCTGATCGGTATCAGCGGCGGAGGCGGGGTCGAAGGGGCGAGCCAGCTATCGTCCGCTGGCTCTACCAGCAGCACCAAAGCCTGTTCCAGGGTCCGCAGCACCGCAGCCGGCAGCCCGGCGCAGCGCAATTGCCAATACTCGCCAGCGGCGCTCAACTGCAACTGTACCGACGCCCGCGCGCAGCGCTCCTGCAGCGGCTGCAAGGCGCGTTCGAGCACCGCGTACAGCGGCTGGCGCGAGGGATCCGGCACCTGCCAGCGCAGGTACAGCGTCGCGTACTGACGGGCGGCCGGCAGCTGGTCGCTGATCTTCAGGGCTGCTGGCAATGGTTGCGGCCTGGCAGCAGGCAGGTCGGCCACCAGCAAGGGCTCTGCAGCGGGCAAATGCCAATGCCCATGTACGCAGCTCGGCAGGCCCGCCAGCAGGGTACGGAAGGCCTGCAGGGTTGTTGTATCCAGGCCGCTGAATGGCAGGCCGGCACTGTCCCGGCGGGCCAGCTCAAGCGCGCTGGCGCTGCGTTCGCGGCTTTGCTGCAACAAGGCGAACTCGGCGTTCAATTGCTCGGCTTCGGCCTGGCGGAGGAAGCCGAACCATCCTTGCAGCAGGGCATCCACCTCTTCCCGGCACGCGTCCTCGGTAAGCTGCAGGTCGATATGCCACAACAATTGCCCGGCGTATGCATACAACGCCTCGGCCTTGAAACCTTGCAGCCAGCCGTGTTGGCGAAGCGCAGCCAGCCAGGTGCCCGGGCGGCTGTCGCCAAGGCAACTGATCAGCAGCTCCAGGGCTTGCTCGGCACCCGCCGGCAGGTGCGTGTGGCTGAATACGCGCGGCAGGGTCGGCGTGGCCAGCGGCGGTGGCAGGGCCTGGGGTACCCGTTCAGCCGTTGTAAACTGCGCGGCATGCTGCCGGCCGAGCTTTTCCAGTTCGTCCAGCGGCTGTGGGCCGCACAGGCTCAAGGTAATCTGGCCGCCCTGGTAGAAGCGCTGATGGAAGCCCTGCAACGCCTGCTGGAAGGCCGGGTCGTGCACGGCCAGGGTGTACCGGTTGCCGGCATGGAAAGCGCTCAGTGGATGGCCCGGCGCTGCGGCCTGCAGCAAGGCGAACTGCTGCTGGGCCTGCGGGTTGCGCGACCAGGCAATGAACTCGGCGTGGATCACTTCACGCTCGCGGCGTTGGTGCTCGATGCCCAGGTCCGGTTCGGCGAGCATCTGGCACAAGCGCTCGAGCCCGCCCGCCAGGGCCGTGGGCGGCACCTCGAAGAAAAAGTCGGTGGTGCGTTCCCGGGTGCTGGCATTGACCTGGCCGCCCAGCGCCTGCACGTAGCGCATCAGGCCGTCTGCAAGCGGGAAGCGTGGGGTGCCGAGGAAGAACAGGTGTTCCAGAAAGTGCGCAAGGCCGGGCCATCTGCCCGGCGCATCGTGACTGCCTGCGTGCACCCGCAGGGCAGCGGCCGAACGCTTCAGGCGCGGGGCGTGGCGCAGGCTCAGCTGCAGGCCGCTGGCAAGGGTCAGGTGGCGGATGGCGTCAGGCATGGGGGCTCCGTTTACTGCATGCCATGCTAACCCATTTGTTGGCAGGCTCGGCCTGTTCGCGGGGTTACCCGTGAAAAGGCCATCAGCCTTTGCGCAGATGCAGCTCCTGGCGCAGATCGGTCAGGTAGGGAAATGCCGCCCGTCCCTGTACCACCCGCTCGTGCTCGAGTTCGGCCAGCAACTGGCACTCGTCATGCCCGGCCATCGCCAGCAGGCTGCCATCGGGGCCGATGATGCTGCTCTGCCCGCAATACTGGATCTCGCCTTCCGCACCGCAGTAATTGGCATACACCAGGTAGCACTGGTTCTCCTGTGCCCGTGCCCGCACGGTCACCTGGCAGACAAAGTCGTACGGCGTCATGTTCGCCGTCGGCACCAGGATCAGCTCGGCGCCGTCCAGCGCCAGGCGGCGGGCATTTTCCGGGAACTCGATGTCGTAGCAGATCAGCAGGCCGACCTTCCAGCCATCCAGCTCGACCACGGGGAAGTGGTCCGGGCCTGCGCTGAACATCGAGCGGTCCAGTTCACCGAACAGGTGGGTCTTGCGGTAGTTGCCCAGGCTGCGCCCCTGGGCATCGATCAACTGCACGCTGTTGTAGATCGCGCCATCATCGCCGCGCTCCGGGTAGCCATAGACGATGGCGATGCGGTGCGCCTGGGCGATCTCCACCACCTCCAGGGCTGCCGGGCCATCGTCGGCCTCGGCCAGGCGTTCGACCTGGGCCAGGCCGATGTTGTAGCCGGTCAGGAACATTTCCGGGCACACCAGCAACCGCGCGCCGCGTTCGGCCGCCAGTTGCGCCTGGTGGCGCAAGCGTTGCAGGTTGCCGGGCACGTCCAGTGGCTTGGGCGCGCCCTGGAACAGAGCGATGCGCATGCTGCCTCCTTGTCTCAGTCCGCCAGGGCGATCGGGCCGATTTCGTTGAACACGTCGCCTGGGCCAGGGTTTTCCGGGTGGGTGCGACCACCAAAGTGGTTCATGATACCCCACACCGCATTCAGCGAGGTCTGCACAGCGCCTTCGACCCAGGCAGGGGTCCAGGACACGTCGTCACCGGCGATGAAGATGCCACGCTGCTCGGCAGGCATGTCTTGCTGCATGAAGTGCGCGTACATGCGCTGGTTGTAGCGGTAGTGGCCGGGCAGCGCACCCTTGAAGGCGCCGAGGAAGTACGGGTCGGCTTCCCAGGAAACGGTGATCGGGTCGCCGATGATGTGCCCGGCGATGTCGGTCTTCGGGTAGATCTTCTTCAGCGCGTCCAGGGCCAGCTGCACGCGTTTTTCCACCGGGTGCGGCAACATCTTCAGGGCGTCGCTCATCCAGGCATAGGACAGGCAGATCACTCCCGGCTTGTCGTCGCCGTTGTCGAACAGGTAGGTACCGCGAGTGAGACGATCGGTGAGGGTCATGCTCATCAGGTCGCGGCCGGTTTCCGGGTCCTTGTCCTTCCAGAATGGCCGGTCGACCATGACGAAAGTCTTCGACGACTGCATGTAGCGGGTGCGGTCCAGGGCCATCCACATCTTTTGCGAGAACAGCGATTCCTCGCAGTCGATCTGGGTGGTCAGCAGCCAGGTCTGGCAGGTGGCGAGCACGGCGCTGTAATGCCGCGTGTCGCCCCAGTTGTCGGTGACCGCCAGGCGGCCATCGGCAGCGCGAGCGATGCGCTTGACCCCGGTACGCGGCGCGCCGCCATGCAGCGAACTCAGGCTGGTGCCCTCGGGCCAGTGCACGCAACGTTCCGGCACATGGCGCCAGATGCCTTGCGGCACCTGCTCGACGCCGCCGACCACCAGGTGCTGGTGGTCGTCGCAATTGGTCATCACCACGCGGAAGATTTCCAGCATCGAGTTGGGGAAGTCCGAGTCCCAGCCACCGGTGCCGAAGCCAACCTGGCCGAACACTTCGCGGTGCTGGAAGCTCAGCTTGGCGAACGAGCGCGAGGTGGCCACGAAGTCGTAGAAGGTGCGGTCGTCCCACAGCGGTACCAGCTTGTTCCACAGTTCTTTCAAGCGTGGTACGTCACGGTCACGGATGGCCTGTTGGATGTCGGCGAACTGGGCACCGCTTTCCAGCGCGTCGGCCCAGGCGTCGGCCACCTCCTGGAACAGCTTGGGCAGGTCGCCAGGTTTTTCGGCGTAGTAGGTCTGGCCTTCCAGGTCGATCACGGTGCTGCCCGAGGCCGGCGTCAGCGGGTTGGGGAAGGGCTTGGTTTCCAGGCCCAGCTTGTCCACATAGTGGTAGAAGGCGGTGGACGATACCGGGAAGCGCATGCCACCCAGTTCGGCGATGACCCCGTCGGTACCGTTGAAGGCTTGCGAGCGCAGCCGGCCACCCAGTTTGGAGGCCTCGTACACCACCGGTTTGAGGCCCAGTTTCATCAGCTCGTAGGCCGCCACCAGCCCGGCGATACCGGCGCCCACGATGGCCACCTCCTCACCGTGGCGCTCGGCCGGGATGCTGCCCAGGCCTGCGGGGTGTTCCAGCCAGTCGTCGAAGGCGAAGGGGAAGTCCGGGCCGAAAATGGTGATGGGCTTTTTGCCGTCGGCGGGGTGGCGGTTTTTCTTGTTCATGGAAGTGACCTTGCCAGAGGGGCTGCGCCGGGAGCGGAGCCTGAGTATAGGAGATGCCTGGGGCCATTTTAGGGAGTGGGTTGTTCGTTATTAAGGTGCATTGTGTTGTCCAAATGTCACTTGCATCGTCTATATGACGAAAAAATGATCATTTAAGACGAATCAGATGAAAGCTTACCGAAGGCAGACAACTTTCCCTGTGGGCTTTGAATCGGGGGTGATCAGCCATTTCCTACACCCGAGCCGTGCGTTAAAGAATTACCCTACGCCCGCTATAGCCTCGGTCTGGCTGCGTGGGAAACGCCTCATCGTTAACTTCAATGGATTGCCCTTGTTCGGGCGATCGGGTGTGAGAACCCATTCTCCAACTTCGCACCAAGGCTTGTGTCATGGCAGCTGTGCGCGGGCAGGCTTCGGCCTGGCCGGATTTCCAAGTTGGCCGGTTTCTCACCCCGTGCATGGCTGCCGCCCAGTCCCGTGAGAAGGAGTTGGTCGGCAGTTTCCTAAAGGCTCAATTTGGAAATTGCATCATGAAGAGTTCTGATTCCGGTCAACCCGAAAAACTCAGACCCACCGCCGAGAAATCCTTCTGCAACTGTGAGTCCAGCCACCCATCGCTGTTCGCCATCCGCCCTGGCATCGACGCCGCAGATGCCTTGGTTCACGCTTGCCTTCTGGCCCGTGGCCTCAACCAGATCGCCAGCGACTACGCCCAGCACCATGCCCCCGAGCGCAGCCGTACCATGGTCTGGTCGATGCAGCATTGCGCCGAAAGCCTCTCGGCGATCCTGGAGGGCCTGCTCGACGGCCAGGAAGCCTGACCGCCAGCTGGCTCAGAGCGGCTGCCCGCGGTCCACCTTGCTGCTGAGGATGATCGACGTAGTGGTCTTCTCCACCCCGTCGAGACTGCCGATCTGGTCGAGCAACTGGTCCAGCTGTTCGGGCGAGTCGGTACGCAACCAGGCCACATAGTCGAACTCGCCGCTTACCGCACACAGCTGCTGCACCTGCCCCATGGCACTCAGGCGCCGCACCACCTCCTTGCCCGAGCGCGGCTGCACCTTGATCCCCACGTACGCCTGCAGCCCGCCGCCCAACACCCGCTGGCCCAGGCGCACACCATAGCCGGAGATGACCTTGTTCTTCTCCAGCCGCTCCAGGCGCGAGTTGACGGTGGTGCGGGCGATACCCAGCTGGCGGGCGAGGGTGGCGACGCTTTCACGGGCGTTGATCTGCAGCAAGGCGATCAGCTGGCGATCGATTTCATCCAGCGTGATGGAGCGGGAATCCGACATGGCAAGTCTCTACGGTTGGCCTGCTAGCCTAGCCAGCCCTTGGCGATGAGGGCAAGGGCAGTCGCAGTGGCTTGTATTGGCAAGGTACTGTGCAGGCAGCAGGTGAGGCGTCGGGAGATGTGTGAGTCAAGTGTTGGGGGTTTGGCCATCCGCACTTGCAGAAACCGAAGCGACGGCGCCCTTGAGGAACGTCAGCAGACCAGGATGGAGCCAGGTGCCGATGTGCAACTCTGGCTCCGACTCCTCGGCCCGTCGCATCGCCTGGAGGGCAGCGTCGTCCAGCGCGAGCTTGCGGCGCATGTCCAGCCAGGACCTGGCGATAGCCTGCACCTCGGCGTTCGTGGTCGGACAACGAGCCTTGCGCAGGGCTTCCAACCTATCCAGCAGGCGCGGCCACTCGCGCATGACGTCGATGTAGGTGCGGCGTAGATGTTTATAGGCGTTGGCAGCCAGGTGCTTGCGATAAACCAGCAGGCGGTGCTCACAGAACGCACTGAGGATGTACTCTGCAAGTTGTGGAGTAAAACCTGTATTCGCCAGATCGGCGCTTTGCGAAGTCAGCAGATTATCTACGCGCACGAACATTCCGGCATTGGACCGCGTGTCTTTTTCCAACAGCGCCATCCAGTCGCGTGCTGCATGGCGAGCAACCGATGCGCGTGGTGACACGCCCTTTGCAAGCAAAGCGCGAAGGCCATCAACCCGCCCCTGCCAAGCAGCCGCGAATTTTCCGTTGCTTCCCAGCAAAGGCAAGCTGAGATCGTCCTCGGTGAGGTGTTGGCGGTAGCACGCCAGGGCTTCCAGCGTGCTCAGGCAAGCCGCCTCAGACGGTTCCTCTTCAAGTATTGCGCGCTGGAGACGTTCCAGGCTGGCGCGAAGCTTCTGCTGACGTGCTATTTCCGCATCGACACGGGCCAACTGCGCAGCGAGAACCGCTGGAGTTGAAAGCACGCCTCCATCAAGGGTGTGGCGAATTTCATCCAGAGGAATGCCCAGCGCGCGAAGCGCCAGGATCTTGCCCAGCCTTTGGATGTCTGCCGCGCCATAAAGTCGATAGCCGGCGTCAGAACGAACGGACGGTTTAAGCAGCCCAAGGCTGTCATAGTGGTGCAGGGTGCGTACCGAAAGCCCCGACCGCCTGGCAAGTTCGCCGACTTTAAGCCGCACAGCAATGTCTCCTCCTATACCCGGTGGCGAATGTAGGTTAACCGACGGTGGCCCTGTACAGGCGCAAACCGCCATCCAATGTCTGCAGGCCGTCTCGCCGACGCATGAAGTAGCGAGCGTTGATGGCTTCAGCGTCCAGGCATTCCACCTCGCAGAACCCACTGCCAAGGAGCGTCGCCTTCAGTTCGGCGGGGTCAAACGCGCTTAGCCAAGGTTCGCCTGCGGCTGCGAATGAGCGTGCAGCCATATCGTCCATCAATTGCTCGACCGGTGACAGCAAGCCGCGCGTGACGCGCGCATCGAACACAATCTCGCTCTGGGGCGGATAAAGGGCAACCTGGCGGACCATTGCCAAAGCGACGGAGGTTTCCAGGTAGGGAAGTACGCCCAGGCAGCTGAAAAAGGTCGGGCGTTCCGGGTCGATTCCATGTTTATCGAACACTGCTGGCAAAGAAACTTCGGCAAGGTCTGCGGTAACGAAGGCGACGTTGGAAGGGATCGCGACACCGCTCTCCTGCAAACGCTCCAGTTTCCATTGTTGGATCTCTGCCTGATCCAGCTCAACGCATCTGACGCTGTCGGGAAGGCGAAGGGACAGCGTGTCCAGGCCGGCTCCGAGGATCACGACCTGGCGCAGCCCAGCGCTTATGGCAAGGGCCACTCGGTCTTCCACCAGCTTGCTGCGTGCGATCACTGCCGCGCGCAGCGTACGGAGCATTGGCGCATTGTAGGCATAAGGGTCGACGACCGTTTGCCGTGCCAGGCTGCTGCCCAGTACATCGAACGCGTGCCTGTCCTGCAATAGCGTAGGTTCATCGAGAAGTTGGTGGGCCGCACGCGCAAGGGCCATGGTAAGCGCTGAGCGGCGGCGGGGAATACCCTCGAGAAGGGGTTGCTGTTTCATATTACCGTTACATCCCATCACGTCTGGTTGACCATACGCATGGTCAAGCCTCCCGTAGCGTGAGGGTCAAGTCTGCTTCCGCGTTCTTTTGGCGCGGGGGGGGCCACTGTTCTACGGCCTGATGAAGCAGTGCGGCAGTGGAGTGCGGTTCAACTGCTCAGCGTGTTATTTGATAGCGTGTGCTGCGCCCGCCACCAGGCAGTCGTTCGATACAGCCCTTTTCCAGCAAGTCGCTCAGGTGACGGGTCGCGGTGGCTTTGGACACCTTGGCCACCGCTTGGTACTGAGCGGCGCTGATGCCCTCTTCAAAGCCACGTTCGCCACCGTCCAGCAGGCGATTGAGCACCTTGATCTGCTCTACCGACAACGCCTGGCTGCGATGCGTCTGCCAGAAGCGTGCCTTGGCCAGCACGCGGTCAATACGAGCAAGCGCCTGTTCCAGGCTTTTGAGCAACGTCGCGAGGAACCATTGCAGCCAGGCGGTGATGTCCAGGGAGCCTTTCTGGCTGGCCTCGAGGATGCGGTAGTAACCGGTGCGGTCATCGAGGATGCTTGCGGACATGGCGTAAAAGCGGATGGCCTGCTGCTCGCCCTGGGCCAATGCCAGGTCGGTGATTGCGCGCGTGAGGCGACCGTTGCCGTCATCGAAAGGGTGCAGGGTAACGAACCAGAAATGAGCGATGCCGGCGCGTACAAAGGGGTCGAGGCTGGTCTCAGTGCGGCTGCGCTCGAACCAGGCCAGGAATTCCGCCAGTTGCACCTCCAGCCCTGCGCGAGGAGGGGCTTCGAAATGTACGGTAGGGCGGTCGATCCGGCCTGATACGACCTGCATCGGCTCATCGCCACGCAGTGCGCCGATGTGTAACGGTCGAGCCAGCAGTTGCTCATCGCTGAGGAATAACCAACGGTGCCAGGTGAACAGTCGCTGTTCGTCCAGCGGTTGCTGGTGGACACGGGTGGCGTCGAGCAGGAGTTCCGCCAGGCCCTCGGAGCGGGAGGTGGTGCGGCCTTCCTCGTTCAGCCCCAAGCGCCGTGCCAGTGATGAGCGTACCGAACCGACATTCAGCTGCTCACCCTCGATGGCTGAAGAGGTGATGATGTTCTGCAGCATCGCATCCAGGCTGCTCTGCACTTCGGTGTCTTCCCCCACCGCGCCGAGCATGCCCAACAGACGTCCCTGGGCCTGACCGCAAGCGCGCAGCAGCGGTGCGAGCGCTTCGGCTTGCCAGCTGAAGTGTGGCCAATCAGGCTGCTGCCAGATCCAGAGCGGGTCGTTCATAAGATTCGATGAGCCGATTAACGAGCCTATTCGGCTCACATGATGAGCCGATAATGCCGGCTATTCGGCTCACTGTCTATTTTCTGAGCAGGTTGTTTGGTTATGGCGTGTGTGGACAACGTCTAAGTCACCTTGCGTTTTTGCAGGGGCCAGAAACGCGAAAGCCGCGCAATGCGCGGCTTGTAAGCTGGTGGGCCCACACGGACTCGAACCGTGGACCAAAGGATTATGAGTCCTCTGCTCTAACCGACTGAGCTATAGGCCCTCAGTGAGTGGCCGGATTATAACGAGGGTTTCGCACCTGTGCCATCTGAAAGATCCGATAGTGCTATGCGAAGGAAACCGGCCGCAAACTCCTCGGGTGGCAGTGGCAGGCTGACGATGTAACCCTGGATCTGCTCGCACCCTTCAGCCGCCAGAAAACGCTGCTGGGCCTGGTTTTCCACGCCTTCGGCAATGATGGTCAGCTGCATGCTGCGGCCCAGGGCGATGATCGCGCGGGCGATGGCGGCGTCGTGTGGGTCGTCGGGCAGGCCGCGGATGAACGACTTGTCGATCTTCAGGATGTCCAGCGGCAGGCGCTTGAGGTAGCTCAGCGAGGAGTACCCGGTGCCGAAGTCGTCAATGGCCAGTTGCACGCCCAGTTTCTTCAACTGGTACAGCACGGCCAGGGCTTCTTCTGCCTGGCTCATGATGAAGTTCTCGGTGATTTCCAGCTGCAGGTCGCCGGCCCTCAACTGGTAGTGCTTGAGCAGCTGTTCGATACGCCGGGCCAGGTGCGGGTGGCGCAGTTGCGCGCCGGCCAGGTTGATCGACAGCGGGCCGAAAGGCTCGTAGTGCTGCTTCCAGGCCTGCATCTGCCTGCAGGCCTGCTCCAGCACCCAGTCGCCAAGCTGGAGAATGGTGCCGTTCTCTTCCGCCAGGTGGATGAAGTGCTCCGGCGGTACCTCACCGAAGGTCGGGTGGCTCCAGCGGATCAGCGCTTCGGCACCCACCAGGTTTTGGGTCTTGAGGCTGAGCTTTGGCTGGAAGCACAGGCTCATTTCGTTGCGTTCGATGGCGCGGCGCAGCTCATGCTCCAGGGCGATGCGTTCGCTGGCCTGGGCGGTAAGGTCGACGGTATAGGCTTCGACGCGGTTGCGGCCCTTGGCCTTGGAGCGGTACATGGCCGCGTCGGCGTTGCGGATCAGGGTGGAAACGTCGGTGCCGTCCTGTGGATAAAGGCTGATGCCGATGCTGGCACTGGTGAAGAATTCGTGCTCGCCGGCCTGGAACGGTGCGTTGAAGCAGGCCAGCAGCTTGTTGGCGATGGTGCTGGCGTCGCTGGGTTTGTGCAGGCCGGGCAGCAGGATGATGAATTCGTCACCGCCCAGGCGGGCCACGGTGTCGACGTCGCGTACCTGCTCCTTCAGGCGTTGGGCGATGCCCTTGAGCAGCAGGTCGCCGACCGGATGGCCAAGGCTGTCATTGATGTGCTTGAAGCGATCAAGGTCGAGGAACAGCACCGCGCCCTGGCGGTTGGATTGCTGTTCACTGGTGAGCACGGCCTGCAGGCGGCTCTCGAACAGGGCACGGTTTGGCAGGCCGGTGAGCGGGTCGTGGTGGGCCTGGTAGTCCAGCTTGGCCTGGGCGTGCTTGAGGCTGGAGATGTCGGCGAACACGGCGACGAAGTGGGTGATCTCGCGCTCGCTGTTGCGCACGGCGCTGATGGTCAGCCAGCCAGGGTACAGTTCGCCATTCTTGCGTTTGTTGTAGATCTCGCCTTGCCAGTGGCCTTCGGCGGTCAGCTGGTGCCACATGGCGGCATAGAAGGCGCTGTCGTGCTGGCCGGAGGCGAGCAGGCGCGGGGTCTGGCCGAGCGCTTCGATCTCGCTGTAGCCGGTAATTTCGCTGAAGGCGCGGTTGACGGCACTGATGCGCTGGTCGATGTCGGTGATCAGCACGCCTTCGGCAGTGTTCTCGAACACGGTGGCGGCCAGCTGCAGTTTTTCCTGCATCAAGTGGCGCTCGGTAATGTCGCGGGCGATGGTCAGCATGCAGTCGACGCCGGCAATCGGCAGGGGCCGCGCGGACAGTTCACAAAGGCGGATCTGCCCGTCGCTACGGCGAAGGTGGCAGGTGAAGTCGCGCACGAAGCCGTCGCGGTTGAGCTGGTCGACCAGGCGCTTGCGTTCGTTGAGGTCTACCCAGATGCCCAGGTCCAGCGAGGTCTGGTCGAGGGTCGGGTGAAGGTCGTAACCGGTCAGGCGGCAGAAGCCCTCGTTCACTTCAAGCAGCAGGCCGTCGGCCTGACGCGACAGCAACAGGCCGTCGGGGGAGGCATGGAAGGCCTTGGCGAATTTTTCCTCCGAGGTTTGCAGCTGCTCCTGGGTTTCCTTGAGCTGGCTGATGTCGCGTACCGCAACCACCAGCGCCGGGGTACCGTCGAGCTCGAAGGTTTCGGCCGAGGTCAGGCCAGTGAACAGTTGGCCGTTGCTGCGCCGGAAACTCATCTCCAGGTTGCGGATGCCACCCTGGTGCAAGCGTTCGAGCAGGCGCGGGCCGCTGCCTTCGATGCCCCACAGGTTCAGGTCGGTGGCGGTGCGGCCGATCACCTGGTCGGGGGTGAGGCCGATCTGCTCTTCGAAGGCTTCGTTCACCTCCAGCAGGCAGCCGTCGCTGCGGCGGGCAATCAGCAATATGTCGGGGCACTGCTGGAACACCGAGGCGAACTTCTGTTCCGACAGGCGCAGGGCATTCTCGGTGCGCTTGGTTTCGCTGATGTCGATCATCAGCCCGCGCATCACCGGCTTGTGGCCATGCTCGATCATGCTGACGATGTTGCGCACCCACAGCGGCTGGCCATCGGCCCGGATCACCCGGTAGTCCAGGCTGTGGTCACGTCCCGCCGCCGTTTCGCTGTCGCAATAGGCCTGGGCCCACAGGGCGTCATCCGGGTGCAGGATACTGCGCCAGAAACCGGGCTTTAACCAGTCGCTCAGCGGGTAGCCCAGCAGGTTTTCGGCATGAGGTGACACGTAGCTGTAGACGAAGTCGTTGGCGTCGGCCTCCCAGGCTATCGCGGAGAGGCCCTCGACCAGGCTGCGGTAGCGATACTCGCTGCTGCGCAGCTCCTGTTCGAGGGCGATGCGCCGGGAAATCTCCGAGCTGAGGCGGCGATTGATGCGAATGACCACTGCCAGGACCGCCATCAATATCAGTACCGCTGGCAGGCCATACACCACCAGGTCGGACCAGAACATCCGTTGGTCGACCACATTGCCCACCCAGCGTTGCTGGATCTGGTTGACCTCGCCGCTGCTCATGTCGGCCATCACCTTGTCCAGAATGCCAACCAGTACCTTCTTGTCGCTTGGGACGGCCATGGCCAACTGGTAGCGGTAAGGCGTCTCGCCACTGACATAGAGGCCGTCCAGCTTGAGCTGGCGCAGGCTCCAGATACTCGACGCGAGGTCACCGACCACGGCGTCCACCTCATCGGTGGCCAGGGCCTGCAGCGTGGAGCTGACATTGGGCAGGGCCACCAGGTTGAGGTCTGGGTGATGCGTGCGCAGCAATTCGTGAGGGGCGTAGTTTTCCACCACGGCCACCTTCAGGCCGTACAGTTCGTCGAGGTTGCGCGGCTGTGCTCCACCCTTATGGGCGAGGATGACGATGGGGAAGTCGAGGTACGGGCGGGTGAAGGCCAGGTAGGCCTGGCGCTCGGGGGTGGACATGATGCCGGGCAGCAGGTCGATGCGGTTTTCCCGCGCCAGCGCCAGTACTTCGGTCCAACTGTGGGGTTCGACCGGTTTGAGCGCCACCTCCAGGCGTTGCTGGATGGTGGCGATGTAATCGGCGGCCAATCCCTGGTAGCGGCCCTCCTGGTCGCGAAACTCGAACGGTGGCCAAGAGGCGTCTACACCCAGGCTCAGCTGCGGGTGGGCAGCCAGCCAGGCTTTTTCCTCGTCTGTCAGGGTCAGGGCGCCGGCCGTTGTGTTCCACAAAACCAGGAACATCAACAGGATGGCCGGCAACAGGGACATAGCGGCCTCGCATTCAGGGGGACTGAATCGAGTGTAGACGGGCATTGCTGCCGGTGTGGGGTGGAAGGTGGAGTCTTTCGTGGAGGCCTGCACGATCCATGCGGGCGCTTCCGGAAGCGGAAAGAAAAACCCCGGCCTGGGCCGGGGTTTGTCATCACTCGTCGAGGAAGGAGCGCAGGTGCTCGCTGCGAGTGGGGTGGCGCAGTTTGCGCAACGCCTTCGCTTCGATCTGACGGATCCGCTCACGGGTCACGTCGAACTGCTTGCCCACCTCTTCAAGGGTGTGGTCGGTGTTCATGTCGATACCGAAGCGCATGCGCAGCACCTTGGCTTCACGCGCGGTGAGGCCCGAGAGCACGTCGCGGGTGGCTTCCTTGAGGCTTTCGACCGTGGCCACGTCGATCGGGGACTGCATGGTCGAGTCCTCGATGAAGTCGCCCAGGTGCGAATCTTCGTCGTCACCGATCGGGGTTTCCATGGAGATCGGCTCTTTGGCGATCTTCAATACCTTGCGGATCTTGTCCTCAGGCATTTCCATGCGCTCGCCAAGCTCTTCCGGGGTCGGTTCGCGCCCCATTTCCTGCAGCATCTGGCGGGAAATACGGTTGAGCTTGTTGATCGTCTCGATCATGTGCACCGGAATACGGATGGTGCGTGCCTGGTCGGCGATCGAACGGGTAATCGCCTGACGGATCCACCAGGTGGCATAGGTCGAGAACTTGTAGCCGCGACGGTATTCGAACTTGTCCACCGCTTTCATCAAGCCGATGTTGCCTTCCTGGATCAGGTCGAGGAACTGCAGGCCACGGTTGGTGTACTTCTTGGCGATGGAGATCACCAGACGCAGGTTCGCCTCGACCATTTCTTTCTTGGCGCGGCGGGCCTTGGCTTCACCGATCGACATGCGACGGTTGATTTCCTTGATCTCGGCAACGGTCAGGCCGCTTTCGTTCTCAAGGTCGATCAGCTTCTGCTGGCAAGCGACGATGGCTGCGTCCTTCTCACCCAGGGCGGCAGCCCACTTGGTGTTGCGCTTGGCCAGGTCACCGCTCCAGGTCTGGTCGGTTTCGTTACCGGGGAACATACGCAGGAAGTCGGCGCGCGGCATGCGCGCATCACGTACGCACAGCTGCATGATGGCGCGTTCTTGCTGGCGCAGGCGGTTCAGGGCGTCACGCACACGCTCTACCAGTACCTCGAACTGCTTGGGTACCAGCTTGATCGGCATGAACAGGTCGGCCAGGGCCTGCAGGGCCTCGATGCTTTCCTTGTGCGCGCGGCCGTTTTTCTTCAGGACCTTGTTGGTGGCCTGCAGCTGGTCGGCGACGGCACCGAAACGCTGGCGGGCAACTTCCGGGTCCGGGCCGCTCTCGGCCTCTTCCTCGTCGTCACCGCTTTCGGATTCTTCCTCGTCGTCGTCGGACTCTTCCTTCGCAGCCGCGGCCTTGGCGCCCGGGATCGGCACTTCTTCGGTCGGTGCGGCAATGTTGTCGTCAGGGTCGATATAACCGCTGAGCACGTCGGACAGGCGACCGCCTTCGCTGGTAACGCGATCATATTCACCGAGAATGTAGTCGACAGTGCCCGGGAAGTGGGCGATGGCGCCCATGACTTCGCGGATGCCTTCCTCGATACGCTTGGCGATTTCGATCTCGCCTTCGCGGGTCAGCAGCTCGACGGTACCCATTTCGCGCATGTACATGCGCACCGGGTCGGTCGTGCGGCCGATATCGGTTTCAACTGCCGCCAACGCAGCAGCGGCTTCTTCGGCCGCAGCTTCGTCGGTGTCGGCTTCCGCCAACAGAAGGGCATCCGCATCCGGAGCACTCTCGAATACGTTGATCCCCATGTCGTTGATCATGCGGATGATGTCTTCCACCTGTTCCGGATCTGAAATATCCTCAGGCAGGTGGTCGTTGACCTCCGCGTAAGTCAGGTAGCCCTGCTCACGGCCGCGGGTGATCAACTCTTTGATACGAGACTGCTGTTGCGCTTTTCCGGACATAACACCCTATCCACTGAAGGTCTTGGCGGGCAAAAAACAAGCCGAGGATTATACCCGAGCATGGGCCTCACGCGCCAGATGAGGTCGGCGTTTGTGCGGGAACATTCCGGCTCAGCAGGGCGAGGAGCTGGGATTTTTCCTCGCTGGTCAATTCGCTTTGACGTGATTTCCTGAGCAGTTGTTCCAGGCTGCGCTCGCGTTGGCGGGCGGACAAGCTAGTTATAGTGTCGAAAAACTGTTGTTCAAGGTTGTCGGCCACGATCAGCCATTCCTTTTCCGCCAGCGCCCGTAGCAGACGGCCCTGTTCGGTGCCGTGCCAACGTGCGATCAACTGCATTGAGCTTAGCCCAGGATTTTTCTGCGCGGCTTCGATCAGGGCCACCAGCAGCTGGCTGTACAGGTGTTCTTCGTCGGCGAAGTGGCTGGCGTCTTCCACCTTGCCGGCCAGCAACGGATGGTGCAGCAGGGTACGCAGGGCAGCCAGGGTCGGTGGTTCGACCGGGGCCGGCACGCGCGGTGGTGCTTCGTCACGTTGTTGCCAGGGTTTGCCGCCCTTGCGGTTCTTGTCCCAGGGCTTGTCGCTCCATGGCTTCTTGCCGCTGCCCTTGTTCGGTTTCCATGCCTGCTCCTGATGGGCAGCGGCGTAGTCGTGCTGCGGCATGTCGCCGTAGTCGGGGGTGTAGCTGGCCATGGCATCGTAATCGTAGCCAGGGTCATAGTCCGGCACGTTGCCGGGGGCCGGGGCGTGTTGCGCCAGTTGCTCGACCTGCTGTGGGTCGAGGCCGGTGATTTCGCGCAGGCGGTTGCGCATCAGCTGGCGCAGGTTGGCGCCGGGGATCTTTTCGATCAGCGGTGCTGCCAGGGTCGCCATGTGCGCCTTGCCTTCCAGCGAGCGCGGGTCGGCTTCGACGCCCAGTTGCTCGAAGAAGTAGTCGGCCAGCGGCTGGGCGTGCTGGTTGATGCGGGCCATGAAGGCATCGGTGCCTTCGGCGCGCACCAGGCTGTCCGGGTCCTCGCCTTCGGGCAGGAACAGGAAGCGCGCACGGCGGCCATCCTGCAGGTTCGGCAGGGTCGACTCCAGTGCACGCCAGGCGGCCTTGCGCCCGGCCTGGTCGCCGTCGAAGCAGAACAGCACGCTGGGCACCACGCGGAACAGGCGCTTGAGGTGCTCTTCGCTGGTGGCGGTGCCGAGGGTGGCCACGGCATTGCGCAGGCCCTGCTGGGCCAGGGCGATGACGTCCATGTAGCCCTCGACGACGATGATTTCGTCGAGGTTGCGGTTGTGCTTGCGTGCCTCGTACAGGCCGTACAGTTCCTGGCCCTTGTGGAACACCGGGGTTTCCGGGGAGTTCAGGTACTTCGGCTTGTCGTCGCCGAGCACCCGGCCACCGAAGGCGATGATGCGCCCGCGGCTGTCACGGATCGGGAACATCACCCGGTCGCGGAAGCGGTCGTAGCGCTTGCCGGTTTCGGCGTTCTCGATCAGCAGGCCGGCGTCGATCATCACCTTCTGCTGCAGGCTATCGGCACCCAGGTGCTTGAGCAGGTTGTCCCAGCCTGGCGGGGCGAAGCCCAGGCCGAAATCGCGGGCGATTTCCCCGGACAGGCCACGGCCCTTGAGGTAGTCCACCGCCGCCTTGCGCGTCGGGTGGCTGCGCAGGGCCTGGCGGTAGAACTCCGAGGCCGCGTCCAGCAACGGGTACAGCGGCGAATCGGTGGGCTGGCGTGGTTTGTGGTCGCGGCGGCCTTGCTCGCGAGGTACTTCCATGCCGGCGGCGCGGGCCAGCTCCTCGACTGCCTGGGGAAAGTCCAGGTTGTCGTGGTCCATGACGAAGCCCAGGGCGTTGCCACCGGCACCACAGCCGAAGCAGTAATAGAACTGCTTGTCGGGGCTGACCGTGAAGGAAGGGGTCTTTTCCTTGTGGAACGGGCAGCAGGCAGAGTAGTTCTTGCCGGTCTTTTTCAGCTGGACGCGCGAACTCACCACATCGACGATGTCGAGGCGGTTGATCAGGTCGTCAATGAAACTCTGGGGAATCAGCCCGGCCATGGCAGTCTCGTCATCTGGCAACTGGCAAGTCTAATCGCTCACGCGCCGAATGGGGCGGGTGCCGCTTGGAGAAGTACGAGGGAAAATGTGCTCGTCGCCAGCCCCGTAGGGCCCGTCAGTCGGACGTGCACGTCTGGTCATACAACAAGGAGGACCAGCTCTGACGTTTCAGGCAGGTTGCCCATGTGCAGTTCGCAAGAAGCTTGTGCTGGGCCTTGAGCTAGCTGCTCAAGTGTGAAGCGACCACTGCCATCGCCCGGCGGTTAGCCGGGCAGGGCAGAAGCTTTGCGTAGAACGCCTGTATTAGTACAGACGAACGGCGCGGCGCTGTTCGCGCTGAACTTTCTTGGCGTGACGCTTAACAGCAGCAGCTGCTTTGCGCTTACGCTCGGCGGTCGGCTTCTCGTAAAACTCGCGGCTACGAACTTCAGCCAGTACACCGGCTTTTTCGCAGGAGCGCTTGAAACGACGCAGAGCTACGTCGAAGGGTTCGTTCTCTTTAACTTTGACGGCTGGCATCCAGGGCTACCTTAATTCATTACCGGGGTAGACGTGCTCCTGGCAAAACAAAGGTGTGCTGGAGAACGTCGGTTTTCAAGGGTTGCGGATGTTAACCCTTAGCAAGCCGGAATGCAAAGCCTCTGATCGAAAACCGCTGGTCGGCATCCGACACGGGGACTATCATGCGCGGCTTCGAATTCAGCCCCCACAAGGGACGAACCCATGCTAGTACTGGGATTGGAAACATCCTGCGACGAAACTGGCGTCGCATTATATGACAGCGAGCGCGGTTTGTTGGCCGACGCCCTGTTCAGCCAGATCGACCTGCACCGCGTGTTCGGCGGGGTGGTACCCGAGCTTGCCTCGCGTGACCACGTCAAGCGCATGTTGCCGCTCATCCGCCAGGTGCTGGACGAGGCCGGCTGCGTCGCCACCGAGATCGACGCCATTGCCTACACCGCCGGCCCCGGCCTGGTCGGTGCCCTGCTGGTGGGCGCATCCTGTGCCCAGGCGCTGGCCTTTGCCTGGGACATCCCGGCGATTGGCGTGCACCACATGGAAGGCCATCTGCTGGCGCCCATGCTGGAGCAGAATCCGCCTGAGTTTCCGTTCGTCGCCTTGTTGGTCTCGGGCGGCCACACCCAGCTGGTGCGCGTCGATGGCATCGGCCACTACGAGCTGTTGGGCGAGAGCCTGGACGACGCCGCTGGCGAAGCGTTCGACAAGACCGCCAAGCTGATCGGCCTGAACTACCCCGGTGGCCCGGAAATCGCGCGCCTGGCCGAGCGCGGTGTGCCGGGGCGCTTCGTGTTCCCGCGGCCGATGACCGACCGCCCGGGCCTGGAATTCAGCTTCAGCGGCCTGAAGACCTTCGCCCTGAACACCTGGCAGCAGTGCCGCGATGCTGGTGACGACAACGAACAAACCCGTTGCGACCTGTCCCTGGCATTCCAGCAGGCGGTGGTGGAGACTCTGACCATCAAGTGCAAGCGGGCGCTGAAGCAGACCGGCCTCAAGCGCCTGGTCATCGCCGGTGGCGTCAGCGCCAACAAGGCCTTGCGCGCGTCCCTCGAAGACATGCTCGCCAGCATCAAGGGCAACGTGTACTACGCGCGCCCGCAGTTCTGTACCGATAACGGCGCAATGATCGCCTACGCTGGCTGCCAGCGGTTGTTGGCCGGGCAGCAGCAGGACCTGGCCATCAGTGTGCAGGCACGCTGGCCGATGGAGCAGTTGCCGCCGGTCTGATGGCTAGAAATGCCGCTCGCGCCCGGCGAACAGGTCGCGCAGGTTGTTGCGGTGGCGCCATACGATCATCAGCGTGAGCACGCTGATCGGCAGCAGCGCCTCGGGCTCGCGCCAGGCCAGCAAGGGCAAGGTCAGCGGCGTGGCGATCAGCGCGGCCAGCGAGCTGGTGCGGGTAAGGTAGAAGGTCAGCAGCCAGGCGCCGATGGCCAGTAGCGCGGCCGGGAAGTACAGGGCCATGAGCATGCCGGCGGCGGTCGCCACGCCCTTGCCGCCGCGGAAGCGGAAGTACAGCGGGAACAGGTGGCCCAGCACCGCGCACACGCCAACCCAGGCCTGCGCCTGCAGGTCCAGCCCGGCAAGGCGGGCGAGCAATACCGGCGACAGGCCCTTGCACAGGTCGCCAAGCAGGGTCAGGATCGCCAGTTTGCGGCCTGCCAGGCGTAGCATGTTGGTCGCGCCGGCGTTGCCTGAACCGCTGGAACGCGGGTCCGGGCTGCCCGCAAGGCGGCTGAGTACAATGGCGAAGGACAGCGAGCCGAGCAGGTAGGCGAGCAGCGCCAGTAACCAAAACATGCTAACTATTCCGGGCGAGGACGCCCTGATTCTAACGGCGCCAGTCGCCCTTGTCGTGCTGTGGAGAGAAGTGCTTGGACAGAGTGTTCATCGAAGGCCTGGAAGTCGATACCGTCATCGGTGCCTATGACTGGGAGCGGGATATTCGCCAGTGCTTGCGCCTGGACCTGAGCTTTGCCTGGGACAACCGCCCGGCTGCTGCTGGTGACGACCTGAGCCTGGCGCTGGATTACGCCAGTGTGTCGGCGCGTATCCAGGCGTTTGCCGAACAGGCCCGCTTCGAGCTGGTGGAAACCTTTGCCGAGCGCCTGGTGGCAACGTTGATGGACGAGTTCCATATCCCGTGGGTGCGGTTGAAGCTGACCAAGCCGGGGGCGGTGCCGGCGGCCCGAGGTGGTGTTGGCGTGGAGATCGAGCGCGGATGTCTCTGAGCACGGTTTACCTGGGCCTTGGCAGCAATATCGACCGCGAGGCGCACTTGTGCGCCGGGCTCGATGCGTTGGCCGGCATCCTCACCGGCATGCGCTGTTCGCCGGCATTCGAAAGCCAGGCGGTAGGTATCAAGAGCGGGCCGTTCATCAACTTCGTGGTAACCGGGCAGACGGCATTGCCGTTGATCGAACTGGACCGCCGGTTGAAATTCATCGAGGCTGACAACGGCCGCTATGCGCCGGACCGCAAGGGGCTGCCGCTGGATATCGATGTGCTGATGTATGACGATTTGCTCGGCACCTTCGACGGGCTGGTGCTGCCCCGTGCCGAGATCCTGAAGAACGCCTTCGTGCTCTGGCCGCTGGCGCTGCTGGCGCCCGACCTGGTGCATCCGGGGGTGGGCAAGCGCATGGCGCAGTTGTGGCAGGAAGCGCGGATTGACCAGGTACTGGCACCTGTTGCCTTCGAGTGGCGTGGGTTGCAGCTGACGCCGGCTTGAGCCTGTACCGGCCCTTTCGCGGGCGCGCCCGCTCCCACAGGTAAAGCACTGTTCTGTGGGAGCGGGCGTGCCCGCGATGAGGCCGGTGAGATCAACCGAGCTGGTAAGTCTCAAGCGCTTTCAGCCGCTCACCTTTGATTGCTTCGCCCAATGCCTGGCCAGTAAACCCAGTCTGCACCAGCGGCTTCACATCCACCGCCCGCGCTGCCGCTGCCGCCCCTCGCAGGTAATCGGCCTGTGGATAATCTGCCTTGCCCTCGCCCAGTGCGATCATCTGGCAAGCAATCAGGAAGTCCTCGAACCGCTGCGGCCGCCGGTACACATCGAACTTCTGTAACAGCTCCAGCAACGCCGTCGCTGGCAACGCCAGCGCCTGGTTGCCTTGCGCCAGGCACTCCCCGGTCAGCAACGCCAGCTCCTGGCATTCCCGCGGCGCCTTGAAGCGCTGGTTGACTGCTTTGATCGAAGCGGGAGCCAGCCCGTGCAGCAGGCAGGCCCAGCGTACGTGCAGGGCCTGCTCATGCAGCGCAGCCTGCTCCAGCGCAAGCATTGCCTGGGTATGCTCTCCCAGCTCGGGCAGCAGCTCCGCCAGGGCGCCACAGGCCTGCAGGACCTGGAAGAACACCTGCGGCTGTGCTTCCATCAGCGCCCGCTCGATTTCCTTCCAGCTGCGTTCGGCCGTCAGCGCCTGCAGCTCGCCGGAAACACTGATCTGGCGCATCAGCTCCAAGGTTTCCTCGGCCACCCGGAAACCCAGCGGTGCATAACGCGCAGCGAAGCGCGCAACCCGCAACACACGCAAGGGATCTTCGGCAAATGCCGGGGAAACGTGGCGTAACAGGCGCTGATCGAGATCGCTCTTGCCGTGGTAGGGGTCATACAGAACGCCTGCTTCGTCCTCGGCCATTGCATTGATGGTCAGGTCGCGGCGAATCAGGTCTTCTTCCAGCGTCACGTCGGGGCTGGCATGGAAGGTGAAACCACCGTAGCCACGTCCACTCTTGCGCTCGGTGCGTGCAAGGGCGTATTCCTCGCCGGTTTTCGGGTGCAGGAATACCGGGAAGTCAGCCCCGACCGGGCGGTAGCCCTTGGCGTGCATTTCCTCGGCCGTGGCGCCGACCACCAGCCAGTCGATATCGCTGACCGGGCGGCCGAGCAAGCGGTCGCGCACGGCGCCGCCGACTTTGTAGATGTGCATGTGCAGCTCTCCATAACTGCCGACAGGATAACCCGTCGGCAGCCATGGCGTAGCATCAGAGGTGGTGGATGACAGCCAGGTCCATGCGCCCGTAGTCGGCGTTTTCGCCGTGCTCGCCACGCGGTGGCATGTGGTGGGTCTTCATCACCTGGTCGCCCTGCACGGTCTCCAGGTGGATATCGAAGCCCCACAGGCGGTGCAGGTGCTTGAGCACTTCATCGGTGGAATCGCCCAGCGGTTTACGGTTGTGTTGCTGATGGCGCAGGGTCAGCGAGCGGTCGCCGCGGCGATCGACGCTCCAGATCTGCACGTTCGGTTCGCGGTTGCCCAGGTTGTACTGCGCTGCCAGTTGCTCGCGAATGGTCCGGTAGCCGGCCTCGTCATGGATGGCCGGCACCAGCAGGTCGTCGCGCTGGTCATCATCGAGGATGCTGAACAGCTTGAGGTCACGCATCACCTTGGGCGACAGGTATTGCAGGATGAAGCTCTCGTCCTTGAAGCTGCTCATGGCGAACTTGATGGTAGAAAGCCAGTCACTGCCGGCAATGTCGGGGAACCAGCGGCGATCTTCCTCGGTCGGGTTTTCGCACATGCGGCGGATGTCGGTGTACATCGCAAAACCCAGCGCGTAGGGGTTGATGCCGTTGTAGTACGGGCTGTCGAAGCCTGGCTGGAACACCACACTGGTGTGCGACTGCAGGAACTCCATCATGAAGCCTTCGGTAATCAGCCCCTCGTCGTACAGGTCGTTCATCAGGGTGTAGTGCCAGAAAGTCGCCCAGCCTTCGTTCATCACCTGGGTCTGGCGCTGCGGGTAGAAGTACTGGGCAATCTTGCGCACGATGCGCACCACTTCACGTTGCCACGGCTCCAGCAGCGGGGCGTTCTTCTCGATGAAATACAGGATGTTCTCCTGCGGTTCGGCGGGGAAGCGCGCATCATCGCGTTCGTTGCCCTTGTCTGCGCTCTTCGGGATGGTTCGCCACAGGTCGTTGATCTGCCGTTGCAGGTGCTCCTCGCGTTCCTTCTGCCGGCGCCGTTCCTCTTCGGCGGAAATCGGGTAAGGTCGCTTGTAGCGATCGACGCCGTAGTTCATCAGCGCATGGCAGGAGTCGATCAGGTCCTCCACGGCATCGATGCCGTGGCGTTCCTCGCACTGGGCGATGTACTGCTTGGCGAACACCAGGTAGTCGATGATCGAGCTGGCGTCGGTCCAGGTGCGGAACAGGTAGTTGCCCTTGAAGAAGCTGTTATGGCCGTAGCAGGCATGGGCGATCACCAGTGCCTGCATGCACATGGTGTTTTCTTCCATCAGGTAGGCGATGCATGGGTCGGAGTTGATGACGATTTCGTAGGCCAGGCCCATCTGGCCACGGCTATAGGACTTTTCCGTGCTGAGGAACTGTTTGCCATAGGACCAATGGTGGTAGCCCAGCGGCATGCCGACCGAGGCGTAGGCATCCATCATCTGCTCGGCGGTAATCACCTCGATCTGGTTGGGGTAGGTGTCCAGGGCGTAACGCTCGGCCAGGCGGCTGATTTCCCGGTCGTAGGTCTGGATCAGTTCGAACGTCCACTCGGACCCGGTGGAGATGGGTTGGCGTCTCTGTGCTCTGGCGGTCATGTGGCTAACCTGCGCTGGAAGAGTTCACGGAAGACCGGGTAGATATCGCCGGCCGATACCAACTGCTGCTGGGCGAACGTGTCGGGGAAGGCTTCGCCGATGCGCTCGTATTCGTACCACAGCGCCTGATGCTCACGTGGGGTGATCTCGACGTAAGTGTAGTACTGCACATGCGGCATGATCTGCTTGGACAGGATATCGCGGCAGATCGGCGAGTCGTCGTTCCAGTTGTCGCCGTCCGAGGCCTGGGCGGCGTAGATGTTCCAGTCACTGGCCGGGTAGCGCTCGGCCATGATCTCTTGCATCAGCTTGAGCGCGCTGGAAACGATGGTGCCGCCGGTTTCCCGGGAGTAGAAGAACTCTTCCTCGTCGACTTCACGGGCGCTGGTGTGGTGGCGGATGAACACCACTTCGATGCGGTCGTAATTACGCTTGAGGAACAGATACAGCAGGATGAAGAAGCGTTTGGCGATGTCCTTGGTGGCCTGGGTCATCGAACCGGACACGTCCATCAGGCAGAACATCACCGCCTTGGAGCTGGGGTTGGGCTGCTTGACCAGCAGGTTGTACTTGAGGTCGAAGGTGTCGAGGAAGGGCAGGCGGTTGATGCGGGCCTTCAGGCGTTCGATTTCCTGTTCGACTTCCTGGATATCAGTGAAATTATCCGGCTCCTCGATCTTCAGCCGGGCAAGTTCCTTCTGCGCCTCGCGCAGCAGGGCACGGCTGCTGCCGGTCAGGGCGATGCGCCGGGCATGCGCCGAGCGCAGGGTGCGCACGATGTTGATGCGCGACGGGTTGCCTTCGTTGGCGATACCGGCGCGTACGGTCTTGAAGGTGTCGGCACCGGTCAGGTGGCGTTTGACCAGGTTGGGCAGTTCGAGGTCCTCGAACATGAATTCGAGGAACTCTTCCTGGGTGATCTGGAAGACGAAGTCGTCCATGCCCTCGCCGGAGTTGCCGGCCTTGCCACGGCCGCTACCACCCCCGCCACCTTGTGGCCTGGGGATGTGTTCGCCAGCGGTGAACTCCTTGTTGCCCGGATGCACGATGGTCTGCTTGCCGCCGCGACCATGGTGCAGCACCGGTTCGTCGATGTCGCGCCCCGGAATGCTGATCTGCTCGCCATGTTCCATGTCCATGATGGAACGGCGGCTCACCGCCTCTTCGACGGCTTTCTTGATGTGTTCGCGGTACCGCCGCAGAAAGCGCTGGCGGTTGACCGTGCTCTTGTTCTTGCCGTTCAGGCGTCGGTCGATAACGTAGCTCATGGTCCCTCCGGTAGCTGGAGCAGCTGCAAGCCACAAGCTTCAGGCTGCAGGAAAGAGCAGCCACCGCTGCTGCAGGCTGCAGCGCCGGGCTTGCGCTCGGCGCCGTGCAGCCTGGAGCTTGCGGCTTGTAGCTTGCCGCTTTATTGCGATTTCCTGACCCGCAGGTACCATTCCGACAGCAGGCGAACCTGTTTGTCGGTGTAGCCACGCTCCACCATGCGCGTGACGAAGTCGTTGTGTTTCTGTTGGTCCTCCTTGCTGGCCTTGGCGTTGAAACTGATGACCGGCAGCAGGTCCTCGGTGTTGGAGAACATTTTCTTCTCGATCACCACGCGCAGCTTTTCGTAGCTCAGCCAGCTCGGGTTCTTGCCGTTGTTGTTGGCCCGCGCACGCAGCACGAAGTTGACAATCTCGTTGCGGAAATCTTTCGGGTTGCTGATGCCGGCCGGCTTCTCGATCTTCTCCAGTTCTTCGTTGAGGGCGATACGGTTGAGAATTTCGCCGGTTTCCGGGTCGCGGTATTCCTGGTCCTGGATCCAGAAGTCGGCGTACAGCACGTAGCGGTCGAAGATGTTCTGCCCGTACTCGCTGTAGGACTCCAGGTAGGCGGTCTGGATTTCCTTGCCGATGAACTCGATGTAGCGCGGTGCCAGGTACTCCTTGAGGTAGCGCAGGTAGCGCTCGCGCACTTCGGCAGGGAACTGTTCCTGCTCGATCTGCTGTTCCAGCACGTACAGCAGGTGTACCGGGTTGGCAGCCACTTCATGCGGGTCGAAGTTGAACACCTTGGACAGGATCTTGAACGCGAAGCGGGTCGACAGGCCGTTCATGCCCTCGTCGACGCCGGCGGCATCGCGGTACTCCTGGATCGACTTGGCCTTTGGATCGGTGTCCTTGAGGTTTTCCCCGTCGTACACCCGCATTTTCGAGTAGATGTTTGAGTTTTCCGGCTCTTTCAGGCGCGAAAGCACAGTGAACTGGGCCAACATTTTCAGCGTGTCCGGGGCGCAGTGGGCCTTGGCCAGCGAACTGTTGACCAGCAGCTTGTCGTAGATCTTGATTTCGTCGCTGACGCGCAGGCAGTACGGCACCTTGACGATGTAGATCCGGTCGATGAACGCCTCGTTGTTCTTGTTGTTACGGAAGGTGTGCCATTCCGATTCGTTGGAGTGGGCCAGGAGAATCCCGGAGTAGGGGATGGCACCGAGGCCTTCGGTACTGTTGTAGTTGCCTTCCTGGGTGGCGGTGAGCAACGGGTGCAAGACCTTGATCGGGGCCTTGAACATCTCGACGAATTCCATCAGGCCCTGGTTGGCCCGGCACAGCGCGCCCGAATAGCTGTAGGCGTCGGCGTCGTTCTGCGGGAATTCCTCGAGCTTGCGGATATCCACCTTACCGACCAGGGCCGAGATGTCCTGGTTGTTCTCGTCACCCGGTTCAGTCTTGGCGATGGCGACCTGGTTGAGGATCGACGGGTACAGCTTCACCACCTTGAACTTGCTGATGTCGCCGCCGAACTCCTGCAGGCGCTTGGTGGCCCAGGGCGACATGATGGTATTCAGGTAGCGCCGCGGGATGCCGAATTCCTCCTCGAGGATCGCCCCGTCTTCGCTGGCATTGAACAGGCCCAATGGCGACTCGAACACCGGCGAGCCCTTGATGGCATAGAACGGAACCTTTTCCATCAACTGCTTGAGTTTTTCCGCCAGCGACGATTTACCGCCGCCCACCGGGCCCAGCAGGTAGAGGATCTGCTTCTTCTCTTCCAGGCCTTGGGCGGCGTGGCGGAAGTACGACACGATCTGGTCGATGCACTCTTCCATGCCATGGAAGTCGGCAAACGCCGGATAGCGGCGGATGACCTTGTTGGAGAAGATACGCGACAGCCTGGAGTTGGTAGAGGTGTCGATCAGCTCTGGCTCACCGATGGCCAGCAACAGGCGTTCGGCCGCCGATGCGTAGGCACTGCGATCCTCTTTGCACAGCTCGAGGTACTCCTGCAGCGTTAATTCTTCCTGGCGCGTTGACTCGAAACGTTGTTGGAAGTGGCTAAAAATACTCATGACGTCACCTCGCTCGATACGTTGAGACGACGCCGGATCAGTCAGCTGATGCTGGCACGCAACCGGGGTTGCCGATTGCTGTATACCCCCCAAACACCCTGTAACGCTACCGATGACCCGCACGCCGGTGTACCGGCTCTCCCCTTTTTCTGGATGGCCTGCGCTTAAGAATAGTTGGTTATCCGCAAGGTCAAGGGCGAGGTACGGAGAAGTTGTGGCCGACCGTTCGTCAGATAAGCCGCAAGCCCACGCTGTGCGCGGGCTGCAGTGTAGATGAAAAAATTATTCGGCAGCGCCCTGGGCGGTCTCGGCCGGGTAGGTGGCGCGCCACAGTTCGAAGCCGCCGTCGACGCTGTAGACATCGGAGAACCCTTGGTTGACCAGGTAGGCCGCGGCGCTCTGGCTGGAATTGCCGTGGTAGCACACCACCAGGGTCGGGGCATCGAGGTCGGCGTTGCGAATGAACTCGGCGACCGACTGGTTATCCAGATGCTTGGCACCGGTAATGTGGCCGGCGGCGAAAGCCTGGGGGTCGCGAATATCGACGACGACCGCACCTTCTTTCTTGCGAAGCTCCAAGGCCTGCTCGGGAGGGATGCGCTTGAATTCGCTCATGGGTACTACTTCCTTCAGGTGGGGTCGTTGAGTGTAGTGGGTTGTGCCGGTTGGCGCAGGGTGCCGCCGTCGCCGCAGTCACAGCGGTGGTATTCGCCGCTGTCGACGTTGTACAGGGTCATGGCGCCACCCCATACGCAGCCAGTATCCAGGGCAATGATGCCAGGTTCGTCAACCTGGCCCAGCAAGGCCGCCCAGTGGCCGAAGATGATCTTCACGTGGCGTGAGCGGCGCTCCTTGTGGGCGAACCAGGGCTTGTAGCCTTTGGGGGCGGTGTCCAGGCCTTCCTTGCTCTTGAGGTCGAGTTTGCCCTCGGCAGTGCAGAAGCGCATGCGCGTGAGGTAGTTGGTGATGACCCGCAGGCGTTCGACGCCGCAGAGGTTCTTGCTCCACTTGTTCGGCTCGTTGCCGTACATGCCGTCCAGGTACTGCTTCAGGCGGCTGTCGTCGCGCAGCACCTCTTCGACTTCACCGGCCAGGGCCAGGGCCTTGCCCAAGGTCCACTGCGGTGGAATGCCGGCGTGCACCAGGGCAATGCCCCGCGGCTCGTCGTAGTGCAGCAGTTTTTGCTGGCGCAGCCAGTCGAACAACTGGTCGGCGTCCGGCGCTTCGATGATCTCGCGCAGGGTGTCGCTCTTCTTCAGGCGTTCGACGTTATGCCATACGGCCAGCAGGTGCAGGTCATGGTTACCCAGCACGCACACCAGCGACTGGCGGATCGAATACAAGAAGCGCAGGGTTTCCAGCGACTCGGGGCCGCGGTTGACCAGGTCGCCGACCAGCCACAGGCGGTCGACGGCGGGGTTGAAGCTGACGCGTTCGAGCAGGCACTTGAGTGGCTGCAGGCAGCCCTGCAGATCTCCGACAGCGTAGGTAGCCATCAGTGCAACGCCCCGGGCACCGCCAGGCGGAAGGGGGCGATCGGCGCATCGAAACGTTTGCCGTCTTCGGCGAACATCTGATAGCTGCCCTGCATGGTGCCCACGCGGGTGCTGATCACGGCACCGCTGCTGTAGGTGTGGCTCTGGCCAGGGTCGATGTTGGGCTGTTGGCCGACCACGCCGGCGCCGCGCACTTCTTCGACTTCGCCGTCACCGTTGGTGATCAGCCAGTGGCGCGACAGCAGCTTGGCCTTGAGCGAGCCGTTGTTCTGCACGGTGATGGTGTAGGCGAAAGCGAAACGACCGTTTTCAGGTTCGGATTGTTCTTTGAGGTAGCGGGTCACGACGCTGACGTCGATCTGATAGCGGGGGTCGGACATGCAAGGGCCTTGGGAGAACTGACGCAATAATGCAGTCTAGGCCATTGAGCGGGGGGAGGGCCAGCGGTGTGGCGGCTTGGAAATAGCTATGGTCGGTACCGGCCTCTTCGCGGGCGTGCCCGCGAAAAGGCTGATCCAGGCGGAGTCAGGCTTGCTGGTCGGCCAGCTGGTCAGCCAGGCGCACGAAGGCCGCCAGGTCCAGCTGTTCAGGGCGCAGGCTGCCGTCCACGCCCGCTGCCTCGATGGCCGCGCTGTCGAGCAGGCCCTTCATGGTGTTGCGCAGGGTCTTGCGGCGCTGGTTGAACGCCTCGCGTACCACGCGTTCCAGCAGTTGCGCATCCTTGGCGGGGTGCGGCAACACTTCGTGCGGCACCAGGCGGACGATCGCCGAGTCCACTTTCGGCGGCGGATTGAAGGCGCCCGGGCCGACGTTGAACAGGTGTTCGACGCGGCAGTGGTACTGCACCATGATCGACAACCGCCCCCAGTCACCACCGCCTGGGCCTGCGGCCATACGCTCGACCACTTCCTTCTGCAACATGAAATGCATGTCGCGGATCAGCCCGGCGTGGCTGAGCAGGTGGAAGATCAGCGGGGTGGAGATGTTGTAGGGCAGGTTGCCCACTACCTTGAGGCTGCGCGGTGGTACACCCAGCTGGTTGAAATCGAACTTCAGCGCGTCGCCCTGGTGCAGGCGGAAGTTGCTGCGGTCAGCGAACTTGTGCTGCAGGATCGGCACCAGGTCCTTGTCCAGCTCCACTACGTCCAGCTGTGCGCCGCTGCCCAGCAGGCCTTCGGTCAGGGCGCCCTGGCCCGGGCCGATTTCCAGCAGGTGTTCACCGGCCTTGGCGTTGATGGCGCGCAGGATGCGGTCGATGATGCCGGCGTCGTGCAGGAAGTTCTGGCCGAAGCGCTTGCGCGCCCGGTGTTGGTATTGCTCGTTCATGGTCGGTTCTCGGCCATCTGGTAGGCGGTGTCCAGCGCGACGCGCAGGCTGCCGGTGTCGACCTTGCCGCTGCCGGCAAGGTCCAGGGCGGTGCCGTGGTCAACCGACGTGCGGATGATCGGCAGGCCCAGGGTGACGTTCACGGCTGCGCCAAAACCTTTGTACTTGAGTACGGGCAGGCCCTGGTCGTGGTACATCGCCAGCACCGCGTCGCAGTGCTCCAGATACTTGGGGGTAAACAGGGTATCGGCCGGCAGCGGCCCGCGCAGGTCCATGCCCTCGGTGCGCAGGCGGGCCAGGGTCGGCTCGATGATGTCGATTTCCTCGCGGCCCAGGTGGCCACCTTCACCCGCGTGCGGGTTGAGGCCGCATACCAGGATGCGCGGGTTGGCAATGCCGAACTTGTCACGCATGTCTGCATGCAGGATGCGGGTCACGCGTTCGACGCGCTCGGCAGTGATGGCGGCGGCAATGTCACGCAGCGGCAGGTGGGTGGTCACCAGGGCCACGCGCAGGCCGTGGGTGGCCAGCATCATCACCACCTGTGCGGTATGGGTCAGTTCGGCGAGGAATTCGGTATGCCCGGAAAAGGCGATGCCGCTTTCGTTGATGACGCCCTTGTGCACCGGGGCAGTGATCATCCCGGCGAAGTGCCCGTCCAGGCAGCCTTGCCCGGCGCGGGTCAGGGTTTGCAGCACGAACGCGGCGTTGGCCTTGTCCAGCTGGCCTGGCACTACCGGGGCCGCCAGGGGCGTGTCCCAGACGTACAGGCTGCCCGCCGGTGCCGGCTGCTCGGGCCATTGGCCCGGCGCTACCGGCAACAGGTCGACAGCCAGCCCCAACTGCGTGGCCCGCTCGGCGAGCAGGTCACGGCTGGTGATGGCGATCAGGGGGTGCGGCTGGGCGTCTGCGGCGAGCAGCAGGCACAGGTCGGGGCCTATGCCGGCTGGTTCGCCGGGGGTGACGGCGAAGCGCAGGGGCTTCACTGGGCGGCCTGGTCAGCGCCAGGCAGCTTGATTTCAACGTAGGCTTCGTCGCGAATCTGGCGCAGCCAGGTTTGCAGCTCTTCGTCGTACTTGCGGTTACGCAGTACGCTCAGGGCCTGCTGTTCGCGAGCCTGCTCGGTGCTGTCGGTGGCGCGGCGGCCCAGCACTTCCAGGACATGCCAGCCGTACTGGGTCTTGAACGGACGGGTGACTTCGCCTTGGGTGGCGTTGGCCATCTGCTCGCGGAACTCCGGTACCAGGCTGTTCGGGTCTACCCAGTTGAGGTCGCCGCCGTTGAGCGCCGAGCCTGGGTCTTCCGAGAAGCTCTTCGCCAGCTCGCCGAAGTCTTCGCCGTTCTTGATGCGTTCGTACAGGCGCTCGGCCAGTTGCTCGGTGGCCGCCTCGCTGCGGATTTCGCTCGGCTTGATCAGGATATGGCGCACGTGCACTTCGTCACGCAGCACGTTCTCGCTGCCGCCGCGCTTCTCCTCGAGCTTGAGGATGATAAAGCCGTTGGGAATACGGATCGGCTGGGTGATTTCGCCAACCGGCATGCTGCTGAGCATCTTGGCGAAGTCCGGTGGCAGCTGGCCGGCTTTGCGCCAGCCCATCTCGCCGCCTTCCAGGGCGTTTTCGCTGGCCGAGTTGGCAATCGCCATCTGGCCGAAGTCGGCGCCCTGACGCAGTTGCTGGTACAGGTCGCCGACCTTGCGCGCAGCCTTCTGGATGTCATCCGAGCTGGCCGCTTCCGGGGTCGGGATGAGGATGTTGGCCAGGCGGTACTCTTCCGACATCTGCATCTTGCCGAGGTCGGAGTTGAGGTAGTTCTTCACCTCCTGCTCGGACACCTGGATGCGCTCGGCCACGCGGCGCTGGCGCACGCGGCTGATGATCATCTCGCGCTTGACCTGCTCGCGGGCGTCGTCGAACGACAGGCCGTCACGGGCCAGGGCCGCGCGGAACTGGTCCAGCGACATGCCATTGCGCTGGGCAATGGTGCCGATGGCCTGGTTCAGCTCTTCGTCGGTGATGCGGATGCCGGAGCGTTCGCCGATCTGCAGCTGCAGGTTCTCGACGATCAGGCGCTCCAGCACCTGCTGCTCCAGGGCACCCGTCGGCGGCACGCCGCCGCCACGTTTGGCGATGGTCTGCTGCACTTCGTGGATGCGCTGGTCCAGCTGGCTCTGCATGACCACGTCGTTGTCGACGATGGCCACTACGCGATCAAGAGGTTGCACCGCGGCATGCACCGCGCCACTCAGCAATGCAACGCCCAGCAACGCTGGGCGCAGTCGATCAATAAGCTTGGTCTTCACGTTCACGGTAACCTTGAATGCCTTGGTCGAGGAAAGACTCGACCTTGTTGCCGACTACACCACCGAGACCCTTCAGGACGATCTGAAGGAAGATGCCATGGTCGCCTTTTTCGTTCGTCGGAAGCGCCTGGCTGAAGTCGTCGTAGTCCATCCAGTAACGGTTGATCAGACGCAGCTTCCAGCAGCAGTTGTCGTATTCGAAACCGCCCATGGCTTCCAGGGTGCGGTTGCGGTTGTAGTCATGCTGCCAGCGCGCGATGACGCTCCACTGTGGAACGATCGGCCAGATGACCGAGAAGTCATGCTGCTGGATCTTGTAGTAGTCCTTGATGTAGTTCGGGCTACCCGGTACGCCGTAGTCGCCACCGCCCACTTTCCAGGTACCGGTCGCGGAGTCGTAGGAGATGGTGTCGTTACGGTAGCGATAACCGAGGTTGACCACCTTGTTCGGGTTGTCTTCAGGCTGGTAGTGGAACATCGCGCTGCCCGAACGGGTGCTGCGGCTGTCCGGGTCCCAGTTGAAGTCCGAATTGAAGCGCCAGTCGCGGTTGAAGAAGTAGTTGTACATCAGGGCGTACGGCGACACGTCGGACTGGGCATCGTCCCGGGTGCGGTAGTCGATGCCCGGCAGCTGAACCTTGCGGTCCTTGAAGTAGTACGCCTGGCCGATGCTGAAGTTCTGGCGTTCGAAGCCATTGTCCTCGATCCAGCGGGTGGTCACGCCCAGCGACAGCTTGTTCTCGTCACCGATGCGGTCGGTGCCGCTGAAGCGGTTGTCACGGAACAGCGAGTCGTAGCTGAACAGGGTTTCACCCGAGTCGAACAGCGGGATGTCCTTCTGGTCCTCATACGGGACGTAGAGATAGAACATGCGCGGTTCGAGGGTCTGCTTGTAGTTGGTGCCGAACAGCGACGTCTTGCGGTCGAAGTAGAGCCCGCTGTCCACGCTGAAGATCGGGATATCGCGGTTCAACGAACTGTTGTAGCTGCCGTACGCCGGGTTGGCCGACTGCGCGATGGCCTGGGCCTTGCCCTGGCTGTCCAGATCCAGGTCGTAATGGGTGTACGCATATTTCAGCTTGGGGGTCAGGAAGCCGTAGCTGGCTTCCATCGGCAGGCTGATCGACGGTGCCACATTGAAGCGGTTGCCGTTGGCACGGGCGATACCGCTGACGTTCTGGTCCAGGCGACGGCCTGCTGCACCGGCGGAGAAGTCCGGGTTGCCGTCCTTGTCGAATACGAAGTCGTCTTTCAGGTCACGATCGAAGCGGACTGCCTCGGTTTCGTAGGCGATGTTGAGCCCACCTGGTTCGTACGGCAGCTTACCGTTGAAGGTGATCTGCGGCAGGCGATCATACGGGGTGATCCTCGAGATGGTGGCCATCTCGTAGGCATGCACGTTCAACCGCGCGGTGTAGCTGTCACCCCGGTAGGTCAACGCGCCCTGCTGGTTCAGCAAGTCCTGGGACTCAACACCAATCTGGTCGGTTTCCAGGTCCTGGAAGTAGAACGGGTCGCTGATGTCGGTGTAGTCCACCTCGGTCATCAGGCGCTCGTTCAAGCCCCCCTTGTGCTGCCAGTTGGTCATCCAGCGCTGTTCTTTGTAGTCAGTCTGGTCTTTGCGGTCGTCGTTCTTGTCGTTGAGGTACGCGCCACCGAACTGGCCTTCGCTGGAAGGCGTCAGGTAGCGGAACTCGCCTTCCATCAGCAGGCCGCGCTTGGTCATGTAGCGCGGGTACAACGTGGCGTCGTAGTTCGGCGCCAGGTTGAAGTAGTACGGCGTGACCAGCATGAAGCCGGTGTCGCTGGTGCTGCTGAACGATGGCGGCAGGAAGCCGGACTGGCGACGGTCGTCGATCGGGAAGTAGATGTACGGTGTGTAGAACACCGGGAAATCCTTGACCCGCAGCGTAACGTTGGTCGCGGTGCCGAAACCGGTGGCCGGGTTCAGGGTGATGTTGTTGCCCTTCAGCTGCCAGGCGTTGCTGCCCGGCTCGCAGGTGGTGTAGGTACCATCCTTGAGGCGGATGATGGCGTTTTCGCCACGCTTGGCGTACAGGGCGCTGCCGCGGATGTGCGACTTGTGCATCACGTATTCGGCGTTGTCGACCTGGGCTTCGCCGGTGTCGAGCTGGATCTGCGCCTGGTCACCGACTACCAGCGAACCGTTGTCACGGATCTTGACGTTGCCCTTGAGCTCGCCACGGTTTTCGGTCTGGTAAAGGTTGGCCTCGTCCGCCTCGGCCTGCATGCTGCCCTGGCGCATGACCACGTCACCGGCGAGGGTAGCGATCTGCTGCTCCTGCTGGTACTTGGACACCTTGGCGTTGATGTAGGTCGGCGACTCGTCCTTCGGCGTGGTATCGGCCATGCCCGGGCGGGTTGGCTCGATGTACGCGCCACCACAGTACGGGCCGGTTTCGGCCAGCTGCGCGGCAGTGAGCTTTTCTCGCGGTACCCAGTCCAGGTGGCTGTAGTCTTCGCTGCGCGACTTCAGGGCACGGCCCTTGGCTTCGGTGACCAGCATCGGCCGGTCCGCCGTTTCGCCTTCGCTCGCGGCTTCGGTGCCGGTGCTGACGGCAGCACCCTCATGCACCGGGCGCGGCGGCAGGTTGTTGACTGGGGTCTTGGGCTTGCAGTCCCAACCACCGGAGGCGGACACTTGGCAGTCGAACTGTTCGGCTGCCACCACGTAAGACGTGGCCAGAGGTTGCAGGGCCAGCAGACCGCCGGTTACCAGCAACGGAAACTTTCTACGAAACGCGGGGGATTTCAATGCCATCTTATTAGTCCGGGCTTCCTGCGTGCCATCTGCCCGCGTGTGGGGCCGCACGCCTCTCGATGGTCTGAAAAAGATGCTGGATAATAAAGCATGACCCGCTTGACGGCTAGGGCCGTCGGAGACCCTTGTAATGCCTGAACACGATGTACGCCTGCAACAACTGACGGTCTGGCTCGATGAGCAGCTCAAAGATCTTTTCCGCAAAAACGCCTGGGGCGAAGTGCCCGCCGGCAGCCTGACCGCGGCCAGCAGCGACGCCAGCTTCCGGCGTTACTTCCGCTGGCAGGGCGCCGGGCACAGCTTCGTGATCATGGATGCGCCACCACCACAGGAGAATTGCCGACCGTTCGTCGCCATTGACCACCTGCTGGCCAGCGCCGACGTGCATGTGCCGCTGATCCATGCCCAGGACCTCGAGCGCGGCTTCCTGCTGCTGGGCGACCTGGGCCGCCAGACCTACCTCGACATCATCAATGCCGACAACGCCGACAGCCTGTTCAGCGATGCCATCGACGCCCTGCTGGCCTTCCAGCGCCTGCCGCTGGACGCGCCGCTGCCCAGCTATGACGACGCCTTGTTGCGCCGCGAAGTCGAGCTGTTCCCCGAGTGGTACGTGGGCCGTGAGCTTGGCCTGGCCTTCAGCGATGCCCAGAAAGCCGCCTGGCAGCGGGTCAGCCAGCTGCTGATCGACAGCGCCCTGGCCCAGCCCAAGGTGCTGGTGCACCGCGACTACATGCCGCGCAACCTGATGCAGAGCACCCCCAACCCCGGTGTGCTGGACTTCCAGGACGCGGTCTATGGCCCGGTCACCTATGACATCACCTGCCTGTTCAAGGACGCCTTCATCAGCTGGCCTCAGGCGCGGGTCGAGGGCTGGTTGCGTGATTACTGGCAGAAGGCGCGGGCTGCTGGTATCCCGGTGCAGTCTGACTTCGAGGCATTCCAGCGCGCCAGCGATCTGATGGGCGTGCAGCGCCACCTGAAGGTGATCGGCATCTTCGCCCGTATCTGTCACCGCGATGGCAAACCTCGCTACCTGGGCGACGTGCCGCGTTTCTTCGCCTATATAGAAGAAGTGATCGGTCGTCGGCCCGAATTGGCGGAGCTGGGCGAACTGATTGCCGAGTTGCAGGCCGGAGCGCGTGCATGAAGGCAATGATCCTGGCAGCGGGCAAAGGCGAGCGCATGCGGCCGTTGACCCTGCATACGCCCAAACCGTTAGTCCCGGTCGCGGGCCAGCCGCTGATCGAGTATCACTTGCGCGCCCTGGCCGCGGCGGGCATCAGCGAGGTGGTGATCAACCACGCCTGGCTTGGTCAGCAGATCGAAGACCACCTGGGTGATGGCAGCCGTTTCGGCCTGAGCGTCCGCTATTCGCCGGAAGGCGAGCCGCTGGAAACCGGCGGTGGCATCTTCAAGGCCTTGCCATTGCTGGGGGATGCGCCGTTCCTGCTGGTCAACGGCGATGTCTGGACCGACTATGACTTCACCCGTTTGCAGGCGCCCTTGCAAGGCCTGGCGCACCTGGTACTGGTTGATAACCCGGGCCACCACGGGCGTGGTGACTTCCGCCTGGTCGGTGGACAGGTGGTCGATGGCGATGATGCGCCTGGCACGCTCACCTTCAGCGGTCTCTCGGTGCTGCACCCGGCGCTGTTCGAGGGCTGCCAGCCTGGTGCCTTCAAGCTGGCGCCGCTGCTGCGTCAGGCCATGGCGGCGGGGCAGGTCAGTGGCGAACACTACCGCGGGCACTGGGTGGATGTCGGTACCCTCGAACGCCTGGCCGAGGCCGAGCGCCTGATCGGCGAGCGCGCCTGACATGTGGTGGCCAAGCACGGTGATTGGCGCCGGTGCCGGCTTCGCCGTCGCCAGTATTCCCGGCGCTCTGCTCGGCGCCTTGCTCGGGCAGTTCATCGACCGTCGCCTGCGTTTGCAGGGCTGGGACGACCTGCGCGAACGCCTGGGCGGGCGCCCGGCCTTGCCGGACGATGAATTGCTGTTCGTGATGCTCGGTCGTCTGGCCAAGTGCGATGGCCGGGTGGCCGAGCAGCATATCCAGCAGGCGCGTCAGGAAATGGTGCGCCTGGACCTGGCCGAAGAGGCGCGGTTGCGCGCGATTGCCGCATTCAACCGCGGCAAGGCCGGCAAGGACCGGCTGAGCGGGCATCTGCGGCGCATCCGCCAGCAGCCACATGCGGCGGAAGGCACCCTGCGCGCCTGTTGGCGCATGGTCTGGGCCGACGGCAAGATGGGTAACAAGGAACGCGAACTGCTGCTGGACTGGGGGCAGAAACTGGGCCTGAGCCGACGCCAGGTTCAGGCCATGTCGCTGGAGTACGAGCCGCGCAGGGCAGCCGGTGCGCGCGAGGCGCCCATGACCTATGCGGCTGCGCTGCGGCTGTTGGCGGTCGAGGCGGATACCGACGGCGACAAGGTCAAGCAGGCCTATCGTCGGCTGGTCAGCCGTCACCACCCAGACAAGCTGGCGGGCACGGGGGCGAGCGAGGCACAACTGCGTGAAGCGACCGAGCGCACCCGCGAGTTGCACCAGGCCTATGCCTTGATCCGCAAGCGGCGCGGCCTGTAAAGGCCCGAGTGGTACTTGTAGGAGCGGCTTCAGCCGCGATCACCGGCACAGCCGGTGCCATACACCGCGTTGGCTGCATCGCGGATAAATCCGCTCCTACAGGCTCATCCACCCCCGTACCCGGCGGAACAGCTGCTCCTGTTCAGCCGCCTTGTTCCCGGGCATGGCAATCAGCGACAACTGCCGGTACTGGCTGTCCTTCTGCCGCTTGCTGGCCTGCAGGCGCTGCGCGGCGGCGCTGCGGTCACCGCTACGGGTGGCGTAGTAGATGTCGGCAGTCGGCACCCTCAAGGTCGGTACCAGGCTTTCCAGGTCATGTTCCACTCGCGCCGGTGTCTGCGCGGCCACCATCACCAGCTTCTGCACCTGCGGCGGCTGCGTTTCGCTCAGGTAGCGGGCCGCCCAATACGCGCCGCTGCCGTGGCCGATCAACACGATGCTGCGGGCGTTGTGCTGCTGGGCGAAGGCCACCGCGGCGTCCAGCCGCGCAAAAATGCGCGCGGCATCGGCCGGGTCGGTTTGCTCGCTGGCCTGTTCGGCATCGGTGCTTTCTGCCGTGTCGGCATCAGCCGCGGTGGCCTGGGCGACGTTGGCGTTGGCATCGGCCGGCAGGTCCTTGGCCGGGGCGCTTTCGCCCTGTTCTGGCGCCGGCTTGGCAGCGGGCTTGGCTTCGACCCGCGCCTGTGGGCTGTCGGCGAGCAGGTCGGGCAGGCTGATGCTCAGGCTGTGCCAGCCTACATCGGGGAACTTCTGCCGCAGCGGGCCAACCGCGTTTGGCCAATCGGCCGTTTCGCCAGCCCCCGGCACGATGATCACGGCCCCTTGCGGGTCGCTGTCGTTGGCCGGTTTCCACAGTGCCAGGAAGCTTTCGGCACCGCCTTGCAGCGTCTGTTGCTCGGCCTTGGGCACCAGCCGTTCGAGCGCCTGGGCGTCCTCCTGGCTACGCTCCAGCAACGGCGGGCGTGGTGCTGGGGCGGCCGGGGCTTCGCTGGCAGCAGGCGGTTGTTCGGCCTCGGCGGCCAGGGCGCCGAGTGGAAGGAACGAGGCCAGGCAGCACATTGCCAGCGTCGTGCGATAAAGTGTGGACATGAATCAACCCAAGACCAGAATGATACCGGCAGCCTAATAGTATTTGCCCGTGACGGCCATGCCGCATGGCCGCCTTTGCCAAGACGAGCGTGTAGATGAAGCGAGTGCGTCGCCTGTTGGTTATCGGCTGTTTATGGCTGCCCTTGATGGCGTTGGCCCAACCCGAGGCGCAGCCCTCGATAGTGCTGGAACCTGCGCAACAGCAATGGCTGGACACCCATCGCAGCCTGCGCGTCGGCCTGGTGCTGCAGACGCCTTACGCCCAGTTCGACCGGCGCCTGCAGCAGCTGTACGGGGCCAATGTGGAGTTGGTCAGCAGCCTGGCACAGGCGCTGCGCCTGGACCTGACCTGGCGCAATTTCGCTGACCAGGCCAGCCTCGAACATGCCCTGCAGGCGGGTGAGATCGACTTTGCCCCGGGCCTGACCCAGACCCCCGCCAGCCTGCGCATATGGTTGTTCAGCGACCCCTACATGCGCGTGCCGCAACTGGTGGTCGGGCCTCGCACCGGGGCCATGGCCGTGGAGCTGGAAAAACTCGAAGCCGAGCAACGTGTGGCGGTACGCATGCCCAGCCAGCTGGCGGACTACCTGCGCGCCAACTACAACAACCTCAACCTGCAAGGGGTGCCCAACGAGCGCGAAGCGTTGCAGTTGGTGGTGGGCGGCCAGGCCAGTTTCGCGGTGCTGGATGAAGCCCAGCTCAGCCGGCTTTCCCGGGAAAGCGAGTTCGGTGAACTGGCGGTGGTGGGTGACATCGGCTTGCCGCAGCTGCTACGCATCGGTTCGCGGCGCGACTGGCCGCTGCTGGCTGATGTGCTTGAGCGTGGCCTGCAGGCGCTGCCAGCCAAGGAGCTGGAGCAGCTGCACCAGCGTTGGCTGCAACCGAAGTACCCGCGCCTGAGCGAGTCGACCGGTTTCTGGCAGAACCTGGCCTTGTTGTCCGGCATGTTGCTGCTGTGCGCGCTGGCGACCCTGGTGTGGCAGCGCCGACAGCAGCGCCAGCTGGAGCGCAGCCTGCTAGCCACGCGCGAGAACCTGGCAGAGCGGCAGGTGCGCGAGGAAGCACTGCGCCTGAGCCAGTTCGCCATCGACCAGAGCACGGTGGGCATTCTCTGGGTCAACTGGGACAGCCATGTACGCTATGCCAACCACGCCGCCGAACGCATGCTGGGCTACGGCGGAGGCGAGCTGCTGGAGCGGCCGTTGAGCACCTTCGAACCCAACCTGACCATGGACCGCTGGCTGGAGCTATGGAAGGGCGCGCGCACCGGGGAAGGCGGAGTCGGCCAGTTCGAGACGCAATGCCGGCGGGCCGACCAAAGCTTGCTGCCGGTGGAGCTGTCGCTGAGTTTCCTGCGCTTTCGTGATTCCGAGTACCTGGTGGTCTACCTCGCCGATGTCACCGAACGCCACCGCGCCCTGGCGGCCCTGCGTGAAAGCGAGGCGCGGCTCAAGGGTATTGCCGGCAACGTACCGGGGCTGGTGTTCCGCCTGGAGCGCGACCCGGCCGAGGGCGACCTCGAGTTCCCCTATATCAGCGAGGGCAGCGAGGCACTGGTGGGCTATGCACCCAGCGAGATCCAGCACCCGCAGATGGGCTTGCGCAACCTGGTGCACCCCGACGACCGTGCCGATTACCACCGGGTACAGGACCTGGCCCTGGCCAGCGACAAGGACTGGTCCTGGCAGGGGCGTATTCTCACCCGCCAGGGTGAACAGCGCTGGGCCGACATCAAGGCCAGTACCCGGCGCCTGGTCGATGGCCGGGTGGTGTGGGACGGGGTGGTATGGGACATCACCCAGGGCAAGCGGGCCGAGTTGGCGTTGGCCAGGTCTCAGGAGCAACTGCGTGAGTTGTCGGCCCATCTGGAGAGCGTGCGCGAGGAGGAAAAGGCCCGCATCGCCCGTGAGGTACACGATGAGCTGGGGCAGATGCTGACCGTGCTCAAGCTGGAAGTGTCGATGTGCGAGCTGGCCTTTGCCGAACTGGACCCGGGCCTCAACGAGCGCCTGGACAGCATGAAGCGCCTGATCGCCCAGCTGTTCCAGCTGGTGCGCGACGTGGCCACCGCCTTGCGCCCGCCGATCCTCGACGCCGGCATCGCCTCGGCCATCGAGTGGCAGGCGCGGCGCTTCGAGGCGCGCACGCAGATCCCCTGCCTGGTACAAGTACCGGATAATCTGCCAGCATTGAGCGATGCCAAGGCCACCGGGCTGTTTCGTATCCTGCAGGAGGCGCTGACCAATGTGATGCGGCATGCCCAGGCACACAGCGTGGAGATCGAACTGGTGCATGAGCACGGGCAATTGCGCATGACCGTCAGCGATGATGGGCAAGGCTTTTGCCGCGACCAGCCCCGGCCGGCGTCGTTCGGCCTGGTGGGCGTGCGTGAGCGGGTGCTGATGCTGGGTGGCAACATGGCACTGGACAGTGAACCGGGCGAAGGCACCAGCCTGAGCGTGGCCATTCCGTTGGAGTAGGAGAGCGATCGTGATTCGAGTGCTGGTGGCCGAAGACCACACCATTGTCCGCGAAGGCATCAAGCAGTTGATTGGCCTGGCCAAGGACATGCAGGTGGCGGGGGAGGCAGCTAACGGCGAGCAACTGCTGGAAACCCTGCGCCATACGCCGTGCGAAGTCGTATTGCTGGATATCTCGATGCCTGGCGTGAATGGCCTGGAGGCGATCCCGCGGATCCGGGCATTGCATGACGCGCCGGCGATCCTGATGTTGTCGATGCACGATGAGGCGCAGATGGCGGCGCGGGCACTGAAGGCCGGGGCGGCGGGTTACGCCACCAAGGACAGCGACCCGGCGCTGCTGCTGACCGCCATTCGCCGGGTTGCTGCTGGGGGGCGCTATATCGACCCGGCGCTGGCCGACCGCATGGTATTCGAAGTGGGCCTGACCGAGTCACGGCCGTTGCACACGCTATTGTCGGAGCGCGAGTTTTCGGTTTTCGAGCGCCTGGCCCAGGGTGCCAACGTCAACGACATCGCCCAGCAGCTGGCGCTGTCGAGCAAGACCATCAGCACGCACAAGGCGCGCTTGATGCAGAAGCTGAAGGTGAACTCGCTGGCTGAGTTGGTGAAGTACGCCATGGAGCACAAGCTGGTCTGATTGCGACATGCCTGTTCTCGGAACTTGCCGAGGTCCCTGTGGGAGCGGGCGTGCCCGCGAAAGGGCCTGACCTGCGGATCTCTATGGCTGAACCTGCCCTGTCGCGGGCCTGCCCGCTCCCACAGGTTTGGCGGGTGGCTCGGATGAGCATTCCAAACCCGCCATCCTTGTAGGGAAATCCCTACAACAAATCTTCCATCCGGATGATGGCATTCTCTCAGCACCCCCGATTTCCGCGCGCCTGCGCCTTCTCTACTCTTCTGCCTACGCAGTCATCCAACAAGAAGGTGCAGGCATGAGCGAGGCGAAGTCGAACGCTGCAACCAGCGAAACGCTGGTCAGCTTCCGTGGTGTGCAGAAGAGCTACGACGGCGAGTCGCTGATCGTCAAGGACCTCAACCTGGATATCCGCAAGGGCGAATTCCTCACCCTGCTCGGCCCGTCCGGCTCGGGCAAGACCACCAGCCTGATGATGCTGGCCGGCTTCGAAACTCCCACCGCCGGTGAAATCCAGCTGGCTGGGCGTTCGATCAACAACGTGCCGCCGCACAAGCGCGACATCGGCATGGTGTTCCAGAACTACGCGCTGTTCCCGCACATGACCGTGGCCGAGAACCTGGCGTTCCCGCTGACCGTGCGCAACCTGAGCAAGACCGACATCAGCGAGCGGGTCAAGCGCGTGCTGAACATGGTCCAGCTCGATGCCTTCGCCAAGCGCTACCCCGGCCAGCTGTCCGGCGGCCAGCAGCAGCGTGTGGCCCTGGCCCGTGCCCTAGTGTTCGAGCCACAGCTGGTGCTGATGGACGAACCGCTGGGTGCGCTCGACAAACAGCTGCGTGAGCACATGCAGATGGAGATCAAGCACATCCACCAGCGCCTGGGCGTAACCGTGGTGTACGTGACCCACGACCAGGGCGAAGCGCTGACCATGTCTGACCGCGTGGCAGTGTTCCACCAGGGCGAGATCCAGCAGATCGCCGACCCGCGCACCTTGTACGAAGAGCCCTGCAACACCTTCGTCGCCAACTTCATCGGCGAGAACAACCGTATCAATGGCACCTTGCTGGCCAGCGATGGCAAACGCTGCCAGGTGCAGCTGGCGCGTGGCGAACGGGTCGAGGCGCTGGCAGTGAATGTCGGCCAGGCCGGCGAGCCGGTGACCCTGTCGATCCGCCCGGAGCGTGTGCGCCTGAATGGCCACAGCGAGCGCTGCGTGAACCGCTTCTCTGGGCGGGTGGCCGAATTCATCTACCTGGGCGACCACGTACGGGTGCGCCTGGAAGTTTGTGGCAAGGGCGACTTCTTCGTGAAGCAGCCCATTGCCGAGCTCGACCCGGCCCTGGCCGTGGGCGATGTAGTACCGCTGGGCTGGGAGGTGGAGCACGCCCGCGCGCTCGATCCGATTGCCGAAGCCCATTGATGGATTGCTTCACCAACCCTGTACTGTGGAGAGAATAATAATGCGCAAGCAGTTGAAACTGACCGCCCTGGCCCTGGGGCTGTTCGCCGCTGGCCAGGCCATGGCCGCAGACCTGACCGTGGTGTCGTTCGGTGGTGCCAACAAGGCGGCCCAGGTCAAGGCGTTCTACGAACCGTGGGAAAAGGCCGGCAAGGGCAAGATCGTCGCTGGCGAATACAACGGCGAGATGGCCAAGGTCAAAGCCATGGTCGACACCAAGAGTGTGTCGTGGAACCTGGTGGAAGTGGAATCGCCAGAGCTGGCCCGCGGCTGTGATGAGGGCATGTTCGAAGAACTCGACCCAGCCCTGTTCGGCAACGAAGCCGACTACGTACCAGGTGCCATCCAGCCCTGTGGCGTGGGCTTCTTCGTGTGGTCGACCGTGCTGGCCTACAACGCCGACAAGCTGAAGACCGCACCCACCAGCTGGGCGGACTTCTGGGACACCAAGAAATTCCCCGGCAAGCGCGGCCTGCGCAAGGGCGCCAAGTACACCCTGGAATTCGCCCTGATGGCCGATGGTGTCGCGCCGAAGGACGTCTACCAGGTGCTGGGCACCAAAGAGGGCGTGGACCGCGCGTTCAAGAAGCTCGACGAACTCAAGCCAAGCATCCAGTGGTGGGAAGCCGGCGCCCAGCCGCCGCAGTACCTGGCATCCGGTGACGTGGTCATGAGCTCGGCCTACAACGGTCGCATCGCCGCAGTGCAGAAAGAGAGCAACCTCAAGGTGGTGTGGAACGGCGGCATCTACGACTTCGACGCCTGGGCCATCCCGAAAGGCGCCAAGGATGCCGACGAGGCGAAGAAATTCATCGCCTTCAGCGTGCAGCCGGAGCAGCAGAAGACCTACTCCGAGAACATCGCCTATGGCCCGGCCAACTCGAAAGCCGTGAGCCTGTTGTCGGACGACGTGAAGAAGGACATGCCGACCACGCCTGAGAACATTGCCAACCAGGTGCAGATCGACGTGGCCTTCTGGGCCGACAACAGCGAGCAACTGGAGCAACGCTTCAACGCCTGGGCGGCGAAGAAGTAACAGCCCGGTGTGTGGGGCCGCATGGCGGCCCCTATTTCAGCCTGTATTGCGGAGTTCGCCATGGCCATTGCAGTGCCCCTCAACGAAGGCGCAGGTCCAAGTCTCAAGCAGCGCCTCAAGCACGCCGAGCGGGTCAACCGCTGGAAGGCGCAGGCGTTGATCGCGCCGCTGGCGCTGTTTCTCCTGCTGGTGTTCCTGGTGCCGATCGCGGCACTGCTGTACAAGAGCGTCGGCAACCCGGAAGTGGTTGGCGGCCTGCCGCGTACGGTGGATGTCATCACCCAGTGGGACGGCAAGAGCCTGCCGGGCGAGGACGTGTACAAGGCGCTGAGCCAGGACCTGGCCGAATCGCGCAAGAACCAGACCCTGGGCGACCTGTCCAAGCGCCTGAACATGGAGCTGGCCGGCTACCGCAGCCTGTTGGCCAAGACCGCGCGGGCGCTGCCATTCAGGAGCGAACCCGCTTCCTATAAAGATGCCTTGCAGGCGCTCGACGAGCGTTGGGGTGACCCGGCCTACTGGCAGGCGATCCGCCGCAACACCAGCACGGTGACCTCATTCTACCTGCTGGCTTCGCTCGACCATCGAATCGACGACCTTGGCGAGCTGGCCAAGGCTACCCCTGACCAGGCTATCTACCTGGACATCTTCGCCCGCACCCTGTGGATGGGTGTGGTGATTACTGCGATCTGCCTGGTGCTGGCCTACCCGTTGGCCTACCTGCTGGCCAACCTGCCGACCCGGCAGAGCAACCTGCTGATGATCCTCGTGCTGCTGCCGTTCTGGACCTCGATCCTGGTGCGGGTGGCCGCGTGGATCGTGCTGCTGCAGTCAGGCGGCCTGATCAACAGCGCGCTGATGGCCATGGGCATCATCGACCAGCCGCTGGAACTGGTGTTCAACCGTACCGGCGTGTACATCTCGATGGTGCACATCCTGTTGCCGTTCATGATTCTGCCGCTGTACAGCGTGATGAAGGGCATTTCGCCCAGCTACATGCGCGCGGCGATCTCGCTGGGCTGCCACCCGTTCGCCAGCTTCTGGCGGGTGTACTTCCCGCAGACCTACGCCGGTGTTGGCGCGGGTTGCCTGCTGGTGTTCATTCTGGCCATCGGCTACTACATCACCCCGGCGTTGCTGGGCAGCCCGAATGACCAGATGGTCAGCTACTTCGTCGCCTTCTACACCAACACCAGCATCAACTGGGGCATGGCTACCGCGCTGGGTGGGCTGTTGCTGCTGGCGACCGTGCTGTTGTACCTGATCTATAGCTGGCTGGTCGGCGCCAGCCGCCTGCGCCTGAGCTGAGGAGCCTTGTCATGCTGAGCCCTTACATGTCGCCCGTGGAGCGGGTGTGGTTCTACAGCCTGCGTATTCTTTGCGGCCTGGTCCTGCTGTTCCTCATCCTGCCGGTGCTGGTGATCGTGCCGCTGTCGTTCAACAGTGGCAGCTTCCTGGTGTACCCGTTGCAGGGCTTCTCGCTGCACTGGTACCAGGACTTCTTCGGTTCGGCCGAATGGATGCGCGCCTTGAAGAACAGCATCATCGTCGCCCCGGCGGCCACGGTGCTGGCCATGGTGTTCGGTACCCTGGCGGCGATCGGCCTGACCCGTGGCGATTTCCCGGGCAAGTCGCTGGTCATGGCGCTGGTAATTTCGCCGATGGTGGTGCCGGTGGTGATCATCGGTGTGGCCAGCTACCTGTTCTTCGCCCCGCTTGGCATGGGCAACAGCTTCACTTCGCTGATCCTAGTGCATGCGGTGCTGGGTGTGCCGTTCGTCATCATTACCGTGTCGGCGACCTTGCAGGGCTTCAATTACAACCTGGTGCGCGCGGCGGCCAGCCTCGGTGCCTCGCCGCTGCTGACCTTCCGCCGGGTCACCCTGCCGCTGATCGCGCCGGGGGTCATTTCCGGGGCATTGTTCGCCTTTGCCACGTCGTTCGACGAGGTGGTGGTGACGCTGTTCCTCGCCGGCCCGGAACAGGCGACCCTGCCACGGCAGATGTTCAGCGGCATCCGCGAGAACCTGAGCCCGACCATTGCTGCCGCGGCGACCTTGCTGATTGCCTTCTCGGTAGTGTTGCTGCTGACCCTGGAGTGGTTGCGTGGGCGTAGCGAGAAGCTGAGGACCCAGCAACCGGCCTGATTGTCAGTTGTCTGAACTGGCCTCTTCGCGGGCACGCCCGCTCCCACAGAATTACCACTGCCCTCGGGCCTTGTGGGGTACCTGTGGGAGCGGGCGTGCCCGCGAAGAGGCCAATTCAGGTTGAAACAGCTGGTCGAAACCCGTTGATGCCAATCAGCCCTCATCCGCTTGCCTGGGTTACAATGCGTGCCACCGTGATTCTGCCAACAGGTGCGCCATGCAGCCCTACGCTATTGCCCCCTCCATTCTTTCCGCCGATTTCGCCCGCCTGGGCGAGGACGTCGACAAGGTATTGGCGGCGGGTGCCGACATCGTCCACTTCGATGTCATGGACAACCACTACGTCCCCAACCTGACCATTGGTCCGATGGTCTGCAGCGCCCTGCGCAAGTATGGCGTTACCGCCCCGATCGACGTGCACCTGATGGTCAGCCCGGTCGACCGCATCATCGGCGACTTCATCGAAGCCGGCGCCACCTACATTACCTTCCACCCGGAAGCCACGCAGCACATCGACCGCTCCCTGCAACTGATCAAGGACGGCGGCTGCAAGGCTGGCCTGGTGTTCAACCCGGCCACCAGCCTGGACGCCCTGAAGTACGTGATGGACAAGGTCGACATGGTGCTGCTGATGAGCGTCAACCCGGGCTTTGGCGGGCAGAAGTTCATCCCCGGTACCCTCGACAAGCTGCGCGAGGCGCGTGCGCTGATCGATGCCAGTGGCCGTGATATCCGCCTGGAGATCGACGGTGGCGTCAACGTCAACAACATCCGCGAGATCGCTGCTGCTGGCGCCGACACTTTCGTGGCCGGTTCGGCGATCTTCAACGCCCCGGACTACCAGGAAGTCATCGCCAGGATGCGCGCCGAACTGGCCCAGGCGCGTCCATGAGCGGCTTCGAGCAGCTGTTCCCGGGGACGCTGCCCAGGCTGGTGATGTTCGATCTGGACGGTACCCTGATCGATTCCGTGCCAGACCTGGCCGCCGCCGTGGACCGCATGCTGCTCGAACTGGGGCGCCCGCCTGCCGGCCTTGAGGCGGTGCGTCACTGGGTCGGCAACGGCGCCCAGGTATTGGTGCGCCGGGCGCTGGCGGGGGGCATCGACCACGCCGGCGTGGACGACGCGCTGGCCGAGCAGGCGCTGGCGCTGTTCATGGACGCCTACGCCGAAAGCCACGAGCTGACCGTGGTCTACCCCGGCGTGCAGGACACCCTGCGCTGGTTGCACAAGCAGGGCGTGGAGATGGCGCTGATCACCAACAAGCCGGAGCGCTTCGTCGGCCCGCTGCTGGACCAGATGAAGATCGGCAAATACTTCCGCTGGATCATCGGCGGCGACACCCTGCCACAGAAGAAGCCGGACCCGGCGGCGCTGCTGTTCGTCATGCAGATGGCCGGTGTCACCCCGCAGCAGTCGCTGTTCGTTGGCGATTCGCGCAGTGACGTGCTGGCAGCCAAGGCGGCTGGTGTGCAGTGCGTGGGCCTGAGCTATGGCTATAACCACGGCCGGCCGATCCACGACGAATCTCCCAGCCTGGTGATCGACGACCTGCGCGCGTTGCTGCCCGGTTGCGCAGACCCGGCCACTGGGATAACTTTGGCGGACCTTCAAGCCTCACAAGACAGAGAGTCCACCGTGGCGGTTACTGGCAAGTTCTGGATGAAAGTCATCAAGGCCCTCGCCCGTTGGCGTTGGCGCGCCTGACTTCTGCCTGCCGGCGCGTGCCGGCCCGTCCGTTTGCCTGACCCATTGCTGCTTGCCACGAGGCTACCCATGACCCGCGAAGAATTCCTGCGCCTGGCCGCTGCCGGCTATAACCGCATTCCCCTGGCCTGCGAAACCCTGGCCGACTTCGACACCCCGCTGTCGATCTACCTGAAACTGGCCGACCAGCCGAACTCGTACCTGCTCGAATCGGTGCAGGGCGGCGAGAAGTGGGGCCGTTACTCGATGATCGGCCTGCCGTCGCGCACGGTGCTGCGTGTCCATGGCTACCACGTCAGCATCCTGCAAGACGGCGTGGAGGTGGAAAGCCACGACGTTGAAGACCCGCTGGCCTTCGTCGAAACCTTCAAGGACCGTTACCAGGTTGCCGACATTCCCGGCCTGCCGCGTTTCAACGGCGGCCTGGTCGGCTACTTCGGCTATGACTGTGTGCGCTACGTGGAAAAACGCCTGGGAGCCAGCCCGAACCCGGACCCGCTGGGCGTGCCGGATATCCTCTTGATGGTGTCGGATGCGGTGGTGGTGTTCGACAACCTGGCGGGCAAGATGCACGCCATCGTGCTGGTCGACCCGGCTGAAGAGCAGGCATTCGAACACGGCCAGGCACGTCTGCAAGGGCTGCTGGAAACCCTGCGCCAGCCGATCACGCCGCGCCGTGGCCTGGACCTGAGCGGCCCGCAGGCCGCCGAGCCGGCTTTCCGTTCCAGCTATACCCGCGAGGACTATGAAAACGCCGTTGGCCGTATCAAGGAATACATCCTGGCCGGCGACTGCATGCAGGTGGTGCCGTCGCAGCGCATGTCGATCGACTTCAAGGCCGCGCCCATCGACCTCTATCGCGCGCTGCGCTGCTTCAACCCGACGCCGTACATGTACTTCTTCAGCTTTGGCGACTTCCACGTGGTCGGCAGTTCGCCTGAAGTGCTGGTGCGCGTCGAGGACAACCTGGTCACCGTCCGGCCGATTGCCGGTACCCGCCCGCGTGGTGCGACCGAAGAGGCCGACCGGGCGCTGGAAGACGATCTGCTGTCGGATGACAAGGAGATCGCCGAGCATTTGATGCTGATCGACCTGGGCCGCAACGATGTCGGCCGTGTGTCTTCCACGGGTAGCGTGCGTCTGACCGAGAAGATGGTGATCGAGCGCTATTCGAACGTGATGCACATCGTGTCCAACGTCACGGGCCAGCTGCGTGAAGGGCTGACGGCGATGGACGCACTGCGGGCGATCCTGCCGGCCGGTACGCTTTCCGGGGCGCCGAAGATTCGCGCGATGGAAATCATCGACGAACTTGAGCCAGTCAAGCGTGGGGTCTACGGTGGGGCGGTCGGTTACTTTGCCTGGAATGGCAACATGGACACCGCGATTGCCATCCGTACCGCGGTGATCAAGGACGGCGAGCTGCATGTACAGGCCGGCGGCGGCATCGTTGCCGACTCGGTACCGGCGCTGGAGTGGGAAGAAACCATCAACAAGCGCCGGGCGATGTTCCGTGCGGTGGCGCTGGCTGAGCAGACTTCGGCCAAATAAATGTTGATCGGGGCTGCTTTGCAGCCCTTCGCGGGCATGCCCGCTCCCACAGGGTGATCACATGCTGCAAGGCCTGTGCAGTACCTGTGGGAGCGGGCGAGCCCGCGAAGGGCCGCAAAGCGGCCCCATCAATTCAAAAGTCCACGCTGACGCCCAAACTCACTCCCTGCTGCGTCAGCTCATCACTCTTGCGCCAGTTGTAGTTCCCACGCAGGTTCACCCCCGCCACCACCTCATGGCTCACCCCAAGGCTGGCCCGGGTCAGGTCGCTGTGTGGCGTATACCCGGTCAGGGTGAAGTCATTCGCTGGCAGGCTGGTCAGGTGCAGGGTCACATCCTGCTGGTCATCCTCGAATTCATGCTCCTGCGCCACCTCGGCGAACAGCCGAGTGCCTGGCAAAACCTGCACACTGCCCAGCAAGCCCACGCCCAGCCGGCGTGACGTGCGCTCCTGATCATCGAAGCCCAGCGCCGTCGAGCGCCCGCTCTTCTCGTCATAGCCATCGACTTTCACCCGCGCATAGTCAGCGCTGATGAACGGCGCCAACTGCCAAGTGCTGCTCTCGGCTGCCAGGTTATAGCCGAGCCGTGCCGACATCGCCCAGGCTTCGCCATCGGTGTCACCCTTTTCGCTGCGGTCGTTCACGCCAAGGGCGAAGGTGCGTTTCAGGTCGCGGTAGTCCAGGTGCCCGGCGGTCAATGCCGCATCAGCCCACCAGCGGTCCTGGCGGTATTGGGCAAAGGCGCTGGCCAGGTAACTGTCGAGTTTGTAGTCCGAGTCCTGTTCACCGGCTTCCAGCTTCTGCCGATACACGCCGCCGGCCAGGCCCAGGCGCCAGGCGTCATTCAGCCGATAGCTGCCGCCCAGGGTGAGGTTGTAACCGCGGCCATCACCACTGGCCGCGCTGTGCTGACCATCGAAGTCCAGGTCCTGGGCGCCGGTGGAGACGAACGCCTGCCACTGACCAGCCGCCTGCCAGGGGGTCTGCCACTGGTTGCGCAGTTCGTCCTGGTGAGCGCGCAGGCTGGCATGGGCCATTTCCGGTAACAGGGTCAGCTCCCAGGGGGCGGCGAGGATCGAATAGGCGTAGTCGGCAATCAGTTGCTGGCCGGCGATGGTCGGGTGCACCGAGTCGTTGAACAGCAGCTTGGTCGGGTCTGGCGTGCTGCCATTGATGCCATACACCGGGTTCTCCACGCAGCCTTCGCCGCTGTAGCAGGTACCGACCAGGTTCTGGCCACTGGCCAGGCCATACTGGCTGGGGTCGGCCAACGCTTCGCCCAACAGCACGGGAATGTTGAGCGGAATGATCTCGGCATCGATCTGCCCCAGCTGACCAAGCAGTGACTGGTTGAAGGCGCCGGACAGCAATGACAGCGGGTTTTGTTGTGGCGTACCGCTGAAGTTCGGGGTCTGGCCGAGGTCGGGCAGCAGCCAGACCATGATGTAGCGGGCACCGCCTTGCTGCAGGGCCTGGGCGCTGGCGGCCAGACGGGCGCCAGCGGCCATCGCGTCGGCAGGGCTGTTGATCAACCCTTGAAGGAAATCATTGCCGCCACCGTTCAGGTAGTACAGCGCGTTGGGGTCGGCGCGCAGGCCGTTGGCCAGGTAGCCCGGTCTGTCACGCAGGACCAGTCCGGCACCGGGGCGCCCTGGGGGAATGACGGTCTCGGAGGTGGTGGTGATGGAATCCAGGATCTGCTGGGTGGTGTAGCCGCCTACTGCCCAGTTGTTGCCGTCAGGCAGCCCGAGGGCCGGGTTGAACGGGGAAGTGGAGGGGCCAAGCTCTGCTGGACCGACGCCCAGTCGACTACCCAGGATCATCGGTGACACCGGCGCATAATTGCCGTTGGCATCGCGGTTGGTAAAACGTATGCCGCCGAACTGCCCGGCGTCGCTCAGGCTGTCGCCAAACACGATCATGGACGAGTAGGGCAAGGGTGCAGCGAACGCCTGGCTGCAAGCCAATGCCAGTGAGGCGACGGTAAAACGTACGAACGGAGCTTTTCGCATCAGAGAACATCCTTTTCTTTGTTTTTATCAGGACAACCCGCTCGACCTTAGCAAATCGCAGGGCATCCCTCCCAAGTCCATTCGTTTCCCCGTGTTTACGGGCATATTGCGCCCGTCGTCCCGGTAGGCTACTGTGCCGTGACGTATGAGCGAGACCTAACCTGTGTTGATCGTCAGCAAACTCTTGATGCGCGTAATCAAGGCCCACGCCCGTTGGCGTTGGCGCGCCTGACTTTATCCCCTGCCGGCCCGTCCGGCCCGCCCCCGTTTGCCTTCCTGTCTACCGCCCCTTGTGGCAAAGCCGTGCCTGTGGCTGGCGCAGGAAGGTTCGAATTCTGAAGTCAGTAGATTCAAGAGGTTTAACCCGATGTTACTGATGATCGACAATTACGACTCATTCACTTACAACGTCGTTCAATACCTTGGCGAGCTGGGTGCCGAGGTCAAGGTCATTCGCAACGACGAGATGACCATCGCCCAGATCGAAGCCCTGAACCCCGAGCGCATCGTCGTCTCCCCAGGGCCCTGCACGCCGAGCGAGGCGGGCGTGTCGATCGAGGCCATCCTGCACTTTGCCGGCAAGTTGCCGATCCTCGGCGTGTGCCTGGGCCACCAGTCGATCGGCCAGGCCTTTGGCGGTGACGTGGTGCGTGCCCGCCAGGTGATGCATGGCAAGACCAGCCCGGTCCACCACCGTGACCTTGGCGTGTTCGCCGGCCTCAACAACCCGCTGACCGTGACCCGCTATCATTCCCTGGTGGTCAAGCGCGAAACCCTGCCCGAGTGCCTGGAAGTGACGGCCTGGACCGCCCATGCCGATGGTTCGGTCGACGAAATCATGGGCCTGCGCCACAAGACCTTGAATATCGAAGGGGTGCAGTTCCACCCTGAATCGATCCTTACCGAACAGGGCCACGAGCTGTTCGCCAACTTCCTCAAGCAGACCGGCGGCCGCCGCTAAGGATCGACCATGGATATCAAGAGCGCGTTGAGCCGTATCGTCGGCCACCTGGACCTTTCCACCGAAGAAATGCGCGACGTCATGCGCCAGATCATGACCGGCCAGTGCAGCGAAGCGCAGATCGGTGCCTTCCTGATGGGCATGCGCATGAAAAGCGAAAGCATCGACGAAATCGTCGGTGCGGTGTCGGTGATGCGTGAGCTGGCCGACAAGGTCGAGCTGCAAAGCCTCGATGGCGTGGTCGATATCGTCGGCACCGGCGGCGATGGCGCCAACATCTTCAACGTCTCCACCGCCTCGTCGTTCGTTCTGGCGGCGGCGGGTTGCACCGTGGCCAAGCATGGCAACCGCGCGGTTTCGGGCAAGAGCGGCAGTGCCGACCTGCTGGAAGCGGCGGGCATCTATCTGAACCTCACGCCCACCCAGGTAGCCCGCTGCATCGACAGCCTGGGCATCGGCTTCATGTTTGCACAAAGCCATCACAGTGCCATGAAGCATGCTGCCGGCCCGCGCCGTGACCTGGGGTTGCGTACCCTGTTCAACATGCTCGGCCCGCTTACGAATCCGGCCGGAGTGAAGCATCAGGTGGTTGGGGTGTTCACCCAGGCCCTGTGCCGCCCGTTGGCCGAGGTGCTGCAGCGTCTGGGCAGCAAGCACGTGCTGGTGGTGCACTCGAAGGATGGCCTGGATGAGTTCAGCCTGGCTGCGCCGACCTTCGTCGCCGAACTGAAAAACGGCGAGATCACTGAATATTGGGTCGAGCCGGAAGACCTCGGCATGAAGAGCCAAAGCCTGCACGGCCTGGCGGTGGAGAACCCGCAGGCGTCGCTGGAGCTGATCCGCGACGCCCTGGGGCGGCGCAAGACCGAGAACGGCCAGAAGGCCGCCGAAATGATCGTGCTCAATGCCGGCGCAGCGCTGTATGCCGCTGACCATGCCATGAGCCTGAAGGACGGTGTGGCGCTGGCCCATGACGTACTGCACACCGGGCTGGCCTGGGAGAAGCTGCAGGAACTGGGTGCCTTTACTGCAGTATTCAAGGTGGAGAACGAAGCATGAGTGTGCCGACGGTGCTGGAAAGGATCATTGCCCGCAAGTTCCAGGAAGTGGCCGAGCGCAGTGCGCGCGTCAGCCTCGCTGAACTGGAAACCCTGGCCAAGGTTGCCGATGCCCCGCGTGGCTTTGCCAAGGCGTTGATCGAGCAGGCCGGGCGCAAGCAGCCGGCAGTTATTGCCGAAATCAAGAAGGCCTCGCCGAGCAAGGGGGTGATCCGCGAGCATTTCGTGCCGGCGGAAATTGCCGTGAGCTACGAGAAAGGCGGGGCGACCTGCCTGTCGGTGCTGACCGATGTGGATTATTTCCTGGGTGCCGATGCCTATTTGCAGCAGGCCCGCGCGGCTGTTTCGCTGCCGGTGATCCGCAAGGACTTCATGGTCGACCCGTACCAGATCGTCGAAGCCCGCGCCTTGGGCGCAGACTGTGTGCTGCTGATCGTGGCTGCGCTGGATGACGTGAAGATGGCCGAGCTGGCGGCCACGGCCAAGGATGTCGGCCTTGACGTGCTGGTGGAAGTGCACGACGGCGACGAGCTGGAGCGCGCCCTGAAAACCCTCGATACGCCGCTGGTGGGGGTGAACAACCGCAACCTGCACACCTTCGAGGTCAGCCTGGAAGCCACCCTTGACCTGCTGCCACGTATCCCGCGTGATCGCCTGGTGGTTACCGAAAGCGGCATCCTGAACCGGGCCGATGTGGAACTGATGGAAATCAACGAGGTTTATTCGTTCCTGGTGGGTGAGGCATTCATGCGTGCCGAGCAGCCTGGGCTGGAATTGCAGCGGTTGTTCTTCCCGGAACTGGTGAAGAAGACTGTTCAGCAACTGGACTGACCAAACAAAGCCGGCCTTTTGCGCCGGCTTTTTTGTATGCCTGACCTGGCGCTTTCGCGGGTTCACCGGGGAAGAGCCCGTAGACATCGATATCGAAGGTGGATCAATGACCGATCAACCCCTGGCCCTGACCGTCGAACAAGGCCTGCACGCCGAACAGGAATTGCTGGCCGCCGTGTGCCGCGGCGAACGCGACAGTGGCGTACTGTTCTGGCGACCCATCGACTACGCCCTGGTCATGCCGCGGCGCATGAGCCGCCTGGACAATTTCGAGGCCGCCTGTGCGGAGCTGGCCATTGCCGGCTGGCCGGTGCTGCTGCGCGAGACCGGTGGCGAGCCCGTGCCGCAGTCGCATGCGACGGTGAACGTTGCACTGGTTTACGTTGCTCCACGCAGCGAAGGTGACCATGGCCGTATCGAAAACGCCTACGAACGCCTGTGCCTGCCGCTGTGCGAGGTGCTGCGCGAGTGGGGCGGGGTAGCATCGGTAGGCGAGATCGACGGGGCGTTCTGCGATGGCCGCTACAACGTCAACCTCAACGGCCGCAAACTGGTGGGCACGGCACAACGCTGGCGTCAGGGCCTGGGTGGCAAGCGCCCAGTGGTGCTGGTGCATGGTGCACTGCTGCTGGACAACGAGCGCGAATCGATGGTGGCAGCGGTCAACCGCTTCAATGAATGTTGCGAACTGGACCAGCGCTGCCGTGCCGACGCACACATCGCCTTGCATGAAGTCGTGCCCGAGGCACCCTGGTTCGAACGCCTGTCGCAGGCCTACGCCAAGGTGCTGGCGGAACTGCCCAGCGACTAGCGGGTACCGTAGACCACCATGGTCTTGCCTTTGACCTGCACCAGGCTGCGCTCCTCGAGGTCCTTGAGGACGCGGCCGACCATTTCCCGGGAGCAACCGACGATACGCCCGATCTCCTGACGGGTGATCTTGATCTGCATGCCGTCGGGGTGGGTCATGGCGTCAGGTTGCTTGCACAGGTCCAGCAGGCAACGTGCAACCCGCCCGGTCACGTCGAAAAACGCCAGGTCGCCTACCTTGCGCGTGGTGTTGCGTAGGCGTTGGGCCATCTGGCTGCCCAGCGCGTAGAGAATTTCCGGGTCCTGGCGCGCCAGTTCGCGAAACTTCTCGTAACTGATTTCGGCCACTTCGCATTCGGTTTTCGCACGCACCCAGGCACTGCGGTGTTGCTCGCTGCCAGCAGGCTCGAACAGACCCAGTTCGCCAAAGAAATCGCCACTGTTCAGGTAGGCGATGATCATTTCATGGCCTTCGTCGTCCTCGATGAGGATGGTGACCGAGCCTTTGATGATGAATGACAGCGTCTCGGCCCGGTCGCCGGCGCAAATGATATTGCTTTTGGCGGGGTAGCGGCGGCGCTGGCAGTGCACAAGCAGCCTGTCGATGTTCTTTATCTTGGCGGGTAAGGCAGAAGCAACCATCACGAAATCCTGTTCGATGCGACGCATTGGCTTTTTGAAAGGGGTGGTTGGCGCGAAGCGCCAGTCATTTGGCGCCAGCTTATCAGACACCACAGAATGTTTCGGTATTAAACCGACGGGACTCGTACTTTTCCCACGGCCATACAAGGTCTAAGCTGACACCCTTTTCCAAAAGTCAGGAGTCCGGGTAGATGAAGGCACGTATCCAGTGGGCCGGTGAGGCAATGTTCCTCGGCGAATCGGGGAGCGGCCACGTCGTCGTGATGGACGGCCCACCCGAGGCCGGCGGCCGTAACCTGGGTGTGCGGCCGATGGAAATGCTGTTGCTGGGCCTGGGTGGCTGCAGCAGCTTCGACGTGGTCAGCATTCTGAAGAAGTCGCGGCAGGCGGTGGAAAGCTGCGAGGCATTCCTCGAGGCCGAGCGTGCAGGCGAAGACCCGAAGGTGTTCACCAGGATTCATATGAACTTCGTGGTGAAAGGGCGCGGGCTGAAAGAGGCGCAGGTCAAGCGTGCGGTGGAGCTTTCGGCAGAAAAATACTGCTCGGCTTCGATCATGCTGGAGCGTGCCGGGGTGGAGATCAGCCACGGCTATGAAATTGTAGAGCTGGGTTAAGGCCAGGGTTCTGGGGCTGCTGCGCAGCAGCCCCACGTTATCACCTGCGCAGTGCAGGCAATGCCGCCCGTACTCGATCAGGCAGCCAGCCCCGCATCACCTGGCTCAATCGCTCCCGCCGTTTCTGATAAGCCAGGCCCAGCCCTATGACCGCGAGCCCGATCAAGGTCACCACCAGCGGGAACAGCAGCGACTCGGAAAACACCTCATACGACAGGTAGCCCAGGTAGGCCGCCACCCCCAGCGCGCCGAAGACCATGAACACCGGCCGGCGCAGCAGTACTGCCATGCCCATGAGCGCAACGTTGACCAGGCAGTACATGGCCTTGCCCAGCTCGCTGCCGCTGTCCGTCAGCGTCAGCCCGCCCCAGAAAGCCGCCAGCCCGGCGAGATAACCCCAGTGCGCGTAGTCTTCGCGGGTGCGGCCGTCGACCACGATGAATACCGCCAGCATACCCAGCCCGAACCATAGCGACACCTCGCGGCGTTGCTCCCAGCTGAAGGGCGAGCCGAACAACCATTCGCTCAGGTCCATCGACATGAACCACAAGGCCACGGCTACCGGCATGATGATGAACGGGTAGGGGACCAGCCTCAGCATCAGCAGCCCGGCGAGTACCGTGGCCGCTTCCATTGCCAGCCAGCCGCCCTGCACATAGGTGTAGTACTGGTGATAGTTGGCCTGCACATCGTCCAGTGGCCACCAGCCGGCCAGCCGTTCGACGGCGAACACCGCCAGCGGCACGATGCTGACCGCGACTGCTGCCAGCACCCCGGCCGCGACGGGCTGGGCGCGATGTTGCAGGTTAACGGCGAACAGCGTGAGCAGCAGGATGTAAAGGCTGGCAATGGCCAGCAGTGCCCAGTCGCCAATACTCATCCAGGCTTCGGTGAGCAGCCAGCCCATGGCCGCCATGATCAGCAGGGCGCCGAAATAGAATGCGACATGGGCCAGCTGGAAGCTGCCGCGGGGTGCCGGTTGCTGGCGCAGGAAGGCCGCAAGGGCCTGGTCCTGGCCTGGCTGGAGAATGCCGGCGTGCACGGCGCGCGCCAGGTCCTTGGCGTCGAAACGGTCCGTCATGGTGAGGCCTTCAGATACGGTAGGTACTCTTGGTCATGACCTTGGCCAGCAGGCTCATGCCAAGGCGGACCGGAGCGGGGAAGCGATAACCACCGGCTGCCAGGGCGGAGTCGGCGTGCTGTTCCTCATCGATGCGCATCTGTTCGAGAATGGCCCGGGATTTTTCGTCCTCCTGCGGGATCTGCTCCAGATGTTCGTCGAGGTGCTTGCACACCTGGTGCTCGGTGGCAGCGACGAAGCCCAGGCTGACCTTGTCGCTGACCAGCCCGGCGAGGGCGCCGATGCCGAACGACATACCGTAGAACAACGGGTTGAGCACGCTGGGGTGGCTGTTCAGCTGGCGGATACGCTGTTCACACCAGGCCAGGTGGTCCACTTCTTCCTCGGCGGCATGCTCCATGGCCTTGCGCACTTCAGGCAGCTTGGCGGTCAGGGCCTGGCCCTGGTACAGCGCCTGGGCACAGACTTCACCGGTGTGGTTGATACGCATCAGCCCGGCCACGTGGCGGGCCTGCTGCTCATCCAGGTCGACCTCTGGCTGGATGATGGCCGGCGAGGGACGAGCGGGTTGGCCGCTGAAGGGCAGCAAGGTGCGCATGGCGGTATCGGCCTGCAGCAACAAGCGGTCGAGCGGCGAGTAGTGACGTTCGGTAGCCATCGGGCACCTCCGCAAGAATGTGCCCGACAGTTTACCGCAATAGTGGCAGGGTGGCTTGCCGTGGATCAGCCCGGTGGCCAGTGCATCTGGCGCTGGCCAAGCACGTGCATGTGGATGTGGTAAACGGTCTGGCCGCCTTGCTCGTTGCAATTCATGACTACGCGGAAGCCGTCCTCGCAGCCAAGTTCCCTGGCCAGGCGCTGGGCGGTGAACAGGATGTGGCCCGCCAGGCCCTTGTCTTCTTCGGTCAGGTCATTGAGGGTGCGGATATGCTTTTTCGGGATGACCAGAAAATGCACGGGCGCCTGGGGGGCGATATCGTGGAACGCCAGGACCTGGTCGTCCTCGTAGATGATCTTCGCCGGGATTTCCCGGTTGATGATCTTGATGAATAAATCGTCCACAGCACTTGCTCCATGGTGAGGGTCGGGCCGAGTGTACTCAGCCAGGCGCCGCTCGCCCAGTGGCTATTCCATGCCGAGCGGGCAGTAGCGGCGGTGGATGAAGCCGGCCAGCTTGCGCACTAGCCAGCGGGGCAGCAGGCGTGGGGCGAAAGCCAGCCAGCGGTTGCGCCGGCCGGGCATGATCACTGCGCGGTTCTTGTCCAGTGCGCGCACGGTGTACAGCGCCACCTCCTCCGCGCTGAGGCAGCGCGGCTTGCCATCGAGCCGCGGTATACGCCGACGCGAGGAGCGCACCGGGCCGGGGCACAGCACCGAGACCTTGATGCCGGTGCGCTTGAGTTCTTCGCGCAGGGCCAGCGAGAAGCTCAATACATAGGCCTTGCTGGCGGCATAGGCGGCCATCCACGGGCCCGGCGCCACGCCGGCCAGGCCTGCAACGTTGAGGATCTGACCGCCGCCCTGCACCGCCATCAGGTTGCCGATGGCGTGGCATAGCCGGCTCAGGGCCAGCACGTTGACTTCCAGCAGGTCCTGCTCGTCGGCCCACTCATGAGCCAGGAACGGGCCGTAGGTGCGCAGGCCGGCACAGTTGACCAGCAGGTCGATACGCCGCTCGCCCTCTTCCAGTTCCAGCACGAAGCCCGACAGGCGCAGTGGCTGGCTGAGGTCGCAAGCGCGGAACAGCACTTCCACGCCAAAGCGCTGGGTCAGCTCGATGGCTACCGGCTCCAGCGTCTCCCGCTGGCGTGCCACCAGGATCAGGTTGCGCCCGCGCCGCGCCAGCGCTTCCGCCAGGGCCAGGCCCAGGCCGCTGGAAGCACCAGTGATCATGGCGTAACGGGTCATGCAAGGCTCCTGGGGGCTGAAGGGGGCGCCTAGTGTACAGCTTGGCCGGGCCAGGTGTTGCCTTTTGCTACGAGGCGCGATGCCCCAGGGCCTGGCAGCGCTGCAGGGCATCCCGGTACTCGTTGTAGAGCCGTTCGATCAGCACACCGGCACCCGGCAGGTCATCGATACCGCCGACACCCTGGCCCGCCGACCACACGGTCTTCCAGGCCTTGGCTTCGTCGTCTATCGGCTTGAGCTTGCCTTGCTCGTGGCCACCCTTGAGCGCGTCCATGTCGTAGCCCGCCTGCTCCAGGCTCGGGCGCAGGAAGCTGGCGGGGACACCGGATACCGCCGGGGTATGAATGATATCGGCAGCATGGGCGCCCAGCAGCATCTGCTTGTAGGCACTCTCAGCCTGGCTTTCGCTTGTAGCGATGAAGCGGGTGCCCATGTACGCCAGGTCGGCACCCAGCACCTGTGCCGCCAGAAGTTCGTGGCCATGGTTGAGGCAACCGGCCAGCAGCAAGGTCTTGTCGAAGAACTGGCGAATCTCCGCGAGCAGGGCGAACGGGTTCAAGGTGCCGGCATGGCCGCCTGCGCCTGCCGCCACGGCGATCAGGCCATCGACACCGGCCGCGGCAGCCTTTTCGGCGTGGCGGCGGGTGGTGACATCGTGGAATACCAGGCCGCCGTAACCGTGCACGGCATCGACCACTTCCTTCACCGCGCCGAGGCTGGTGATGACGATCGGCACACGGTGTTCCACACACAAGGCCAGGTCAGCCTGCAGGCGCGGGTTGCTCGGGTGGACGATCAGGTTGACGGCATAGGGTGCTGGCGCCGGCAACTGCGCCAGACCGGCCTCGATTTCCTCCAGCCAGGCCTTGAAACCGGCGCTGTCGCGCTGGTTCAGGGCGGGGAAGCTGCCGACGATGCCGCTGGCGCAGCACGCCAGCACCAGCCTGGGGTTGGAGATCAGGAACATCGGGGCGGCAACCACAGGCAAGCGCAGGCGTTGTTCGAGCGAGGCGGGTAACGACATGGCGAGGCTCCTTGAACGTGTGGCGATGTCAGAACGGCTTGACCACCACCAGAATCACGATGCCCAGCAGGAACAGCACGGGCACTTCGTTGAACCAGCGATAGTAGACGTGACTGTGGGTGTTGCTGCCGCTGGCGAAGCGTTTGCGCTGGGCGCCGCACATGTGATGGTAGACGGTCAGCAGGATGACCAGGGTCAGCTTGGCATGCAGCCAGCCCTGGCTGAGCCAGCCCGGGGTGAGGTAGAGCATCCACGCGCCGAACACGTAGGTGGCGATCATCGCCGGGTTCATGATGCCGCGGAACAGCTTGCGTTCCATGGTCACGAAGCGTTCCTGGCTGATGCTGTCCTGGCTCTGGGCATGGTAGACGAACAGCCGCGGCAGGTAGAACAGGCCGGCGAACCAGCACACCACGCTGACGATGTGCAGCGCTTTGATCCATAGGTAAAGCATGAGGGAGTTCCTTCAGGTATTCACGGTCGTCAGATAGTAGTGGTCAAGCGCCCGAAGGGTCATCCGAAGAGTTGTTACAGGCGCCTTGCACCCCTATCATCGTGCGCTTTCCAGACGGCTCGTTGATAAGGGGCAAGCGTTATGATCAAGGTCGGTATCGTCGGCGGCACGGGTTACACCGGCGTCGAACTGTTGCGTCTGCTGGCACAGCATCCACAGGCCGAAGTGGCGGTCATCACGTCGCGCTCCGAGGCGGGCGTGGCGGTGGCGGACATGTACCCGAACCTGCGCGGCCACTACGACGGGCTGGCGTTCAGCGTGCCGGACAGCAAGACCCTGGCGGCCTGTGACGTGGTGTTCTTCGCCACGCCACACGGCGTTGCCCATGCCCTGGCCGGCGAACTGCTGGCGGCGGGGACCAAGGTGATCGACCTGTCGGCCGATTTCCGGTTGCAGGACGCCGCCGAGTGGGGCAAGTGGTACGGCCAGCCGCACGGCGCACCGGAGCTGCTCAAGGACGCGGTGTACGGCCTGCCTGAAGTCAACCGTGAGAAGATCCGCCAGGCGCGCCTGATCGCCGTGCCGGGTTGCTACCCGACTGCCACCCAGCTGGGCTTCCTTCCGCTGCTGGAAGCAGGCCTGGCCGACCCGTCGCGCCTGATCGCCGACTGCAAGTCCGGGGTCAGCGGTGCTGGCCGTGGTGCGGCGGTGGGCTCGCTGTTCTGCGAAGCCGGCGAGAGCATGAAGGCCTATGCGGTCAAGGGCCATCGCCACCTGCCGGAAATCAGCCAGGGCTTGCGCCTGGCTGCTGGCAAAGACATCGGCTTGACCTTCGTCCCGCACCTGACCCCGATGATCCGTGGCATCCACGCCACCCTGTACGCAACTGTGGCCGACACTTCGGTCGACCTGCAGGCGCTGTTCGAGAAGCGCTATGCCGACGAGCCGTTCGTCGACGTGATGCCGGCTGGCAGCCACCCGGAAACCCGCAGCGTGCGCGGTGCCAACGTCTGCCGCATTGCCGTTCATCGCCCCCAGGGCGGCGACCTGGTGGTGGTGCTTTCGGTCATCGACAACCTGGTCAAGGGCGCATCCGGCCAGGCGGTGCAGAACCTCAACATCCTGTTCGGCCTGGACGAGCGCATGGGCCTGTCCCACGCTGGCCTGCTGCCGTAAGCCATCATCGTTGGGAAAGGCCCGCGTCGTGCGGGCCTTTTTGTTTGTCGCGACTAAAGCCGCACAATTCTTGACCGATTTTCTCGGGAAAGCGGATAATGCGCGTCATCGAGTTTTATGGCGGCTACTGCGCCGGGAGAATCAACATGAGCGTCGAAACCTTCACCCCTACGGCTTTGGAATTCACCCACGGTGCTGCGCAGAAGGTGAAGAACCTGGTTTCCGAGGAAGGCAACGATCGTCTGAAGCTGCGTGTGTTCGTCACCGGTGGCGGTTGCTCCGGCTTCCAGTATGGCTTCACCTTCGATGAAGACGTGGCCGAGGATGACACCATCGTCGAGCGCGAAGGGGTTTCCTTGGTGGTCGACCCGATGAGCTTCCAGTACCTGGCCGGCGCCGAGGTGGATTACCAGGAAGGCCTGGAAGGCTCGCGCTTCGTGATCAAGAACCCTAATGCTGCAACTACTTGCGGCTGCGGCTCGTCATTCTCGATCTAAAGCCTGGCCAAACGAAAACGCCGCGCAATTGCGCGGCGTTTTGCTTTCTGCTGAATGCTCAGGCTGGGTAGATTGCGCCCAATACCCGTAGACCTTTGGCTGCTGTCACGCTAGGGCGGTTGGCGGCGATACCTTCCAGGCAACAATGGGCCAGCCAGGCGAATGCCATGGCTTCGACCCAGTCCGGGTCAACACCGTGGGTGCCGGTGCTGGCGACCCGGGCGGCTGGTAGCAGCTGGCCAAGCCGTGCCATCAGGGCGCCGTTGCGCGCGCCGCCGCCGCACACCAACAGCGCTTCGGTGCCTTGTTGGGCACTGCTCAGCGAGTCGATGATGCTGCGTGCGGTCAGCTCCAGCAGTGTTGCCTGCACATCTTCGTCGCGGTAGGCGGGCAGCCGGGCAAGGTGACCGTCCAGCCAGGCCAGGTTGAACACCTCGCGACCTGTGCTCTTCGGGCCGCTGCCAGCGAAGAACGGGTCAGCCAGCAGTGTGGCGAGCAAGTCGGCCTGTACCGCACCCGAAGCCGCCCAGGCACCATCCGCATCATAGGCCTGGCCGCGCTTGCGCTCGATCCAGGCGTCCAGCAGCACGTTACCCGGGCCGCAGTCGAAGCCACGGACCGGCTCATCCTGCTCGATCAGGCTCAGGTTGCTGAAGCCGCCCACGTTGAGAATGGCAAGGCGCTGGCCGAGATGGCCGAACAGGGTTTCATGGAAGGCCGGGACCAGCGGTGCGCCTTGACCGCCGGCTGCCACATCGCGGCGGCGGAAGTCAGCGACCACACTGATGCCGGTAAGCTCGGCGAGCAGCGCCGGGTTGCCGATTTGCACGGTAAAACCGCGTGCGGGCTCGTGGCGGATGGTCTGGCCATGGCTGCCGATGGCGCGGATGGCACCAGCCGGCAGCCCCTGGCTGACCAGCAACTGGCGGATGCCTTCGCTGGCAAGCGTGGCCCAGCGGTTTTCCGCCAGCGCGGCGCGCGCGATCTCGTCAGGGCCGCTGCTGCAAAGGGCAAGCAGTTCCTGGCGCAGGTCGCCGGGCATGGGCAGGTAGTGGGTGGCGAGCAGCTCAGGCTGCTCGCCTTGTGCGATCAGGGCAATGTCCAGTCCATCGAGGCTGGTGCCGGACATCACCCCCAGGTAGAGCGCCATGGCTTAGCGCTTGTTCGCCGCGAGCAGGGTGGCCTTTTCCTGGTCCATGCGGGCAATCAGGGGCTGGCTCTGCTGCAGGAAGCGCTGGCGTTCGTTGCGGGCGATCGGGTCGGCCATTGGCACTTTCTGGCTCAACGGGTCGACGTGCACACCGTTGACCTGGAACTCGTAGTGCAGGTGCGGGCCGGTGGACAGGCCGGTGGTGCCGATGTAGCCGATGATCTGGCCTTGCTTGACCATGCCGCCGGTCTTGATGCCCTTGGCGAAGCCCTGCATGTGGCCATACAGCGTCTTGTAGCGGTTGCCGTGCTGGATGATCACGGTGTTGCCGTAACCGCCACGGCGTCCCGCCAGTTCGATACGGCCGTCACCGGCCGCCTTGATCGGGGTGCCGCGTGGGGCGGCGTAGTCAACGCCCTTGTGTGCGCGGATCTTGTTCAGGATCGGGTGCTTGCGGCCTGCGGAGAAGCGCGAGCTGATGCGGGCGAAGTCCACCGGGGTGCGGATGAACGCCTTGCGCAGGCTGTTGCCGTCGGCGGTGTAGTAGCTGGTGTTGCCCTGCTTGTTGGTGTAACGCACGGCGGTGTAGGTCTTGCCACGGTTGGTGAACCGTGCGGAGAGGATGTTACCGGTGCCGACGACCTTGCCGTCCATCACCTTCTGCTCGTAGACCACGTCGAATTCATCGCCCGGGCGAATGTCCTGGGCGAAATCGATGTCGTAACCCAGCACGCGGGCCATGTCCATGGTCATGCTGTGGGACAGGCCGGCGCGCTGCGCCGAGGCCGACAGGGAGCTTTTGATCACGCCATGGGCATAGGCGGTACGCACGACCGGCTTGCTGATTTCGCGGTTGAAGGTGTAGCCCTTGTCGGTCTTGGTCAGGCGGATGGTTTCGAGGTTGCTGACCTTGCTGTGCAGGCTGGCCAGCTGGCCGTCCTTGTCGAGTTCGAACTGCAGCACCTGGCCATGCTTGAGCTGGCTGAACTGCTTGGCCTGCTTGTTGCTGGCCAGCAGGTCATGCACCGCATTGGTCGGCAGGCCCACTTTGGCGAACAGGGTGGAGAGCGTGTCGCCGCGGGCCACAGTGACTTCGCGGTGGCCGGGCTCCTTGGCGGTTTCGGCGACCGGTTCTGCGGCAGCGGCGTCTTCCTGCTTGGCGTTCTGGGTGTCGGGGGCGGCGTCCTCTATCTGGGCGAATGGCGAGCCTTGCTCACCTTCTGCCTGTACCAGGGGCGCAGCGCGGGATTCGTCCTTCAACTGCTCGGCAGGGCTTTCCAGTTCGAGGTTGAGGGTGGTTTTCTTGGCTTCCACTTCGCTGGAGGGAAATACCAGCAGGGCCAGGCTGAGCAGGGCGGCAATGCCGCTGGCGGCCAACAGATGGCTTTTCGGATAAAGCGGGGGCGCTTTAGGCGGTTCGTTGGTCATGGGCACGGTGACTTTGAAAAAGGTGAAATGGAAAAGATGAATGACATGATGAAGATGAAATAACTGTATAAAATATAACCAAAACCATTTTCACGCAAGGGCGCGTAGACGCCGCAAGCCTGTGCCCGGGTCACATTCCTTTGCGAAACTTGTAATTGACGGCCGATCTTGTATGGTTGGCTCCCCCTGAATCTGAGCCTTGCGGGTTTGTCTATGAAGTCGGTTGAAGAGCAGCTGGCGCTTATCAAGCGCGGTGCGGAAGAAGTACTGGTCGAGTCGGAACTGGTGGAGAAGCTCAAGCGCGGCCAGCCTCTGCGCATCAAGGCCGGCTTCGACCCGACCGCGCCAGACCTGCACCTTGGGCACACGGTGCTGATCAACAAGCTGCGTCAGTTCCAGGACCTGGGGCACCAGGTCATCTTCCTGATCGGTGACTTCACCGGCATGATCGGCGACCCGAGCGGCAAAAGTGCCACGCGTCCGCCGCTGACACGCGAGCAGGTGCTGGAAAACGCCGAGACCTATAAACAGCAGGTGTTCAAGATCCTCGATCCGGCCAAGACCGAGGTCGCGTTCAACTCCACCTGGATGGACAAGCTGACCCCGGCTGACTTCATTCGCCTGGCTTCGCAGTACACCGTGGCGCGCATGCTTGAGCGTGATGACTTCGACAAGCGCTACACCACCAACCAGCCGATCGCCATCCATGAGTTCCTGTACCCGCTGGTGCAAGGCTATGACTCGGTGGCGCTGAAGGCCGATGTCGAGCTGGGTGGCACCGACCAGAAGTTCAACCTGCTGATGGGGCGCGAGCTGCAGCGTGCCTATGGCCAGGAAGCGCAGAACATCGTGACCATGCCGCTGCTCGAAGGGCTCGACGGCGTCAAGAAGATGTCCAAGTCGCTGGGTAACTATGTCGGTATCCAGGAAGCGCCGGGCGTGATGTACAGCAAGCTGGTGTCGATCCCGGATACCTTGATGTGGCGCTACTTCGAGCTGCTGAGCTTCCGCTCGATGGAAGAGATCGAGCAGTTCCGTGCGGACGTCGCCAAAGGCGCCAACCCGCGTGACATCAAGATCAAGCTGGCGGAAGAGATCGTGGCGCGCTTCCATGGCGAGGAGGCTGCGGCCAATGCGCACCGTGCAGCAGGTAACCGCATGAAGGATGGTGAGTTGCCGGAAGACCTGCCGGAGGTTGAAGTGACTGCGGCGGAAGACCTGCCGATCGCTGCCGTGCTGAATCGCGCTGGCCTGGTGAAGAACTCGGCGCAGGCTCGTGATCTGCTCAGTGGCGGCGCGGTAAAGGTTGATGGCGCCGTGGTCGAACGTGATTTCATGTTTGCCCTGGGGGCGACCCACGTTTGCCAAGCGGGCAAGAAGTCGTTTGCGCGGGTTACCCTCAAGGCGGAGTGATAGCTGATAGGTGTAGCTATATAGAAGCGGGGAGGCCGTCAGGCCTCCCCGCTTTGTTTTCC